>JAIOPR010000067.1 GCA_021413805.1 Planctomycetota bacterium
CGGGGGCGAAGCGCGGCAACTGACGAAGCTCGGCGGGTCGGTCGAGGACTTCGAGTGGTCCCCGAACGGGAAAAAACTCGCGGTGATCTTCACGAAGCATGACGACGACGCGAAGAAGCGCGAGGAGATGAAAAAGCGCGGGGAGCCGGGAAGCGACTCGCCCTGCGTCCGCGAGGTCTCAAGGCTCTTCTATAAGCTCGACGGCGCGGGGTTCCTGCCGCAAAACCGGTCGCACCTGTGGGTGGTGGATGTGGGGACGGGGAAAGGCCGCCAGCTGGTGAAGGACGACAAGTACAGCGAGGGGGACGCGGTCTGGTCGCCGGACGGGCGCTCGATCTTTTTCGTCTCGAACCGCGGCGCGGACCCGGAACGCGATTTCGAACGCAACGACATCTGGCGGATCGCGGCGGGCGGCGGAAAGCTCGTGAAGATCCGGAAGTTCGCGGGCGGCGCTTCGAATCTCAGCGTCAGCCCGGACGGGAAATGGATCGCGTTCCTGGGGCAGCCGGACCCGGACGCGCCGTGGAACTCGAAGCACACGAAGGTGTGGCTGATTCCCGCGACGGGCGGGAAGCCGGTGGAGCTGTCGAGCGGCCTGGACCGGTCCTGCTCGAACAGCTCGATCAGCGACACGTTCGGGATCCCGCCGACGCCGCGCCCCTCGTGGAGCCCGGACTCGCGGCAGGTCGCATGGGTGCTGGTGAGCGAAGGCACGGCCGAGCTGTGGAAGGCCGACATCCGCCGGCGCGAGCCGGAACCGCTCGTGCAGGTGCCGGGCGTCCTCATCGAATGGGGCGTGGACTGGAAAAACCGCCGCGCCGTCTCGACGTTCGGGGACCTGCACAACCCCGGCGAAGTCCGCGTGGATCCGTTCCCGGGAAGCGAGCACCGGCCGCGGACGCTGAGCACGTTCAACACGAAGCTCACGTCGTCGCGCGTCGTCGCCATGCCGCGCGAAGTCTGGTCGAAGTCGCGCGACCGCCACGACGTGCAGGGCTGGATCCTGATGCCGCCCGGCCTCAAGAAGGGCGCGAAATGCCCCGCGATCCTCTACATCCACGGCGGCCCGGCGACCCAGTACTGCAACGCGTTTTTCCACGAATTCCAGGTCCTCGCCGCCAAGGGCTACGCGGTCCTGTACTCCAACCCGCGCGCTTCCACCGGCTACTCCGAGAAACACCTCGCCGCCTGCACGGGCAACTGGGGCGCCAGGGACTACATGGACCTCATGGGCTTCACCGATGAATGCCTCCGCCTCGAGCCCCGCATCGACCGCCGCCGCCTCGGCGTCGCCGGCGGCTCCTACGGCGGCTTCATGACCAACTGGATCGTCGGCCACACCCAGCGCTTCGCCGCCGGCGTCTCTTCCCGCAGCATTTCCAACTTCCTCTCCTTCGTCGGCTCCAGCGACTTCGGTTACGCCTGGCCCAAAGGATTCTGGGGCGAGGACTGCGCGTGGGACCACACGCAGAAATACCTCGCGATGTCCCCGCTGACTTACCTCAAGGACATGAAAACGCCGCTTCTCATCGAGCACCAGGAGGAAGACCACCGCTGCCCGATGGAACAGGCCGAGCAGCTCTGGGCCGCGCTGAAATGGAAAGGCGTGCCGTGCGAGTTCGTGAGGTACCCGCAGGAGCCGCACGGGATGTCGCGCGGCGGGAGGCCGGATCGGCGGATCGACCGGTTGGAGAGAATCGTGAAGTGGTTCGACAGGTGGCTGAAGAAGTAGGGGGGAGGTTGGAGGTTGAGAGGTTGAGGAGTTGGGGAAGATAATGCGGTGGAGAGCGAGGACATGTGAGATGCGGCCACAGGGCCCCAACCTCTCAACCTCTCAACCGCCGTCCCCCGCTCCCCGCCTACCTGCGCTTCACCACCAGCACCGTAATGTCATCCGACGCCGGCGCATCCCCGCGGTAATACAGCACGCTGTCCACAATCCCCTGCGCCAGGTCCGCCGCGCTCAGGCACCCGTTCGCCTTCACCGCCTTGTGCAGCCGCTTGTCCCCGTATTCCTCGTTCTTCTCGTCCATCGCTTCGTTCACGCCGTCCGTGAAGAACACCAGCTGCTCCCCGGGCTCCAGCGTCACGCTCGCGTCCCGCAGCGTCCTCTGGAACAGCGCGCCTTTCACCAGCCCGATCGCCCCGCCGGCGACGTCGAGCGTGGACACGAACGGCGTGCGCTCAAGGATGCTCCAATGAAGCGGCGGGAGGTGCCCGGCGTTCACGACGGAAACCGTCCCGGTCGCAGGATCGAGCAGCCCGCACGCGAGCGAAATAAAAATACCGCCGGGCAGGTCCTTCGCAATCCGGTCCGCCGCCAGCGTCACCAGCTGCCGCGCGTCCGCCGCCCCCGGCGCCACCGAGTGGAACACCGTCCGCGCCATCACCATCACCATCGCCGCCGAAATGCCCTTCCCCGAAACGTCCGCCACCAGCATCGCGATGCGGCCGTCGGGAAGCGTGATGACGTCGTAGTAATCGCCGCCGACGTGCTCGGCCGGGAGGTACTGCGCGGCGATTTCGAAGCCTTTCGGCTGCGGGATCTCCGTCGGCAGGAGCCGACTCTGGATTTCGCGGGCCCGCTCCATCTCGTGCGAAATCCGCGTGTCCGTCTTCGGCGCGGATGCGGCCTCGGCGGCGTCGCGTTCCGCTTCGGCCCGTGCGGCGGCCGCGTGGGGAAGAAGGGTGTCCTTCAAGCGCCCGGAATCGGCGGCCTGCACAATCCCATCGACGCGGTTCACGCTGATCAACCCCGAGGACGGCCGCACCACTTTTTTCGGCGGCGGGGCGGGAAGCGCGCTGATGGCGGCGGCGAGTTCGCGAGGCTGGACGGGAGCCGGGGCGAACGCGAGCCCGGGGTAAGCCTTGGCGGGTTTCGCGAGGCTCACCGATTCGTCCCAGGCCGTCAGCACCAGCGGAATCGGGTGCCCTTCGGCCCGAAGCCGGTTCAGGAAAACCGTCGCCTCAGCGCCCCGGAACCCGAGGTCCACCACGATCGCGCGCCAGTGGCGGTAGTCGAGAAGCGCTTCGAACATGGCCTCGACCGAATCGACCGGCTCGGGCACATACCCGGCGTGCCGCAGGGCGGAGGCCCACGAGGCGCGGAGATCGGCGTCCTCCTGCACGAGGAGGACGTCGGTCGCGTCGGTGAGGGCGAAGAGGTTGTCTACTTCGGACATGGGGTGGCGGAGCACGAGAGGAGGGGATTCTACTGGAAGCGGGTGGGTGGAGATCAAGGACGGTTATTGAAAGTGAGAACGGGGAACGGATGGCGCGCGCGAAGGTCTACACTGGGGGTCGCCCCATGCGCCGCAATTTCTCATCGCTTCTCCTGGTCCTCGCCACCGCGCTGTGTTCGCGGGCAGAAGATCCCGCGCCGCTGCAACCGGATCTGGAAATCCCGGAGCCGGAGGGCATGGTGCCGGAGACGTTCCCGTTCCAGCACGATGAGCCGATCGTCGCGGTCGCGTGGGCGCCGGACGGGACGAAACTGGTGGCGTGCGACGAGGGCGGGACGATCAGGATCTGGCAGTCGTCGGGACGGCGGCTGAAGTCCTGGGAAGACACGAACCGCCCGGCGCGGTCCTCGCCGCTCGCCGTCGCGTGGTCGCCAGATGGTGAGTTGATCGTCACCGGCATCGAAAACGAAGTCGTTCTCTGGAACGCTTCGTCCACCGCCGAAATCCGCCGCCTCCGTTGCAGCCAGCGCGTGGTCTCGCTCGCGTTCCTGCCGGACTCGCGCAAGCTCGTCATCGCCGGGATCGACGGGGAACTGAAACTCGCGGATCTCGCCGGGATCCCCGACATCGTGGACCTCCCTTCCCCCGCCGCGCACATCGAGATGGTCGTCGTCTCGACGGACGGCAAGAGACTCGCCGTCGCAGGACAGGCGCCGCAGGTCTCGATTCTCAATCTGCCGGGCGGCGAAGCGAGCATGACGTTCGGCCCGGGGGACCAAAGGCCGCAGGCAGCACGGTGGGTCGCGTGGAAGGGGCTCGATTCTTCCCTGTTCGCGGACACGCCCGGCCTCGGCTTGTGCGAAATCGATGCGACCTCCGGACAGCAGACGGACGGATACGCCCTCAACTGGATGGACAGCATGATTGCGGCTGCCTCCCCGAAGTCCGGCCAATTCGTCGTCGGGATCAGTTCCCTGGGCCACGCGTTCTGCCATTACGCGAAAACTCAAAGCGTTGGATGGAGCTTCGACATTCCAAAGCCAGCCCACAAATGGGTCGCGATCTCCCCCGATGGAAATCGGGTCGCGCTTCCGTGGGGCCCGCGGGCCATCACCGTCGCAGCGACCGAAGACGGTCGCCTCCTCGCCGGCAAACCGTTGTTCGAGCCGCCCCAGCGCGTCGCCTGGTCCCGCGACGGCAAGACGGTCTTTTCGACCCGCGGCACCTGCGAAGTCCACGCGTTCGACTCCACGACCGGCCGCCGCCTCCGAGGCTATATCGCCCCCGGATACCGGAACCTCGGCCTCGTCTCCCGCGACGACGGCGCCCTCCTCGCCGTCACCCGCGGCGGCGCCTGGCTGCGGGTCACCGACCTCACGACTTCCCACGACCTTGTCCGGGAAGTGGAGTCCATCTCGTCCCCGTTCGCGGCCATCGCGTGGGACGGAAGCACGTTCGCGTGGAAATCAGCGGGCGAGAAGATCGGGGTCTGGGAAGGAAGCGCGCTCACCTGGAAGTCTCAGCCGGACAAGATCCGCGTCTGGGACCTCCTGGCCGGGGAAGAGCTGCCTTCGATTGACTTGCTTCAGGCGGCGGAATACCCCCCCACCATCGATGCACCCTCGAAGGACGAAGCGGTCTTCGCGAACCTCTCGCCGAAGGGAGATTTCGTTCTCCAGGTCGATAGGTGGACCGGCAAGGCAGTCTGGACGGACACGGTCACGGGCCGCGTAACGAGAAACGCGTCCGCGGGCCAGGGGAACAGGCGGTACGTGACCGCGGCAAGCTTCTCGCCGGACGGATCCTGGACGGCAATCCTCGGCAAATACCATTGCGCCATCGTGGCGACAGGCAACGATTCTCCGCTCGAACTGGTCATCCACTGGCCATGGGCCGCCTGCGCCTTCTCTCCTGACAGCCGGCTGTTCGCCATTCTCTTCGACGGCGCCCTCCACATCTACGACCCCCGAGGCTGTGGCGCTTCTTCGCGACAAGTTCGCCGAGAAAGAAAACCCCGCGCACATCGCCGAACTGGTGCAGCAACTTCGCAAGGAAGACGCATCGTCGCGGGACGCCGCCCGCGAGGAACTGTCATGGATGGGCGTTCAGGCAGAAGAAGCGATCGCGACGGAAATGAGCCGCGTCGAGCCGGGGGCGTACCGCAACGAGCTGGAAGCCCTGCTGCGCCAGGCCGAGAGCCGCGTCGGCCCGTCCTCCCAGAACCTGCGCCGGCAGCGGGCGATGCAGGTGCTCGAGTCGATCGGCTCGGCCGAGGCGTTGGACGCGCTTCGGCATCTCTCCGGCGAATCGCCGTCGTTGCGGGAGCGCGCCGATGCGGAGGGGGCGGTGCGGCGGATGGAGATGAAGGCCTCACGGTAAGGGCCGGGGCGAACGGCCGGGGCCTACTGCCGGGGCTAACTCCCGGGGCAATATGCCAGGACCCGGCTCCGTTTCAGGAACCCTGTAGGGCCGTTCCGCGCCCCGGCCGTTGGCCCCGGCCCCTGGCCCCGGTCGTTAGCCCCGGCCTTTCACACCACGACGCCAAACACCGCCTTCAGGTACCGCCCCTCCGGGTACAGCGTGCTCACGGGATGATCCGGCGCGGCGCCGGCGATGCGGAAGACGCGGTACTCGCGATTGGACGTCCGCGCCGCTTCACGCACGATTTCGAGGAACTCGGGTTCGCCGACGAGGCCGCTGCACGAGCAGGTGACGAGGACGCCGCCGCGGGCGACGACGCTGAAGGCGAGGCGGTTGAGGTCGTAGTAGGCGCGGCGGGCCTTGGCGAGCTCGAGCTGGTTGCGGGCGAGTTTTGCGGGGTCGAGGACGACGACGTCGAACTCGGACGGCTGCGGCATCTTGCGCATGATGTCGAACACGTCGCCGTGCTTCCATTCGACCGCGACCTTGTTGACCTTGCCGTTCTTCTTCGCGGTCTCGAGCGCGTCCTCGTCGAGATCGACGCCGACGACCTTCTTCGCGCCGGCCTTGGCCGCGCTGACCGCGAACCCTCCCGTGTAACAGCAGAGGTCGAGCACGCTCCGCCCCGCCGAAAGCCCGGCCACCACCCGCCGGTTCTCGCGCTGGTCGCAGAAAAATCCCGTCTTGTGCCCCGTCGCGAAGTTCACCCGGAACTGCACCCCGTGCTCCGCCACCAGCACCGGGTCCGGCGGCGCTTCGTCCGGCGGCTCGAAACCTTCGTTCTCGCAGGCCCGCTCGTCGGCGACGAGGCGGATCTGGGTGTTGGGGAAGAGCGCCTTGAGGGACGTGCGAAGCGCTTCACGCCGCACGAACCATCCGCGCGACCAGAGCTGGGCGACGATGACAGGGCCGAGGCGATCGACGATGAGGCCGGTGAGGCCGTCGCCCTCGGCGTGGCAGACGCGGTAGGCCTCGGTGACCTCGGGGAGCTTGAGGAGGTCGTGCCGCATCGCAACCGCGGCCTTCAACCGGTCGTCGATGAACGCGTCGGATTCCTCGCGCCGGGTCGAGATCAGCCGGATCGTGATTTCCGAATCCGGGTTGTAGAAGCCGGTGCCGGCGTCGGCGCCCGTGCGATCGACCACATCGACCAGCGTCCCCGGCTCGACCGACCGGTCGGGGTACTCGACCATCTTGCGGAAAAAGAAAAGGTGGCCGCGCGTTCCCGGAACGCGAAGGCGGACGACGGGGCGGGAGGGCATCGGCCGATTATGGAAGTCCGGCGGCGCCGCGGCAACATGTGGTTCGCCTCTCGCGCGCCGCGCCGCGAAATTGAGAATTGAAAATCGAAAATTCATAATTGAAAATTCAGCAGTTCCGTTTTCGCCCCACCCAGACGCCGTCCTCCCATGCTCATTCCCGTATCCCCCCAAGCCGGGTACCCTCCCCCGTGTGATCCTCTCCCGCTACGTCTTCTCCGAAACCCTCAAGACCTTCCTCCTCTCCTTCGGCGCCCTGTCGTCACTCATCTTCATCGCCATGACCCTGGCCCAGCTCCACCAGATCCAGGGCGTCTCCCTCGCCCTCCTCCTCCAGATCTTCCCCTCCCTCGTCCCCGAAGTCCTCATCCTCACCCTCCCCGCCTCCCTCCTCCTCGCCGTCACCTTCACCATCGGCCGCCTCGCTTCCGACAACGAACTCAACGCCATGCGCGCCAACGGCGTCCACCTCGGGCGCATCATGGTCCCCGGCGTCTTCCTCGCCGTGCTCCTCTCCGTCGTCTGCGTCTGGCTCGTCGAATTCGGCGTCCCCAACGCCCTCTACGCCCGCCGCAACCTCCTCGGCCGCGCCATCGAGGGCCTCACCGGCTCCGCAGGGACTTCTCTTCGCCAGATCCGCCTCGGCAAGCATTTCATCCGGTTCAAGGACTTCCGCGACGGCGCCATGGTCGAGGCCGACATTTTCCTGACCGACCCGAAAGGAAACCGGGAGTCGATCCGGGCACGTGAAGCGCGGCTGATCCTCGACGAGGAAAACGCGCGGCTGGTCCTCGACCTGCGCGATGCGATGGTGACCTTCCAGTCCGCGGGAGGCGGGCGCGAACTGCAGGGAGACCTGATGTTCGAGCGGCTGACGCGCGACATCGACGTCTCCGATCGCTTCGCCAAGATGAAGCGCCTTCCCGACATGCTCCCCGGGGAGATCTGGGACGCATTGACGCACCGCGTCAAAAGCCGGTACACGACCGAGGAGATGGCCACGGAATTCCACCGCCGCCTGGCGTGGTCGGGGGCGCCGCTCTTCTTTGTGCTGGCCGGCAGCCCGCTGGCGATGCTGCTGAAGCGTGGCGGGCGCGTCGCGGGGCTGGCGGCCGTGGTGCTTCCGGTCTTCATCGTTTACTACCCTCTCGCCCTCGGCGGGCAGCGGATGGCCGAGTTGCAGATCATGCCGCCGTGGGCCGGCGCCTGGGCGGCCGCCGCGGCGCTGACCGCGGGGGGCGCGTTCACGTTCTGGAGGTTCGTGAGGCTGTGAGCATCCTCGACCGATACGTCCTCCGCGCGTGGGTCGGCGCTTTCGCCGTCGCCACCCTCGCGCTTCTCGGCTTCTACCTTGTCGCCGACCTCCTGGCGCACATGGACGGCTTCCTCCACGCCCAGAACGTCAACCGTCTCGTCCTCTTCGCCCGCTACTACGGCGTCCGCCTCCCGATCTTCTTCGTCTGGGTCGCCCCGATGATTTCCCTCTGCGCCATGATGCTCACGCTGACCCGCTTTGCCCGCGCCAACGAAATCGTCCCGGTCCTCGTCAGCGGCCGAAGCTCACGGCGCTTCCTCCTCCCGGCCTTCGCCGCCACGGGGATGGTTTCGCTCGCGATGTTCTGGGTGGACGAACGGGTGGCGCCGCGGCTTGGGGAAGCGTTTCGCGAGACCGAGCGGATCGTGCAGGGGGGCGGGAAGGACATCACGCAGCTGGTCCTGAGCGACTCGAACAGCCAGGACTGGTTCGCCGAGAAGTTCCACCCGGGGACAAATTCGATGGAGAAGGTCCTGGTCGTGAAACTCGGCGGCGACTTCCGGCGCTTTTCCGACGTGAAAGCGGAGACGGCCGAATGGAAACGGAGCCGCGGGGGGTGGCTGCTCAAGAACGGCGTCGAGACGACCTACGATGCGGCCAGCCAGCGGCGCACGGAGCGGAAGGCGCTTCCCGAAGAGGGGCTTCTCGTGATTTCAGACCTGAAGCCGCAGGATGTGAACGAGGCGGACCAGGCGATCCGGATGTCAACGCTGTCGCAGCTGGAGCACAATATCGAGCAGTTCCCGTTCCAGCCGTTCTGGCGGGTGCAGTGGCATTCGAAATGGACGATGCCGCTGTCGAACATGGTGCTGCTGCTGATCGGGGTGCCGCTGCTGATGAGGAGCGGGTCGAAGAACGTGTTCGTGGGCGTGGGGATTTCGGTCGGGCTGGGGATCGGTTTTTTTGCGCTGATCCTGGCGTTCCTGGACGCGGGAAACGCGGGGCGGATGGACGCGGTGACGGCGGCGTGGTTCCCGATCGTGCTGTTCGGCGCGATCGGGGTGGCGATGATGGATGCGATCTCGACCTGAACGGATCGAATCGTTGAGAGACCGAGCGGTGGGATTCAGCGAAGAGCAGATCAAGCGGTACTCGCGGCACCTCGTGCTGCGCGAAGTCGGCGGCGTCGGGCAGCGCCGGCTGCTGGACGCTTCCGTTCTGGTTGTCGGCGCGGGAGGGCTCGGGTGCCCGGCGGCGCTCTACCTCGCGGCGGCCGGGGTCGGTCGCATCGCGATCGCCGACCACGACACGGTGGACTTGACCAATCTCCACCGTCAGGTGCTCTTCACGCAGGCAGACATCGGGCGCCCGAAAGCGGAGGCCGCCGCCGCGGCGCTGCGCCGCGCGAACCCCGACGTCACCACCGAAGCGCTCGCGGTTCGAATCACTCCGGGGAACGTGCGGGGCCTGGTGAAAGGCCGATCGCTCGTCGTCGAGGGTACGGATGATGCCGAGACCAAGTTCGCGGTGAACGACGCGTGCTGCGCGGAGGGAGTCCCCCTCGTGATCGGCGGCGTCGTCCGCTGGTCGGGGCAGCTCCTGGCCGTCCTGCCCGGCCGCACCGCCTGCTACCGGTGCGTTTTCGAGGCCCCGCCCGCCGGCGACGCCGAGACCTGCGAGGCCGCCGGGGTCATCGGCCCCGCCGCGGGCGCCGTCGGCACCTTGATGGCCGTCGAGGCCTGCAAGATCCTCCTCGGGACCGGCGATCCGCTCGCCGGAAGAATGCGCGTCCTCGATTTTCTGAAAAGCACTTCGCGCGACGTCGCCTGGAAGCGAAGGCCGGGTTGCCCGGGTTGCGATTTTCACTGATTTTGCGGAATTCAGGGATTGTCAGGGTTTTCACCTATCCATACTGCTACGCTGACGCCCATGCAATACGACTCCTCGTCAAGCGCCACCAAGACCGAGACGCGTGCATACGAGAGCTGGCGAAACAAGTACGCGAAAGAACCCGAGCGCTGCACTTCCTACGAGACGCTGCGGGTCAAGCCGACGGGGAGGAGAATCCAGAACTGGCTCGATTGCCGGATGGTCATGCGCGCCCTGCGCGGCCTCCCCAGGGGCAGCACGGTCCTCGACATTCCCTGCGGCGGCGGACGCATCAGCCGCGCCCTCACGGCGGCCGGGTACAAGTCGGTGAGCGCGGACTACGCCCACTCCATGGCCCTCGAGTCCCTCCCCGCAGCACGGTCGGCTGCGCGCGCCGACGCCACCCGCCTGCCGTTCCGCGACGGCGCCTTCGACGCCGCCGTCTGCTTCCGCTTCATGCAGGCCGTCCCCCACGAAATCCGCCTCAACGTCATCCGCGAATTCGGCCGCGTCGCGAAACTCGTCCTGGTTAACTATCACTGCGCGCTTTCGCTGCGCGGTGTCGTGCGGCAGCTGACGGGCGGCAAGAACCTCCGGAACCGCCTGACGGAACCCCAGGCGATGGCCGAAGTCGTCGGCGCCGGGCTCACGACGCGGAGGTGCGAGTACAAGATGAAATTCTGGTTCGAGGACTTCCTCGTGCTCGCCGACGGGGCTCCCGCAACGGCTCTCTAAGCCGCCGGCTACCTCCCGAACAGCTCCCGCACTTCCGCTTCCTTCCCCGTCTCGTTCGCGAGCGCCTTCATCGCCTCGTCGAGGCACAGTCCCCGCCCGCGGTTCCCGTCCCGGCACGCGCCGTCCCTCCGCGCCGTGACAATCGCGTGGCCAAGCGCCGCGTCGCCGTACTTCCGCGAAACCTCCACCGCAATCCGGAGATTTCCACCGACCACGCCGCGCGACGGCGCGATGTTGCGCACTTCGTTCTCGAGGGCGGCCGGCGTCTCCTTTGTCTGGATGGAAGCGGTCGCAAGCGCCCCGGCGGCGAGCCAGCGGCGCCACTGGCCGGCGTCGTCAAACCACGAAACGCAGGCGTCGGCGATCGCGAGGGCCATCTGGTCCGGGTCGGGCGGCTTCGCCTCGTCCCCCTCCTTCACGAACCACACGATCTCGGGATAGGCCCACGATTGCGGATGGAAAACGAATCCCGACTCGTCGTGCGGCAGGCGATAAAGGCGCAGCTTCCCCGCCCCCCCCGGATTCAGCCCGAAACGCTTTTCCATCGCTTCCACCAGCGTGTCCGCCAGCTCCGCCGCAACCTTGAGCATCTTTTCGTCGTCGCCGCACGCCAGGCAACGGCGGCCTTCGACGAACAGCGTCTGCTCCAGCATCGCCCTGTCGTCGTCCGGCAATTCCTTCGCAATCGCCGCCCAGCGCGCCACCTGCCCGTCCTCCGCACGGCTCCGCGCAAGCTCGGAAAGAAGCTTCGCTGAGCGTTCTTCACTGGGAAGCGCGTGGATCTCCTCGTCGATCGCGGCGACGGAATCCGATCGGGATTTCAGCAGCGCGGCGACCGTGCTCTCTCCCGCTTCGATTCCCGGCAGAAGCCCCTTCCCCCACGCCGCATCGCGCAGGTCGAATTCATCCCAGCCCACGAGTTTCCAGCCATCTGTTGTTTTCGAGAGCCGCAGGGCAACGATCTCGGCGCCCGTGTGCCGGCCGGGGCCGTCCGTGGTGAACATCGCGGGGCCGGCGGCGAGCTGCGCGTTGGCGGGCATCGCCTTCCGGAATTCGTCGGGCGGGTCCCATAGAAGCGGCCCGCGGATCGCGGCGTAGACGAGCGTCGCACGGTCGGTCCCGAGATCGCGCGCCAGCTCCTTCGTGAACCGCCGGTGGACGCGGCCTTCCAGGAAATCCCCGTAGTCGTCCGAGCGGATCCAGTCGAACCCCGGCGCGTCCGGCGCCAGCACGGCGAGGAGCCGCGACCGGTCGAGGCGCTCCAGGGCCTTGAAGAACTTCTTCGCGACTTCCCCGACGATCTGCCCGTCCTCCGCCGTCCCTGGGGCCGCCGCGGGCTCTTCCGCCGTCTTCCCCGGCGCGAAGTGCGCACGGACCATCCACGCCTCGCCGGGAGGAAACTTGCGGAAGACGCTTCCCGGAAGCGCCTCGGAGCAGACGGCCTTGTCGTTGCGGCAGACGCCGAGGGCGATCCAGTCCGCGGGAGTGGTGCGGAAATTCAGGATGAGCCAGAAGGTTTTCGGGACCTGGAGAGTGCCGGGGAAAGGAAGCGAGACCCATTTCGAGTCGCCGCTGACGAGGCCGCACGGCAGGGTCATGGAGTGCAGCGGGCGGAGGTTCGCGTCGCAGACGGTCACCTCGAACGGCCGGGCGAGCCGCCCGGTGCGGGCCGCGAACACCTCGACGCCCGAGAGCACGGTGTCCGCGGGGGCCTCGATGCGGATCGCGTGCCCGACGTCGCTTTTGCGCAGGCCGACTTCATCGCCGCCATCTGTCCGCACCACAGGTCCCGGCGGGATCGGCGGCGCCTTGAACGAGATCGCCCGCGCGGCGGCATGCGGCTCGTCGGAAAGGCGGATCATCCAGTTGCAGTCCTTGAACGGGTGGTGCTGCCCCCCGTAGAAGAACGTCGAGTGGCTCTCTCCCGTCTTGTCCCAGGACATCGCGCCTTCTTCGCCTTCGCAGAACGTCACCACGAACAGCGCGCCCTCTTCGGCCTCCAGCGGGAACGCGAGCTCGGCCCATCCGGCTTTTTCAGGCAGCGCGGTGCCCTCGAAGGCAGCCTGCGCAAGCACGGTGCCGTCGCGGTCCACCGCGGCCACATCGAACGATTTGCAGCCGGCGCGGGCCGCGTGGATCTTCAACGACTTCGCCGCGATCGGCCCGTCGAACCAGATCCCGAAGCCGATGTCGCCGATCTTCCGCGAACCGTCGGGCTGGCCGTCGTCGTACTTCGTCTCCTCGGCGGCCACGACGGCGGCCAGGAGGAGAGTCATCAGCAATGCGCGCATGCGTTCCCGGTGAATGGAGGAGTTGTCCTCATTGAACAACGTTACAGGGCGCAATGATCCCGGAACCTTCGGTCCCTCAGCGGCACTTCTTCCTCAACTCCACGAACTCGGCGTTTTCCTTCATCCCCGCGAACGCCGCTTCCCCTTCCACCCTCGACCCGTCGTCGAAACCGGCGGCCTCGGCGTCGCGAAGCGCGGCGAGTGCGCCCGCAGCGTCACCGGCGGCGGCCTTTGCGGCGGCGAGGCGGAAGAGCATGGAACCGGTGCGCGTGATCGCGAGGTAGGATTCGGCCGCCCGGATCGATTCCGGGACCATCGCCGCTTCGGAGTAGAACTGCTGAAGCACGCGAAGGAGCCCGCGCATTCCTTCGCGGATCGCGGCCTGCGTGGACTTGTCCTGGGCCTGGAGCGTGGCCAGGGCGAGGAAGCCGACGATCTCCTCGACGATCTTCGCGGCGTCTTTCCGCTCCTTGACTCCCGACAGCCGTTTCCGAAGCGCCTCAAAGTTTTTCCGGGCGGCGTCCCGCTGGGCCTTGGGAAGCGGCGTCGCCGCGACGCTTTCTTCCATGGCGTCGAGCGACCCGGCGTAATCGCCGAGAAGAAATTTCGCTGCGGCGATGTTGCTGAGATTTGCGTTCAGCTTCGGGAACGCCTTCCGGACTTCCTCGAAAGCGGCGAGGGCCTCGTCGAGTTTCCCTCGTTCCAGGAGAAAGAGCCCTTCGACCATTCGGTAAGCCCGGGAGAGGCCGTACGTCGCTGCTTCGCGCGCGAGTTGTCCGGCGAGGTCGAGGTTGCCGGCGGCCTGCTCGACATTGAGCGCGAAGGAGGCGACCGCCTGGCGGGCGGGAGAGCCGGGGCGCACGGCGCGCAACCGTTGGAGGGCCCCGGGGACGTCGCCCGAGGAAAAGCGAATCTCGCCCTCGTAGGCCGCGACCCAGTCCGGGTCGATTTCCGCACGGAATTCCTCGATCGCCTTCGCTGCGCCGGACGGGTCGGCCGAAGCGAGGATCGCGTCCACCAGCAGGCGCGCCGCTTCGCCACGGTTCACTCCCTGCACGCCCGGGGCCAGCGACTGCCTTGCGAGTTTCTGTGCCGCCGCGGGGTCGCCACACTGGAGGAACACCTGGCACGCGCGGAGAACGAGATCGGGGTTCCCATCGACCCGTTCGGCGGCCTTCCGGGCCAGGTCCAGCCCTTCTTTCTGCTTCCCGGTGGCCCGCAAGGTCAGCGCGTACTCAAGCAGAAATTCGGGGTTGGACGGTTGAAGCTCGCAGAGTTTTCGGCGCTCCGCCGTCGCGGCGGTGATGTCCTTTTTCCAGGTCTCCAGGATCTCGGCGCGCGCCTCCCAGGCGTCGGCGAAATACTGGTTGATCCGGATCGACTCGTCGATTTTCGCGAGCGCCTGTTCGGGTTTGTCCTCGTAGAAGAGGAGCATCGCCTGCCCGTACGCCGCCCCGAACGTCCCGGCGCCGGTCTCGACGACCTTCCTGAAATCGATGGCCGCCGTCTCCTTCAGCCGCGCTTCGTCCACCGGCGCCCCCGTCCCGCCGACCCAGGTGATGACGTTCCCGGAAAATCCGCTCGCCGAAAACCCGACTTCGTTCGAAACCGCACCGAGCGCCAGCCTCAGCAGCGTTCCGCGCGACCGGCTCAGCCGCTGCTGGCAGATCATCCCGTGCTCGAACCAGGCCATCGGGTCCATCGCGTTGATCCCCACCGCCTCCTCCAGCGCCTTCAGGGCTTCGTCCTCGCGCCCGGCGCGGCGAAGGGCTCTTCCCAGCTCGAAACGCACGGGCTCGCTCTCGGGGAGCAGGGCTTTCGCCTTCTCCAGCGTTTCCACAGCCCGGCGCGCGTAGTCCGCCCGGTCTTTCCATCCCCCGCTTTTCGCCGCTTCGTCCGCGCGGTCCACGAGGGATTTCCCTTCGAGAAGCAGCGGCGTGGCATCTTTCTCCCGGCGATCCAGGTCGGCCTTCGATTCCTTCGCCTGCCTGTCGCGGACCCGGATCCGCCAGGTCGCGCCGACGCCGATGACGCCGGCAACCACCAGCCCTGCCAGCGCCACCGTGACAATCGCCCGGTGACGTTTGACTTTCAGGAATACCCTTTCCACGCCCCCCGGCGGCCGCGCCAGGATCGGCTCGCCGTTCAGGAACCGCCGCAGGTCCGCCTCGAGTTCGCCGGCGGAGGCGTAGCGTCTCAGGGGTTCCTTGCGAAGCGCCTTGAGGCAGATGATCTCGAGGTCGCGGTGGATTCCCTCGCGCAGGGTCCGGGGCGCCGGCGGCTCGGCATCGAGCACCTGGCGTACGATGTCCATCCCGGATTCGCCCACGAACGGCGGGCGGCCGGTGAGCATCTCGAAAAGCGTCGCGCCCAGGGAGTAGACGTCGGAGAGCGGGGTGGCCTTGGAAGCGTGACCGGCCGCCTGTTCGGGCGACATGTAGGCGGGAGTCCCGAACGCCGAGCCGCTCTCCGTGAGGCCGCTGTTGGCGGAGAGGTCTTTCGCGAGCCCGAAGTCGCCGAGGAACGCCTTTCCTTCGCGGTCGAGCAGGATGTTGTGCGGCTTCACGTCGCGGTGAAGCACCCCGGCAGCGTGCGCGAACGCCAGCGCCCCGGCCATCTCCGCGGCGATCCTCGCCGCTTCGCGCGGCGGAAACGCGCCCTCCTCCTCCACGCGCTGCTTCGCCGAGCGCCCTTCGATGAAATCCATCGTGAAATAAAGCCGGTCGCCGTCGCGGCCGATGTCGTGGATCTGGATGAGGTTCGGGTGGCGCCCCATCTTGGCGACGACAGCGGCTTCGCGGCGGAAGCGCTCGACATCGGCTTCGTTGGCGTGGGTACCGGAGATCATGACCTTGAGGGCGACCTCGCGTCGCAGCTCGGGATCAAGGGCGCGGTACACGACGCCCATGCCGCCGCGGCCGAGTTCCCGGAGGACGCGGTAGGGACCGATCTGGTCGGGAGGCTTGCGGATTCCCGAGGGCGGCATCGCCGGTTCGGCGACGGCATCGCTGCGCGCGACCGTGCGGTCGGAAGACGCGGAAGGCGCCCGCGTCGGGGGCCGCGGCCGGCTCGACTTTCCGTCAATCGCGTTTTCAAGCGCCTGGAGCTGGTCCGGCGTGATCAGCCCGGAGATCACGAGGACGCTTCCGAGGTCTGTCTTCCCTCCGGCCCGCGAGGCGTCGGCGACGGATTTCTCGATGGCGGCGTCGTCGGCCCATCCTCGCACCCTGACCAGCTCGGCGAGGGCGCGGTCGCGCTTGGACAGTCCTGGAGTGGTGCCGCTCAACGGCACTTCCCGCGCAACTCGACAAACCCGGGCAATTGACGCAGTGCGTCAAACGCCTTCTCCTCGTCCAGCCGCTTCGCTTCGTCGAACCCCTGCTCCATCGCTTCCCGAAGAGCGTTGAGCGCGGAGTCGGTCTTGCCGCGGGCGGCGTAGGCCCGTGCCTGCTTGAAAAGCACATTCCCGTGGCGTCGAAGCGCGAGGTACCGCGCCCCGGCTGCGATCGACTCCTTGGGCATCCCGCTTCGCCAGTAGAATTCCTGCAGTTCCCACCAGAGGGCCCGGAGCGCATCGCGCCCGGCCCCGGCGCCTTCGGCATTCGCGGCGCCCTGCGCCACGGCCAGCGTCGCGAGCGCCGCGATCGACTCGACGACTTTCCCGGCCTCTGCGGGAGTCTTTGCGTCCCCCGCCCGTTTCTTGATGTTCACGAACAGCGGCTTGACCTGCTCCTTCACCGAGGCCGGCACCGGCGCCCGCACGAACGCCTCTTCCAGCGACGTCACCGCCCCGTTGTAGTCCCCCTTGAGGAACTGCGCGCCGGCGAGGTTGCTCCAGGCAGTCGAGTTGTCGCGGTTGGCGGCGAGGAGCGTTTCGAATTCGGCAGTGGCTTCGTCGATTTCCCCCAGGTCGAGGCGGATGATCGGGAGGTTCCCGGGGATCGGGCCTCCCGGCTTGTATTCCGCCGCAAGGCGCGCCTTGGCGCTGTGGATGTTGCCGCAGATCCACTCGGCCCACGCTTCCGTCTGCGCGTAATAGAGGCGGTACGGCGCCGTCTCGGGCATCGCCCGGAAACAGACCAGCGCCTCGGGGTACTTTCCCTCTTCCGCGAAATCCTGGGCCTTCATGGCGCTCGCGGGATCGTCGCCGAAGAGCGCGTGGTACTCATCGAGGAGGGCGCGGGCCTGGTCGAAATGCCGCTGGAAGAGGCAGGCCTCGCGGAGGATTTTCACGACCTGCACCTTTTCGGCGTTGGTCCGGGCCGCGGCGAGCGCGCGCTTGCCGAGAACTTCGGCGTCCGCAAACGCGCCCGCCGTGACGAGCGTCCACGATCCCTGCGCCAGCCAGAGGTAAACGTCGCGGTGCTCCAGGGCCTGGATCACCGTCACCCGGGCATCTTCGCCGCGGCCGACCGCCGCCAGCGACACCGCGTAGTCGAGCGCCGCCACCGGGTTCTGCGGCTGCGCCACCTCGTGCAGGCGCCGCCTCCACTCCAACCCGGACGCCGCATCCTGCGTCGAGAACTCCCGGATCTCCGCCTCGGCGACCAGCGCCGGCGCAAAGTACGGGTTCATCTCGACGGCTGCATCCATTTCCCGAAGCGCTTCGGCGTATTTCCCGTCCAGGTAGAGCAGCATGGCGCGCCCGTAGGCCCCGAGTTCCTTGGCCGCCCCCGTGGCCACGACGCGCTCGAAATCCTTCGCCGCAATCTCCTTCCAGGGCCGGTCTACTTTTCCCTTGCCGGACGAAATCCACGACAGGAAGGTCGGCTCGCTGGAAGCGCGGTAGCCGAATTCGTTCGGGCGTGAAAGCAACACGCGCCGCCCGAAAGTGCCGCGCACCTTGAGCCACGCCTCCTGGGCGATCAACCCGTGCTCAAACCACGCCAGCGAGTGGTTCGGGCTCAGTTCCACCGCCTTTTCCAGCTCGTCGAGCGCTTCCAGCGGTTTCCCGGCGCGGCGAAGCGCCTGGCCGAGGAGGAAGCGGGCCTCGGCGTCGGCGGGAAGGATGTCCACGGCGCGAGCGAGGACGTCGGCGGCCTTGGCGGCGCTTGCGTCGCCGTCGGCCGCGCGCCCCGCGGCCTCGGCTTCGTCGGAGACCTTGATGGCGGCGCGGCCTTCCTCAATGAGCGGGGCGGCGCGGGCCTTCCGACCGGCGATTTCATTCTCGGAGGCAAGGCGGGCCTGTTCTTTCTTCCACCAGCGCGTGCCGCTCCACACCCCGACCGTCGCAAGCACCAGGAGCGCGAGTGCCCCGGTCACGAGAAGCGCCGAATTCCGCCGCGCCTTCCGCTTCAGCCTGTCCCACCGTCCGATCGGCCTCGCGTGGATCGGCTCGCCGTTCACGAACCGGCGCAGGTCGCGCTCCATGTCGGCGGCGGTGGCAAACCGGCGAGCGGGGTCTTTCTCCATGGCCTTTGTGCAGATCACGTCGAGGTCGGGGTGAAGGTCGGGGCGCAGGGAGAGGGGCGAAGGAGGATCGTTCTCGGCAACGGCGCGAATCAGTTCAATCCCGGAGAGCCCGGTGAACGGCGGCTTCGCGGTCAGCATTTCGAACAGCGTGGCGCCCAGCGAATAGACGTCGGAGAGGGGCGAAGCGGTTTTCGCGCCGCGGGCGGCGATTTCCGGCGCCATGTAGGAGGGCGTGCCGAGCGCGGCGCCGGAAACGGTGAGGCCGGCCTGGCCGTCCGAGGATTTTGCGAGCCCGAAGTCGGACAGGTACCCGCGCCCGGCGCGGTCGATCAGCACGTTGTGCGGCTTGACGTCGCGGTGGAGCACGCCGGCCTTGTGGACGAATTCCAGCGCCGCCGCGATGTCCGCGCAGAGCGCCGCGGCCTCACGGGGAGGAAATGCGCCTTCGTCCTCGATCCGCTGGCGCGCCGACCGGCCTTCGATGTAATCCATCGTGAAATACAGCCGGTCGTCTTCGCGGCCGATCTCGTGCACCGCGACCAGGTTCGGGTGCCGGCCGACGCGCGCAACCAGCCCCGCTTCCCGCCGGAACCGCTCCGTGTCGGGATCGTCCTCGGGCAGCCCCGTCAGCATCACCTTGAGCGCGACCTCGCGGCGCAACTCGACATGCATCGCCCGGTACACGACCCCCATCCCGCCGCGCCCCAGCTCCCGCATCAGCTTGTACGGCCCGAACCGGTCCTTCGCCTTCTCCCCCGGCGTCGATTTCGTCAGCAATGAACCCGAGCCCGACCCTGACGGCACGCGAGGTGCCGACGGCGTCAACGTCGCTTCCGAATTTCGGCTCGGAAACGGGCTGGCCGGCGTGAGCGTCGCTTCCGGGTCGATCCCGCTCTTCGAATTCGCCCGGATCGTCGCCCCGCTCGAGGACGCGGGCCCCCTCAACGTCGCGCCGTCGGACGAAGACGCCGGCCGCAACGTCGCGTCGCTTCCCGTCGCGCTCCACGAACCCGTCCGCCCTCCCCCTTTCGACACCTGGATCCCGTCCACCGCTTCCCAGAGCGATTCCACCTGTTTCTCGCTCAGCAGTCCCGCGGCCAGGAGTCTGCGCTCGAGATCGGCCGCGCCGCCCGAGGTCGAGGACTCCGCCATCGCGCGGTCCAGCGCCGCGTCGTCAACCCAGCCGCGGGCCCTCGCCAGCTCGGCAAAGGCGCGGTCTCGGGGTCGCAGGTTTCGGGTGTTGTCCGCCATCGCGCGCCCATGCTAACCGGGACCGGCCCTCTCCACGACCGCCGTTTCCCCACCGGAGCGCGCCAATTTCTGGCCACGCGCCGCGGTGAAGGGCACCATTCGCCCTCCCCCGCAAACAGGGCACCAGCATGAAAATCGGTCTCCTTCTCGTCCTCGCCCTTCTCGCCGCCGGCTGCGGAAAGGGATCGGGCGATTCCTCCTCCTCCTCGAGCGGCGGCTCGTCGGCCTCCAGTTCCGCCGCGCGGAAAATCCCGGGCGGCACCGAGACCCGCTTCCATGGCGTCGCTTTCGACGTCCCCCCGGGCTGGAAAGCCCAGCCGAATGGGGACAAGCTCGTGCTGGCGCCGGACGGGGCGAATCCGGCCGGGATTCTCGAAGAAGCGTACGTCCTTGCGGCGGATCCCAGCTCGAGGACGATTGACGGGCCGGAAGCGGATCGCCAGCTCGCGAACCTGATTGGCGGGGGGGCGACGAAGAAAAGCGGTCCCGAGTCGCGGAAATTCGGCGACGTGGACGGCCGCGTCTGGGTCTACACCGCCCCGGGGCAGAACGGGAAACAGGCGGAGGTCCGCGTCTATGCTTTCGTGGGGACGACCACCTGCGCGCTCCTCGCGATCGGCCTGCCGGAATCGCTCGCGAAACGCGACCACGACATCGAAGCGATGCTTGCTTCCATCGCGAAGACCCCCGAGCCGAAAGCCGGCGAAGGCGGCGTGCGCCCGGAACTGGTGGGCGAGTGGGCGTGGATCACCAATTTCAGCGCGAACAACGGCGGCGGGTCGCAGTCGAGCACTTCCATCAAGCTGTTCGCAAACGGCACCTACCGCTGGCACTACGAGAGTTCCAGCTCCAACCCGTTCGGCGGCACATCGGGCTCGCAAAACGAGTCCGGGACCTGGACCGCGACCGACAATTCCATCACCTGGCGCGCTGCGAACGGCACCGTCTCGACACAGCGCCTCGAAAAACGCAATCACCCGAAAAATACCGGCGATCCGATGATCGTTCTCGACGGGAAGTGCTTCGTGACGACGACCAACCGCAACCCCTGGTAGGAAGCCACCATGCGAATTCTCCCCACCGCGATCGTCTGTCTTGCCCTCGCAGCAGCCGCTTCGGCCGACGACCCCAAAGCGACGCCGATCGAGGACGGCGCGACCACAACGCTTCCGTTCGGCCTGAAGTTCGACGTGCCGGAAGGGTGGACCGCGAAACTCGCGAAGGAGGGCGTGTATGTCCTCGCCCCCGACGGCGCCAATCCTGCCGGCATCGTGGAAGAGATGTACCTGGTCGCGTACGACCGCCTCCCGGACGAGGAGCTGGACGGCAAGGCCGCGCGGGAAGCGATGGAAAAGGTGAAGGAGGAGCTGCTACCGGGCGCGGAGATGGAGGGCGACCCGGAGAAGGCGACGATCGGCGCGTTTGAAGGAATCGTTTACGCGTACAAGGGCAAGGCGCAGGACGGCAAGACGGCGCGCCTGAAGGCCCACGTGATTCGCCGCGGGGACTACATCGCAGGTTTCGTGGAACTCGGGTATTCGAAGGCGCTGAAGAAGCGCCAGCCGGACATCACCGCGATCCTGGCGTCGTTCCGGAAGTCGAAGAAACCGAAAGCCGGCGCGACCGCGGTCCGCCCCGAGCTCGTCGGGACCTGGGCCTGGATCTCCAACTTCAGCGCCAACAACGGCGGCGGGAGTATGACCAGCACGACCCTGACGCTCAACGGGGACGGCACCTATGCCTACAAGCACGAGCACGAGAGCACCAACCCGTACGGCGCGGCGTGGGGAAGCGACAGCGACACGGGAACCTGGTCCGCGACGGAAACGAACATCACCTTCAAGTCAAAGGGCGGCGAGACCGCGACCTACACGCTCGAAAAGCGCAACCACCCGAAGAACACGGGCGACCCGATGATCGTGATCGACGGGAAGGCGTTCGTGACGACGTCGCCGAAGGATCCGTGGAAATAGGGCGGCGCAAGAACGAAACTGCTCACTGCGGGTGTTGACTCCGAGACCCTGCGACTACCGGGTGGGGCCGGGGCGCGGTGTAGACGACGAACAGCAGTCCTTCTCGAAGGGCTCAATCAGGTCCCGCAGGAGCTGAAGCCCGAGCCCGCGAAGGTTTTCCGCCGTGACGTTCATGCCAACCAGAAGACCGTGGCCCGCGGTCCAAAGCGCGTCGTCGAGACCGCGGCGGTGGGAGAGCAACTCGCGGACTCCGGCGCCGACGCCGGCGCCCATCTTTCGCCAGGACTTCGGGAATGCGGCTCGGAGCGCCTCTAGCCAGGGATCCTTCCAGAGCGAGAGCTCGGCACGCGACTGGAGCCGGGCGAAGGCGAGGACACGGCCGAGGTCCTTTGCGGAGCGAAGGCACTTGCGGCCGTTGATGGGAGAGGACATTTCCGCGTTTCCGATCTTGGGATGCGAAAGGAGATTCGAAAGCGCCATCATGGCAGGGTCGGCGTACTTGAGTCCGCCAACGGCAAGGCGCAGGTTCCGGGCGGTGACACCCATGAAGCGAAAGCAAGGAACGCCGAAGTGCCCTTCTTTCAGGATGACGCGGACCCAACGCTTTGAGGCAGACTGCTCGACCTCGGGCAGGCCGAGGAACTCGATGAAATAATCGTCATCGCCGGTGGGAGGGGTTAGACGGATCGCCGCGAGTTCGTCCTCCGGCGTCGCCGCGGTGCCCGGGCCGCGCTCATCGATGTTGAGCCATCTCCAGCCCTTCTTCCGGAGGCTCTGGGCGATCCTGGCAATTTCCTTGGCGGCGCCGACCGGTTGAATTACGACGTCCGCGTCCTTGGTGCGGATCGCGCGGAATCTGAGCTGTTCCCGGTAGTGCCAGGCGGCCGCCAGGCTCCCGACGAGGTAGGCGTGTTTGCGCAGGCCGGACGGAATGCCGGCTGCGATCCTTGGGACGAGGGCTTGGGGGTCAAGCGAGGGCATGTGTCGCTTTCGCTCTCATCTGCATGATGAAGCGCTCGGCCTGATCGACGAGCCGGAGGTCGTAGAGATCGAGCAGGGTCTCAACGGGGTCCGCAACGGGAACGCGGTACCTGTCGCTGCGGACGAACAGATCGACCGGCCGGAGCAGATCGTGGATGGCGATGGCGACGTTCGTCGATTTCGTGGCAGGCACCAGCGCCGGGTCCAGGCTCTTCGCGATTTCGGACGGAGTCGGGGCGACGCTGGTCGAGACGACCAGGTCGAGACGCGGCATCCCGACCAGGTCGAAATCGGGCTGCCAGTGGCGCGCGGCCGCCACGCCGCCGACCGCGACCCCGGGAAAGGGCCGCTGACCGAGGAGCTGAAGGAGGTAGTCCGGTTCTGGAGCCCTGCCGGCCGAGTCGGCATACCAGCTCGTCCGTCGATACGAGTCAGCGTTGGCCACGAGTTCGGCCCAGGACTGCCGTGGAAACTCGGTCAGAACCACGGAGCGATCCGTACCGCGCTGGATCTCCCGCCTGGCCTCCAGCCGGTTGACGGCGGCGGCGACGCTGGGATACGAGAGCATCGTCCGGCCTTCGATCTCGCGGATTGCCAGCGCACCTTCGTGAAGCAGCCATGCGTGCGTCAGGATCTTCAGGACATCAAAGAAACTCCGGGGAGCGCCGAGAGGTTTGTGATGCCCGGAAGACGCAGGCGCTTCGCTGATCAGCGGAAGAAGTGCATCGGCGGCGGCGCGATTCTCCGGCACCTCGGGAACCACGCACGTTCCCGCTTCTTCCACTCGAATCAGGGCCAACCGGGCGGCCAGGGCGGGGCGCAGCAGATCGAGCCCCGCTCCCCACTCGCCGTTCTGTCGGCCCAGGCTCATTCCCGGGTTTTTCAGGACGAGGTAGGCACGATGGATTTCCTGGTGCTCGTTCAATTCGCGGGAGAGCTGGAACATGATCGCGCTCAGGTCACGTGTCCCGCGAAGGCCGTGTTTGACCGTTGCTACGCATCGATCGTCAGAAGTGCGGAAATCCCAGGGAGATCCCGCGACCTTCTTCCAGCGGAACTCGGGACCAGTTGTTTTCCTGATTGTCATGTGACAATCAAGGTAGCAACTTTTTCTTTAGGTAGCAACTCATATCTTTAGTAGCAACTCATTTTGTGACCACGCGAACATTCGCGCCCCTCGCACACTTCCCGACGCTCGAAAAACAGGACATTCCCCGACACAAGGCGACCGCCGTCACGCCGAACGCCCGTCTCCCGACTCCGAACTCCCCCACTTCCCCACCGCCCACCGCGCCGCCAGCGCCGCCGGCAGGCAAAGCAGGCACAGAACGAACACGACTCTCAGCATCGGCTCCGGACCGGTCCCGAGTTTTTCGCGGATGACCTCGAGGTCGTTCGTCAGGCCGGCGGCGAGCCCCGACTCGTAGACGGTGCTCGCGTTCCAGTAGGACCGGTCTTTCAGCATCAGCACTGTTTCGGTCCCGCGGTTCAGGAGCATCCACCAGGCCCAGAGCGCGTACAGGGGGCGCTCAAATTCTCTCCGCAACACCGGGGCCGTCGCGACGAAGAAGCAGACCGCCGCGCCGCCGATCTCGAACAGAACGCCGCCCGCGACGGGCAGGAACTCGCGGGCCGAAGTGAACGCGAGGGTGGCGTAAAGCACCCCGCCGGCGACCGCCGCCGCCACCGATATTTTGTTTTCGCGGAAGCGCCACCCGAGCCAGCCGATCGCCGCCAGCCACGCGAGGCAGATCGGCAGCTTCTGGTCCTGCCAGACGGTCATCCCGCCGCCCAAGATGCTCACCCCGGGAATCGAGGGCATCCCCATCAGCCAAGCGAAGGCGCAGTGGCCGATCTCGTGCACGAGAGTCGTCAGGAAATTGAAGATGTATCCCGGCAGGAACAGCGCTTTCGCGACTGGGAACGCGACCAGCCCAACTGCCATCGAGGCCGCGGGATGCCGCAGCCATTTCCACCAGCCCTTCGCCGGTTCCTCCGGCGGCCGCAGCATCGCCCCGCGCCGCCCGGTGGACGGCGGGGCGAGCGAGTCCAGGTTCGGGGGCGGACGACGCGCCGGGCTCGGCGCTTCCAGCGTCACCGGCGCCGCGGGCCGAAGGGGCTTCGGCGGCTCGTCCAGTTCGAGAAAATCGGCCGCAGCCGAACCGGGCATGGCCGTCCCGCAGCCCGGGCACGACTTCGCCGCCGGCGCAACCGCCGCCCCGCATCGAGCGCACTTCATCGCCATCCGCCGCTCATCGCATTATGATCTCCGCCGGTCGAGCGCCGCCGCCCCGCTCGCCAGCCGGGCTGCACGATAAACCGGGCGGACCTGCGGCGCCACGGGAGGCTCGTGAGCAGTCCCGACCTGAAGGAAACGACGCCGGAAGAAGCGCCGCCCTCGCTGCCGGGCGAGTCGCTGTCGGGACTCGATTGGGTCCTGCTGCTGATGGGGACGATCCCGTTCTTCCTGGCGCTGGGGGGGCATTCGGCGTACCAGGCCGAAGGGCGGTCGCTCGGCATCGCGATGAGCATGCGCGAAAAGGGGACGTGGTTGTCGCCGGATATGTTCGGCGAGTTCTACGGCTTCCGCCCCCTCCTGTACTTCTGGTGCGTGACGATTGCGTCGTACGTCACCGGCGGCGTGACCGAGCTTGCCGGGCGTCTCCCCGCCGCGCTCTCGGGCGCCGCTTCCGTCGTCCTCACCGGGCACCTCGCCGCGCGCCTCTTCGGCCGCCGCACCGCCGTCCCCGCGGGCTGGATCCTCGCCACGACGCACACGATGTGGCTCTGGTCGCGCCTCGCGGCCATGGACACCATGAACCTCGCTTTCACGACTGCGGCCATTGCCGTCTACGTCGAGTCGATCGGCGGCTTCCGCCGCTGGCACGCCTTCGCCTTCGCAATCCTCCTCGGGCTCGGCGCCAACGCCAAGGGCATCCCCGCGCTCGTCCTCCCTTGCGCGGTCGGCTTCGCGGACGCCGTCCTCCACCGCCGCAAGGACCTCCTCCGCAACGCGAAATGGTTCGCCGCCGCCGTCCCCCTCTGCCTCCTCATCTTCATGATGTCCTTCCTCATGTCCTACGCCGTCCGCCACAACTGGGAACTTCTCCGCGTCTGGTACATCGAGAACATCCAGCGCATCTACGACCCCTACGACCACCACGACAACCCGTGGCCGTACTACTTCTGGGTCCTCCCCGGCCTGTTCATGCCCTGGGGCCTCCTCCTCCCCGTCGCCGTCGCCCGCGCCTGCACGACCGGCACACCGCTTGAAACGACCGGAGGAATGTCGGGGCTGAAGCGCCTCTTCGCGCGCTTCTTCAATTTCGTCCGCACCTCCGACCGCGGGCGGATTTTCGTCGCCACGGCCGCCGCGGTCATCTTCGCGACCTTCACGGCATCCGCTTCGCGCCGCAGCTACTACATCATGCCGGTGTTTCCGTGGTGCGCACTGCTCGTCGCGGCGGCGTTTGAAGCGCTTGCGAAGGAGCGAAAGGCGTGGACGGGGTGGCGATGGGCGACGGAAGGCCCGCTCTTTCTCATCTTCGCCATTCTCCCGATCGTCGGTCTCGTCCTGCTCGCCGCGCCGTGGATTCCCGGCAACCCGGGGAAAGCCCTCGGGTTTCTACCGAAAGCGCCCCTCGGCGGCCTCGCGTGTATCGCCGCTTCCGCTGCATTCTGGATCACCCGGCGGCGCGAGGGCCGGCTGCAGGTCACGGCGGCGGGCGGGCTGCTCCTGGTGTTCGCCTATGCGTCGGCGTTCGGGGATTCCGGCCGGGACCGCCTTTACCCCGAACGCCCGTTCTGCCAGGCAGTGCTCGCGCGCCATCCGGGGGAAGCGTTCGTCTACTACCACGTCCAGAACACGCGGATCTACTACCACCTCGGCGAACGCCGCGACACCACGAAACTCGAGTTCGACACCCCGGAACAGCTCGCGGCGATCCTCGCAACATCCGGCGGCACCAGCCTGGTGCTCGCCGACGGGCGGTATCGCGAGCAGATCGAAAAGAGCCCGCTCTTCGAAACGACGGTCGATCTCGAAAGCACCACCCCCGAGATCCCGTACCGCAGGAAATCAAAAACCGAGTTCGTGCTCTACCGCGTCCGGCTGCGCTGACTATTCGAGCGAGTAACTCCCGCCGGCAATCCGCTTCCCCGACTTCCGGTTCGATTCCTCGGGCATCGCGTGGACGCCGTTCGAGTCGCACCAGGTGTTGTAGAAACGGAAGAGCGAGACGACGGTGAGCGCATCGTAGAGCGCCTCGTCGGTCCAGCCCGCGGCGCGCGCAGCGTCGAGATCGGCGTGCACCATGGTCGAGGAAACGGTCGCGGCTTTCTTCACGAGCCGGAGAAGCGCCTTTTCGTTTTCGGGGATCGGCGAAGCGTCCGGGTCGGCGAGGATGGCCTGCACTTTCGAGACGTCGCCCAGCAGTTCCGCCGCGCCCGCGGCGTGAGAGCCCTCTCAGTAATGGCAGGTGTTGAGGCGCGACGTGTACGCGGCGATCAGTTCCCGGAGTCCGTGTGAAAGCGGCGAAGGGCCGCGCATGACGCCCTGCGTGAAATTGGCGAGGTGCTTGGAGCGCTGGAGCTTGTACGCGAAGAGGTGATAGATCTGCGGCACCGCTTCGCCCGCGGCCTGGCCGCGGCGCATCATCTCCGCCCGCTCACCAGGGGGCAGCGCCTTCTCCACCTCGGGCAGGTAAATCGGCTCCTGCATCTTTCGTCTCTCCTGTCCTCAACTCCCGACTCCGAACTCCCGTCTCCGAACTGCCCTTGCCGTCCCTAAGCGTCCAGCGGCAAATACCCCTTCTCAGCCATCCGCGTCGCCATCATCCCGTAAGCCATCGACGGCAGGTCGTGCACGCCGGTCGAATCGATCCACGTGTTGTAGAACTTGAAGAGCGACACCACGGTCAGCGCGTCATAGATCGCTTCGTCGCTCAGCCCTGCCGACCGCACCGCATCCACATCTTCGCGCGTCACCTTGAACGAGGCCGTTCCGGCTTTTTCGACGAGGGCGAAGAGCGCCTTGTCGGGGGCCGAGATGCTTGAGTTCCGGAAGTCCTTGAGCACAGAAGTGACGTAATCGCGCCCGAGCAACTTTGCCGCGACCGCGGCGTGGGAACCCGTTCAGAAGAGGCAGTCGTTGGCCTTTGAGACGAATCCCGCGATCAGCTCGCGCATCCCGGCCGAGAGCGGCGACGGCCCGCGCATGACTTCCTGCGTGAATGACATGAGGTGCTTCGTCCGGTCCGGCTTGAAAGCGAACAGGTGGAGGATCTGCGGGATCGGCAGGCCGAGAGCCTTGCCCGCCTTGATTTCCATCCCGCGCAGACCGCCGGGGACGGCTTTCTCGACGTCGGGGAGAAACATCGGGTCCACAGCGCGGCCCTCCGTATGGCATCGACCTGACCGCTCGAAGATCGCGATTTCCCCGGAAGCGAGTCCGACTCGCGAATCGCGGACCTGCGGCAGCGGGCAACATTATGCCCCGCGGGGAAAACGCACGCGCCGAATTTTCCGCTTCCGCCGGAACTTCCGGCGCGCGAGAAACGGCACTTCGCCCGTTCCCATCCTCCAGCCGCCCGACCATAATGTGCCGATGCCGCGCATCCTCGGGTCCGTCCCGTACCTGAACGCGAAGCCGCTCCTTCACGCGATCCCGGCGGGGTTTGAAGTGCGTCTCGCGCCCCCTGCCGAGCTCGCGGGCCGGTTCGCGGCGGGAGAGTTCGAGGCCGCGCTTCTTCCCATCATCGACGCCTTCCGCACGCCCGGCGCGATGATCGTCCCACCCCATTGCATCGCTGCGCGCCGGGACGTTCTCTCGGTCCGGCTGTTCCTCGACCGCCCGCTGGCCGAATGCCGCACTCTCGCCCGCGACCCCGCTTCCCACACCTCCAACGCCCTCCTCGAAATCCTGGCGCGACTGAAATGGAAGCGCCCGCTTCCGCCGCCGCCGCCGGGCGCAACCGCCGACGGCCGGCTCCTGATCGGCGACGCGGCGCTCCGGGCACTGGGCTCGGCGGCGTTCGAAATCGATCTTGCAGGCGAGTGGATCGCGTGGACGGGACTGCCGTTCGTGTTCGCGGCGTGGATCACGCAGACCCCGAAACCCGGCCTCACACCGGCGCTCGCCGCCTCAGCCCAGGCGGGCCTCGCCCGGCGCGACGCAACCGCGGATGCCGAGGCCGCTTCGCTCGGGCTGGACCGCGCCCTCTGCCGCCGCTACCTCCAGGACGCCGTCGCGTTCGACCTCGACGCCGACGCGGTACGCGGCGCCGAGCTGTTCTGGCGGCACGCCGCCTCGATCGATCTCGCCCCCGCCGCCCGGCCTCTCCCGCTTCACCTCGCTTAGCTCTCCTCACCCCGCGCCGTACAATGCCGGCCCGCCCATGGATCCCCAAGACACCGTCCTCGCCCGCCTTGTCGCCGCGGGTGGATTCCTCCCGGTCGCCGCGCTCGACGGGGCGCTGGCCCGCGCCGAACAGGAAGGAATGCCGCTTCGGGAAGCGCTCCTGAGATCCGGAATGTCACCGGAAGTGCTCGCGGCGCTGGAAGCGGCGGCGCGGGGCGCTTCGGCGATATCACCGAGCGCGAACGCGGCGCCGTCGTCGGCGGCGGAGACGATGGTCGGCGGGGGCGCGCGCCCGGCGGGATCGGACGCCGCGACGATGGTCGGGGGCGGTTCGCGGATCGAGAGATCGATCGACCCGGGCCGGCCGCCATCGAGCGAAGCGACGATCGTGTCCGCGGGATCGCAGCCGCTGGGGTCGGCCGCCGGTCCTGCACCGGTTCCGCGCCGGCTGGGCAGGCTCGACCGGGTCGGCAAGTACGAGATCCTCGACGAGCTGGGGCGCGGCGGGATGGGGGTGGTTTACAAAGCGCGCCACCCGGGGCTCGACCGGGTCGTGGCGCTCAAGACGCTGATCGCCAGCGGCTCGGAAGAACACGTCGAGCGCTTCCTCCGCGAAGCCCGTTCTGCGGCGCGCATGGGAAAGCACCCGAACCTCGTCCAGGTGCACGACGTCGGGCAGGAGGGCGGACTTTTTTATTTCACCATGGAGTACATCGAGGGGCAGAGTTTCGACCGCGAGATCCACGTGGACAAGGCGCCGCCGCGGCGCGTGGCGGAAGTCGTGGAAGCCGTGGCGCGCGGCCTGGCCCAGGCCCACGCCGAGGGGATCATCCACCGAGACCTCAAGCCCGCGAATGTCCTCATCGACCTCATGCGCCGCCCGCTTCTCACCGATTTCGGCCTGGCGAAAGAAGTCGGCGCAGGGTCCAGCGTCAGCGTGGCCGGCCAGATCCTGGGGACGCCGGCGTACATGAGCCCGGAACAGGCCGAGGGCAAACTCGACCAGGTCAACGAGCGAAGCGACGTCTACGGGCTCGGCACCGTCCTCTACGAAGGCCTCACCCGCCGCGCCCCGTTCGAGGGCGCCGGCAATATCGAAATTCTCCGCAAGGTCACCGGCATCGAGCCGCCCGCGCCCTCGAGCCTCGCGCCGGAAGTTCCGCGCGACCTCGAGGTCATCTGCCTCAAGTGCCTCTCGAAGCAGCCGGAGGATCGTTACGAATCCGCAGCCGCCCTCGCCGACGACCTCGAACGTTTCCTCAAGGGCGACCCCATCCTCGCCCGCCCGATCCCGTTCGTCGTCCGCCTCGCCCGGAAGGCCCGCAAAAACCTCCTCGTCGCCGGCCTCGCCTTCGCCGCTGTCGCCCTCCTCGCCGCCGGCTCGCTTCTCACCGTCAAGCTGATGCGGGAACGCAGCGACAAGCTGCGCGACAAGACACGCCGCGAAGCGGAAGAACAGGCGCGGGAGGCGAAGCGGAAACAGATCGACGACCACGTGCTGAAAGGCCGGCAACTGCTCGACAAGACGGAGCGGGCCATGCGGCCGGACGTGGTCGCGATCGCCGGGCAATCGACATCCCGCGATCCGCTGGACGCGGCGCTGGTGGAATTCGACGCGGCGCTGGCCGAGGACGCTGCGAATTTCGAGGCGCGGCGCCTCCGGGCCCGGGCGCTTCGCCTCTCCGGGCGGGTGGAGGACGCCGTCGCCGAATCCGACCGTGCCCTGGCACTCAAGCCCGGCGACGCGGCGGCGCTTTACGACAAGGTCCTCGCCTCGCTCGATATCTTCCGCTCCGCCACCGGAAAAGTATCCGTCGTGGACTACTCGGGCTTCCGCTCGCTCGGCGGCCAGGGAATCCGGCGCGTGGTGCTTCACCGCGATCCCCACGCCGAGGAACTCCGGGCGCACGTCGTCGCCGACCTCAAAACGCTGAGCGGCGCCGGGCTCGCGGAGCCGCAGGCCCGCTACGGCGAAGGCGTCCTCGCGCAACTCGATGGCCGGCCGGCCGACGCCCTCCCGGCGTTCGAGAAGGCGCTTCAGGCCGACCCGTTCCTGGTGGAAGCGGTGCGGGCGCGGGCGGAATCGCTCGTCCAATTGGGCAGGCTCCCTGAAGCGCGGGAGGCCTACTCGAACCTCGTGAAGGCGCTTCCGTTCGAC
>JAIOPR010000074.1 GCA_021413805.1 Planctomycetota bacterium
GAGGCGCCCGTCTGGAACCTCGCCGCCGACGCCGTCGCCCGCTGGGCCCGCGCTGGGGAAGGCGACGCGCTCGTCTTCATGCCCGGCGCCTGGGAAATCGCCCGGACGCTCGAATCGCTCGGGCAGCGCCCTGAGACCCGCGACTTCGCCCTCTTGCCGCTCCACGGCGAACTCCCCCCCGGCGACCAGGACGCCGCCGTCGCCCGCCACGCCCGCCGCAAGGTCGTCGTCGCCACCAACGTCGCCGAGACATCGCTCACCATCGACGGCATCCGCCTCGTCGTCGATTGCGGCCTCGCCCGCCTCCCCCGCCACGACCCCCGCCGCGGCGTCAACACGCTATTCATCGAGAAAATCTCCCGCGCTTCCGCCGACCAACGCGCCGGCCGCGCCGGGCGGACCGCGCCGGGCCACTGCGTGCGGTTGTGGGACGAAAAGGACCACGCGAAACGCCCGGAGCGTGAAGAGCCGGAAGTGAAGCGGCTGGAGCTCGCGGAAGCGGCGCTGACGCTGAAGGCAAGCGGCGTGCGGGACCTCGCGAAATTCCGTTGGCTGGATGCGCCGCCCGGGAAAGCGCTGGCGCATGCGGAAGAGTTGCTCGTCGATCTCGGGGCGCTTCACGAATCGCCGGACGGCTCGACCGCCGTCACCGACCTCGGCCGCCGCATGCTCGCGTTCCCGGTCCACCCGCGCTGGGCGCGGATGCTCCTTGCCGCGCGCGGCCTCGGCTGCGTCCGCCGCGCCGCCGAGGTAGCCGCCGTCACGCAAGGCCGCGACCTCCTCGTCCGCTCCGCCGACGCCCTCGCCGTCGAGTTCCGCGGCGACCTCCTCGGCGACCGCGACACCTCCGATTTCTGGATCATCCTCCGCGCCTGGGAGTACGCCGCCGAGCACAAGTTCCGCCTCGAACCCTGCCAGAAGGCCGGCGTCCACGCGCAAGCCGCCCGCCAGGTCGGTCCCACCCTCGACGCGTTCCTCCGCATCGCTTCCCGCGAAGGCCTCGACATCCGCGAACACGAAGTCCCCGAGGCCGCCCTCCGCCGCTGCATCCTCGCCGGCTTTCCCGATCGCGTCGCCCGCCGCTCCGACGCCGCGACCCTGCGCTGCGAACTCGTCCACGGCCGCCGCGCCACCCTCGCCCGCGAGTCCGCCGTCCGCCGCGCCCCCCTTTTCGTAGCTTCCGAAATCCGCGAAGTCGAAGGCCGCGGCCGCGAGAACGCCACGCTCCTCACCCTCGTCACCGCCATCGAGCCGGAGTGGCTGGAAGAGCTTTTCCCCGGCGACATCTCGCGCCGCATCCGAGTCAACTTCGACAACGAGGCGAAACGAGTCACCGCAGAGGAGCAGCTCCGGTTCCGCGACCTCATGATCGGCACGCGCGTCGTCGAGCCCCCGGCAGAGGAAGCGGCGAAGCGCCTCGCGGAAGAAGTCCTCGCCGGGCGCCTGGAATTCCGCTCGTGGGACGCGTCGGTGGACCAGTGGCTCCTGCGCGCCGCGTTCCTCGCGAAGACCTGCCCCGACCTCGAAATCCCCGCGGGAAGCGCCGAGGACCGCCGCGCGATCGTCGAGCACCTCTGCGCCGGCGCGACTTCATGGAAGGAACTCCGCGACCGCCCCGTGCTCGCCACTGTCCGCTCCGGTCTCACCCACGAGCAGCAGCGCCTCGTCGAGAAACACGCCCCCGAATGCCTCGAACTCTCCAACGGCAAGAAACCCAAGGTCGTCTACGCCGCCGACAACCCTCCGCACATCGCGCTTCGCATCCAGGACCTCTTCGGCGTCGCCCGCATCCCCCCGATCGCGATGGGCCGCGCCTCAATCGCCGTCCACATCCTCGCGCCCAACAACCGCCCCGTGCAGGTCACCCAGGACCTCGCGCGGTTCTGGACGGAGCATTACCCGAAGGTGAAGAAAGAGATGCAGCGGAAATACCCGAAGCACGAGTGGCGATGAAGAACGATCCGCTAGACTGCGCGGTGCTCTCTTGGTCGGAATTCCAGATGGTTGTAATTCAAGAGGTTCCCGAAACGCGTCAGAGGACGAGGCAATGCCGACATGAAGTATCAGAATCCCGGGAAATTCCGCGTTGTCTGGATTCGATCAACCGGGGCGCTCCGATTCATGGGACTTGAACCCGTGGAGCACGGATCCGATGAGGGCATCGGCAACCCCATGCGGTTCATCGGACAGAACGGCGAAACGGCACTCGTCCGCCTGGTGGACACCGTTCTCGGTTCAGGCGGCGGACCGGAGGTGGTTTATCAAATTGAAGGTGATCCCGTTGAACCTGCGTGGGTCGGACCGAACGCCAGGCTCGAGAGTGCACTGTAGGTGTAGCGGCCAGCTGCACGAGGAGGCCGGAGTGACCATCACTTCTCCGACTTCTGCATCAACCTTTCCGCATCTGCGTGCTCTGGCGAATCCTTGTCCGCAACCCGGAGGAGGTGCTTCAGTTCCATGGTCGCTTCCGCTCGGCGGTTGAGTGTAATGAGTGCTTCCGCATGCACCAGCAGGGCACCCGCGTCGTCCGGCCACACGGCAAGCGCCTTCGCGGAAGCGGCCTCGGCCTTGTCGGCCGTTCCGGCATCGAGCGAAACCCGGGCCCAGGCGACCCAGGCGGGGACGAAGCGGTCGTCGAGGTCGAGAGCGGCCTCGAAATCCCGCATCGCGCCGGGATCGTCGCGGAGCTGGCGACGAAGGAGGCCGCGGTCGAGGAGCGTGAAGGACGACGGGGTGAGAGCGATCGAGTGGTCGTAATCCTCGAGCGCGCCATTCAGATTTCCCTGCCGGTGGCGGACGAAGCCGCGGGCGCGCCAGGTGCTCGCGAGGGCCGGCGCTTTCGCGACCGCCGCTTCCGCGTCGGATGCCGCGAGTTCCAGTTGGCCCGCCCTTGCACGTCCTTCAGCCCGCCGCGCCCAGGCTTCGCCGACGAACGGGTCGAGTTGAAGCGCCTTCGAAAGATCGGCGTCACCGCCCGCCAGGTCGCCGAGGTCGATGCGAAGCGACCCGCGATTGGCCCAGGCCAGTGCAAAATCAGGGCTGAGGTGGATGGCTTCGTCGAAGTTCCGGCGCGCTTCATCGAAGTCCCCACGGCCCGAGGCGGCGACTCCCGCGTTGTTCGGCACGACCGCCGCAGATTGCTTCAATCGCGCCTCGATCTTGTCGGCCTTCGTGCGGAGCATGGAGAGAATCACCGCAATCAGGGCGATAGCTGCGGCGATTGAACCGGCGACGGTCACGACCGCGCGCCAGGAGATCGGCCCGCGACGGGAGACCGCCGCGTGGTGGCGCGAAACGCGGCCGGCGGGAGATGAGGGTTCCGGTTGCACTACTTCAACACCTTGAGGGTCTCCCTCGCGGCGTCCCGCACACGCACATCCTCGGCCCAGAGCGCGCGCTCGACGCTGGCCCTCGCCTTCGCCGCCGCCGGGCCAAGCGCCCGGACGCCGCGCAGGATCCACAGCAGCTGCGGCGCGTCCGACCGGTCCTTGTCCTCCGCCTTCAGGCTCAACTGGCCCGCCTGGTAATCCAGGTTCTTCAGGATGAACGCCGCCAGCCCCTTCGTGTCCGGCGCCAATTCCGCCAGGAACGCCGCCGATTGCAGCCCCTTGATGTCCCAGCTGATTTCACCGAAACAGACTTGTTCGAACAGCTCGCGGAAGTCGGCCTTGCGGCCCGGAAAACGGTCCACGAGCGCAAGGACGCGCTCCAGTTTCTCGTGGAGGAGTTCCTTGTCGCGTGCGATCAGGTCGAGCAGGAGCTGTTCGGCCTCCGGCGGGATCGTCGCGCCGGCTCGCAAGGTTGCCAGGGCGTTGGCGCGCGCGGAATTGTCCTCGTAGTCGAATAACTGCATCGCCTTGAGCAGCATGGGCGCGATTTTTCCAGAGGTCGCCGCGTCCAGCGGGCCGATCCCGGCCAGCGCTTCGCCCGCCCATTCGCGGCTGGGGCGTTGGACTGGCTCGGCAACCAGGATCGCCGCGAGATCCTCGGCGGCCGGTGCCGCGGCGGGCCCGAATTTGCCCACGGCGCGGACCGCGAAAGACTGACCCTCGCGCCCCAATTTGCAGAGCGTCGGGATGGAGTCGGGGCCGGCCACTCCTGCGAGCGTCCCGCACAAATCCATCCAGTGAATCCCGTCGCCGTTGTCCTTCTCGTCCTTCTTCAGCGGCGCTACGTAGTCGATCATCGCCTGGACCACCGGGGGATACAGCTGCCTCGCCCGACCACCCCAGCTCGCGAGCGAGTTAAATCCCGCCTGGCGGACGCCCTGCTCCGGGTCCTTCAGGAACTTCGCCGCCGCCTCGACGCGAAATGCCGGGTCCGCCCGAAGCGCCCCGAACGCCTTCAGCGCCGCGATCCGTTCCTCGGCTTTCGCGCTTCCGAGCGCCGCCTTCCACTGCTCGAACGTCTTCCCGTCGGTGGACTGAAGCGCCCTGAGAGCGTCGCCCTGCACCCGGAGCTTTTTCGCCTGGTCCTTGAGCTCGGCCGCGTTCTTGATCCCCTTCTCGAGGCTCTTTTTCTCGAGCCGCGCAATCTCGGCGTCAACGTCGCGCAGGGCGGCACACCCCGGATTCCCGACAGCGACAAGCGCCGTGGCGGCGGGAAGCCGCGTGGCGTCGCGGGAGAGGGCGCCCGCCAGGCTCGTGACAACGGTCCGCGCCTCTTCGCGGGCTTCTCCCAGGATCTCGGCCGCGCGCTGCGCCGTCCGGTCGTCCTTGTCGGCGAGCAGTTTCGCCAGCGCGGGCACCAGTTTCGCGGGCATGATGTCCCCGCCAAACCTAAGGCTCACCTCGCTGAGGCACGCCGAGCGGGCCTCAGCGACGGGACTTGAAATTGAAGCCGCGAGGGCATCGAGCGCTTCGTCAGTCCCCTGCCGGGCCAGGATTTCGGCGATGTCACGGTAGACCCTCGGATCGTATCCCGGCGACTTGAGGATTCCGGCGAGTGCCGGCACGGCATCCCGCGCCCCGGCGCCGATGCGTCGAAGAGCCAGCACCGCCTGCGCGGTCTCCGGCCCGCTCTTCTTCCCGGAGCTCTTGAGGACCGCAGCCCACGCCGCTGCCGTCTTGCCGCCGCAGTGACCATTGACTTCCGGTTCCTCGGGGAATGCGGCGACCGTGAAGGCGAGAGATACGAAGAATGCGCGCACGGCGATGGCGTTCATCACGGTTTTCTCCAGGGATCTTGATCGGTGCAGGCCGGGACGCCCGCTTTCAGGCACGCCTCCCGCATTTCATCGGCTTTCTTGCGAAGGTCTGCCCCGTTGCCAAGCTCGCGCAGCATCGCGAACGCGGCGTTCCACTCGAGCGTAGCCTGCGGGGGACGACCAAGGGCGAGAAGGCAAAGCGCACGATCGCACAGATGAAGCGCTTCGAATCTCCGGTTGGAAACCTCGCGGTGGATGGCGATGGCGCGATCGAACATTCCCTCCGCCTCCCCCGACCGGCCCTCCTTGTGATACAAACCGGCGAGTTTGCCCATCTCGACTCCCTCCGAGCGACGGTTGCCTGTCTCGCGGTGAATCTGAAGCGCCCGGAGGAGGGCGGCCTCGGCGAGTTCCGTTCGCCCGGAGTTGTGGTAGAGAGCCGCCAGGTTACCGAGGTCGGCGCCCTCGGATCGCCGGTTGCCGACTTCGCGGTGAATGGCAATCGCGGCCGCGTGGGTTGCTTCGGCCAGCGGAACGCGCCCGGTCGTGCCGTAAAGGACGGCCAGGTTGCCGAGCACGACTCCCTCCGAACGTCGATCGCCGATGTCGCGAAGAATGGCCAGCGCCTGCCCGTAGGCTGACTCGGCCTTGCCCGGACGATTCGTGAGGCTGAACACGCTGGCCAGGCTTCCCAGGCCCTTTCCTTCGCCGGTCCGGTCGCCAATCTGGCGACAGATCACCAGCGCCTGTTCATTGGTCTCCTCGGCCAGCGCCATGCGCCCTGTCCTCTCGTAGAGACGGGCGAGATTGCCGAGCGCGTTGCACTCGGAGCGCCGGTTTCCGGCCGCGCGATCGACGGCGAGCGCCTGTTCGAATGTGCTTTCCGCCAGCTCCGTGCGCCCCGTTTCCAGGTAGAGCCGGGCCAGGTTTCCCAGGGAAGCGCCCTCGCCGACACGGTTGCCCGTTTCGCGGTGGGTCGCCAGGGCTCGTGTCTGGATCTCTTCGGCTTTCGCGTGGTGCGCGGACTGATCATAGAGCAGCGCCATGTTGGTCAAGGTGACGCCCTCGGCCCAACGGTCGTGGATCTCCCGTTGGATCGCCAGCGCCTGGGCAAAGGCCGCTTCTGCCTCGGCCACCCGCGCAAGATTCCGGTACAGGTTGGCCAGGTTGGCAAGGGCGCGCCCCTCGAAAATGCGGTCACCGGCGCCCCGAAAGAGTCCCAGCGCCTGAAGGAGCATGGACTCCGCCGGCGCCGTTCTCCCGGTGCTTGTGTGACAGGAGGCGGCGCGGCGGAGCGCTTCGCCGCGGTCCCCGCCATCGAGCAGTTCGGCGGCGGACTGCCACAGGAGGAAGGCCTCGTCGGCGCGAAAAAATCGCTCGGCATGTTCGGCGGCCCTTCGCAGGTAGAGGCTTCGGACGACGCGCAGGTCCTGCGCCGCCTGCGCATACCCGGCGTGTTCCGCAAGCTCAGCCGCGAACGCATCGGTCGGATGCGGCAGAAACGCTGCATCCGCAGCACCTTGCCTCCGCGACGGCTCCGGCGCGCGTCCACCTGCGATCTGCTCGATCAACTCGAAGGCCAGCAGGTGCAGCTTCGCCCGGTCTCCCGGAAGCTGAAGCTGGTAGGCGGCCTCGCGGAGGAGTCCATGTCGGAAGAGGTAGGCCTGTTCGGCGTGCACCCGGGAATTCTATGCGACCCGGCGTGGGAAGCTGCAGAAGCGTGGCGTGTCCGCGTGTCACTTCGCCTTCCGGGGAGGCGTTGACCCGACGGTGGCCGCGATCGCGAGCATCTCGGGGTACGGAAGGTTCCCGATCAGTGTCAGTGCGGTGTTGTCCACCGACCAGCTGACCAGGGTGAACCCGAAGGCGAAGTTGAGAAGGCCTTCCCCGTTGCCGACAGGCACCTGGATGCCGACCTCGGGGACGGTCGCGGGCCCTGCGTTCTGCGTTTCGCTGAGGGACAGCCAGCGGGCGCCGTTCGACATGAGGAGGACGACGATCGGCGCGGCTTCCGGATCGCCTCCCATGACGACTTTGCGGAGGAAGTGACCCGCGGGAAGTTGATCTGGCTGCAGGACCGGAAAATCGACGATCCCCTGCGCTTCGGGCACGGTGATGGCGGGGCCGGAGAGATCGCAATCGAAGACGGTGGCTTCGGCGGGAAAGCCGAACTGGAACGCACCGGGCGGAATCGCCGCACCGAACTCGATCGATTCGAACTCCATTCCGTACCACTCGCGGGCTGGCGCGTCCTCGATCGAGAGTTTCAGGGGGATCGACTTCTCGGCATCCATCCACGCCTGGTACGGCTGGACGAAGTGCTGATCGTCGAGAGGAACGCAGCGCCAGTGGTCAACGTCGCGTGCGGCGATGCGCCCGTGACCTTCACCCAGGAGGTCGTAGTGGCCGAGGATCCACGAACTCCCCTGGAGCATGGCCCCGGCGACTTCACGGCGTCCCGGTGTCTCGAGCCCCCGGATCCGCAGCCCGACGCGGGTCCGGGGCCACCAGACTGAAATGGTCGCCCCGTCGTACACGAACAGCTCCCCCGCGTGCTCCTCCGGCGACACGACTTCTGCCCGGACCTTCCACGGCCGCTCGTACAGGATCGATTTCACGACCGGCACCCCCGGCGCGCGGCGAAGCAGGCCGCTTTCCGTGACCCGGGCGCGGTAGCTCTCGATCGAGTACAGGCCGTTCGTGACCGCGCGCGCCATCACGTGCGCCTTCAGGCTCAGGCATGAGGTCAGGAGCAAGGCGCAGGCTGCCCCCAGCGCGAATTTCGAAGCCCGAGGCATAGAAACCACCCCCGATGTCCCCATTCGATTCATGGCCGCGATCCTAGCCCCTTGGCCTTTTCGGGAACATTTTTCCGGGGTCGCGAGAAGATTTTTCCTTCCGCAAGGCGGGGCGTGGCCATTCCGCTCGAGTGAACCGGGAAAGGAACGGCATGGCGGTTGCGATACGTGACACGCGTGAGAGTTCCCAGGGCGCGAATAACTTCAATCAAGGAAACGACCATGGCCGGCGAAACAGACAAAGCCAAAGGACGCATCAAGAAGGCGATCGGCGAGTTGACCGGGGACAAGAAACTGAAGCGCGAAGGCGCGATCGACACGATCTCGGGCAACCTGAAATCGGGCATTGAGAAGGTCAAGAAGGCGCTTCAGGGAAAGAAGACCCGCTAAGCGCGTCCGGCGAAATATTTCAGCACCAGTGCCATACCAACAAGAGGAGGCCGCCATGTGGTTGCTACTGATCATCGTTCTCGTCCTGGTCCTGGGTGGTGGTGGCGGGTATTACGGAAGCCGGCGCTGGGGTTACGGCGGCGGCGCGGGCATC
>JAIOPR010000075.1 GCA_021413805.1 Planctomycetota bacterium
GCCCCCTTGCCCTCCGCCACTTCGCGCCACGGCACCCGCCCCGCGAGAAATTCGTCGATCGACCGCGCGAGTTCCCGGGCGGTCGGGTAGCGCCGCGCCGGGTCCCCGTCCATCGCCTTCTCGACGATCTGGCAGAGGGCGCGGGGGGCGAAGCGGCCGGGACCGCGTTTCTGGACGGGAGTGATGTCGCCCTTGAGGGTGGCGCGAAGAGCCTCGTCGGGATCGCTGGTGTCCACGGGGGGCTGAAGGGTGAGCATTTCGTAGAGGATGGTGCCGAGCGAGTAGACGTCGCTAGGGGGGCCGACGAGGGTGCCCATGCCGGCGGCCTGTTCGGGAGACATGTAACCGGGGGTGCCGACGATGACGCCGTCGCGCGTCAGGCCGCCCTCCGCCGGGGCGACGAGCTTCGTCTCCTTGCGTTTCCTTCCCTCGCCGAGGACGCGCGCCAGCCCCCAGTCGAGGACCAGCACTTCGCCGAATTCCCCGAGCATGATGTTGCCGGGCTTGAGGTCGCGGTGGACGACGTCGTTGTAGTGGGCGAAGGCGATCGCTTCGCAGATCCGCGCGAATACCGCGAGCAATGCCGGGAGCGGCCAGGCTTCCTCGTCGCGGGGGCGGCGGTCGCGGAGTCCCTCGAGCACGTCGGCGAGAGGGCGCCCCTGGACGAGTTTCATGGTGTACCAGGGGCCCCAGGTTTCGTCGAAGCCGAGCTGGTGGACGGGGACGATGCCGGGGTGGGCGAGCTTGCCGGTGACGATGGCCTCGTCGGCAAGGCGCTCCGCAAAATCCGCGGAATAGACGTCGGGCTTCAGGACCTTGAGCGCGACGTCGCGGTTCAGGACGGTGTCGCGCGCGAGGTAGACCGTGCCCATGCCGCCCTCGCCGAGCACCGAGAGGATGTCGTACCCGCCGATCTTCGTCGGCGTCGTCCCCGGAGGCGCGCCGCTCGAAGCGTGCGTCGATCCCTGGCCGCTTGGCGGGCGGCACCGGTCGCACAGCCCCGCCGATTTCCCTGCGGGGAGCTCGATCCCGCAGCGCGGGCAGCAATTGGCGGCGGTGGTCATGAAGAGGTTTTCGCGATCCGGAGGGTGATCACCGGGGCGATTATGGCATCCGGCGGACGGTTGGACTCTGGATTCGATGCTTCGAAAGGCTGGGGGTGGATTGATTTGGTGGTGGGAGCGTGAGTAGCATTTCGACGATATGAAGAGGCTCTCCGCGATCAACGCCAAGAATGCTCGTCCCCACGGGGGGCATCGCCAGCGTTTGCGCCGGCGGCTGGAGGTAGGGCTCCCGACGTTGTCTGAGGCCGATCGAGCAGACGCGGACGGGTTTCTTGCGGACATGCTCCTTTGCCTCCCGGTCGTGGGCGTTCCGTTCTTTGAGCCCGCGCAGGCGCCGAATCGGAAGGAAACCATGCTCCGGCTCACGCAGGATTTCACGTTTGCATCTCCGTCCAACGCTGCGGGGGTTCTGCTCGGACGGACGGCGAACGGTCGGATAGAGTGGAAGACTGAGGACGGTCGCTCGCCGAAGTCGATTCAGGATCGCGAGGCGTCGTCATGAGCAAAACGCCTCGAACCGTTGGCCGGATTTCTCGAGAAAAACGAGGTCGCGGAGTGGGCAAATCACCCCCTTTCGTTGTGGAGAAAACTCCGTTCCATGCGCGCAAGCTGCATGGAGCAGGTCATCGAAGTCATGCGAACCGCCGTGCCTGAGCGGCGCAGCGACGGAAAGGCGAGCCCATTAGTTGGTGCGCTCCTGTGGAAGCCCGACGGATCCACCCAAACCGCCGCGAGAGGCGAGCTGCGCGATGGGGATCACGCGGAGTTCACGCTTCTCGAACGCAAGAATCACGATCGCAAACTCGATGGATGCATTCTCTTTGCGACGCTGGAACCCTGCGCGCCAGGCTCACGCAAGCCTCCTAAGGTCAGTTGCGCCGAGAGGATTGTTTCGGCGCGCATCAAGGACGTCTGGGTGGGAATCGAAGATCCCGACCCGACAGTGGACCGACAGGGAATCCAGCACCTTCAGGATCGCGGCGTGACCGTGCATCTATTCGATGCGGATCTCCAGAAGATCGTTCGCGCCGAGAACGCGGGTTTCATCTCCCAGGCGTTGGAACGGGCCAAATTCGCAAGGCGGGAGGGCCCAGCCAAAGCGGCCACACTCTCCTCTTTCGAGGATGTCGTTGAGTCCGCCGACATGACGGATCTTCGGAAATCTGTTCTCCTCTCCTACGCAAAGAAACTCGGGCTCGGTGCCCCAAGCGCTCGCGGACCACTTCTGCGTTCGCTGGCCCTTCAGGGATTGATCGTTAAGACACAGACGGGCTATAAACCGACCGGTTTCGCGATTCTTCTTTTCGGTGACCAGCCCAGGGATGTCTTTCCTCAGGCCGGGCTGATCGCCACCATCCGGTATCCAGATGGGTCGGAGGAGAATCGGAGTTTCGATGGTCCGCTCCTCGAGATCCCCGGATACGTTGAAGATTGGCTCAAGCGGCGGTTGCCCAGCACGATTGATCGCCGCGGGATGGAGCGCCGAGAGCGGCCGGCGCTTCCATTTGAGATGCTCCGTGAGGCGATCATCAACGCCCTCGTGCATCGGGACTACGACGTCGCTGGGGCGAAGTGCCAGGTGCTGGTCACCCCGAGCGAGGTTGTCCTTCGCAGTCCCGGTCGTCCTCCTGTCCCCGTCACGCTTGAGCAGATGCAGACCTTCAACGCACCGACCCTCAGCCGCAATCCTCGCCTTCACTACGTGTTTCGCAGGATGGGACTGGCTGAGGAAGCCGGGTTCGGAATGACCACGCTTCGGAATGCACCTGCCGCGCACGGTCTCCCGAAGCCGCGTTATTCATTTCAGAATCCCTACCTCGTACTGACCATCTACCGGGACTCAGAAGCGGCGTTGGGTGGCCTGAAGCCCGGAGTCCTCAAGTCGCTGAGCAGAGGCGAACGATCCGGATGGAAGTGGCTGGCAACAAGACAAACGACTGCCTCTGGAGAGTATGCGAGGGCGCTCCACGTTCCCAATCGCACGGCGCTTAATCACATCAAGCGCTTCACTCAGCTGCGTCTGCTTCGGAAGGTCGGGTCGGGACCCGCGACGAGATATGAGGTGATCGATCGTTGAGGTACTGAATGCCCCCCATCGGACAGGCCTGTCTCTCGGGCGACCTGGCGGAGATACCCTTGCAGGCTTCCGTGCCTTCGCGAATCCCGCCAAAATCCCGCCAAAATGGCGGGATCCACGACGCTGCGCGCGTTGGAATTGCTGCAGATCCTTCAGCGCCGCAGACCGAGCTCGCGGCTGCCCGCGTGGATCGTTCGCCGCGATTCGGCTGCGGAATGCCGAAGGCCGCGAAGCTCTCGCATGCCGACTGGATCAATAAGCCTGTGAAAGACTGCGCGCTCCTGGAAGCGTCAGGAGCGCCGATCTACCTCGACCCCGCCAGCTTCCGCACAAATTCCCGCTCGCCCCCCACCGACAGCGCCTGGCGGCGGAGGGTTGTGGCGGACGCATCGCGCTGCCGGGCCATCTGGAGCTCGGCGCCGGCGATGAAGAACTCGGCCTGGAGGTTCGGGGTGAGGGCGGAAGCGTATTTCTGGAATGCGTCCATCGGCTCGCGGCCGGAAAGCGCGTCCATGACGGCTTTCCACTCCGGGTGCGCGTCCGGTCCTTCCAGCGCCGGCACGCCGCGGTCGCGCAGGCCCATCCACGAAAGCGCGGCCGCCTCGAGGATCGCGCCGATCAGGTGCTGCGGCTGCGACGTCGCGGCGTACTCCTTCGAGTGCGGCGCCAGCGCCGTCAGCGCTTCCTGCGGGGCGCTTCCCACAATCCAGCACAGCGCAAGCCAGTTGCGGGCCCACGCGCCCTCGACGGAGGGGTGCGGCGTTTCTTTCATCACGACGGACAGCCAGCGGCGCGCGTTTTCGAGTTCGCCGCTGGCGATGAGGGTTTCGCAAAGCCAGAGGATGACGCGCCAGCGGTCGCGTTTGGAGAGGCGGGCGCCGAGGGCGAGGGTGGCATGAAGAGCCAGGCGCGACTGCTGGACGAGGGCGGGCGTCATCCCGGCGCGGGCGAGGGCCGTGTGGCACTCGAGGCGCACGGGGACGTTGTGCGGGTAGGCCATGAGGAGTCGGAGGGCCTCGGCGCGGATTTTCGGGCGGCCGCCGACGAGGCCCGCGAGGGCGACGAGTTCGCTGATGACCTGGCCGGTTTCGTGGGCTTCGAGCCAGGGTTCGCGCAGGAGCTGCTCGTAGAGCGTCGCGCCGAGCTCGGCGGATTCGCGGCTGACGCGGTCCGCGGTGTTCATGAGGAGGGTCCAGATCTCGACGCGGACGGGGGCGTCCACGAAACGCCGGCAGCCGTCGCGAAGCGCTTCCCACGCCTCCATGATGTTCTTGGAGCGGAAGCCGATGCGGGCGCGGCCGAGGGCGGAGAGGGCCTCGAGGGCGGTGCCTTCGAGCTGCTTGAGTTCCTCGAGGGCGATTTCGTTTTCGCCGAGCTCGATGGAGCAGAGGGCGGACTTGTAGCGGGCGATGAGTCCTTCGTCGCGATCGGGGTGAGAGAGGGCGAGTTCGCGGTAGAGCTCGCGGGCCTCGGTGAGCTGTCCCAGTTGGAACAGTTTGTCGGGGAGGGCGAGGAAGGCGAGCTGGAGGGGGGCGCCGCGGGCCTCGACGACGAGGCGGCTGAGCGAGATGCCGGCGCCGTCGGCGGCGACGGCGACGCGGTTGCCGCGCAAGGGGAAGACGTCGCGGTATTCGAGGGCGCGGGCGCCGTTGATGAAGAGGGAGATGCGGTCGCCTTCGCGCATGACGAGGATCTCGTAATCGGCGCCCGCGGAGAGGCGGAGGTCGAGGCGGCGGATGGCGATGACGCCGTCGCGCACGAACTCGACGCGGGCTTCGGGGCCGCCGGCGAGGCGGATCTGGTAGCCGTCCACGGAGAAGGCGCCGCGAAGAGCGAGCCAGAACCCGAGTTCCCACGAAGTGCGCCCGTCGGCGCGCACGGTCGCGGCGATGCGCACGTCGCCGGGGAGCTGCGTGTCGAGAATCGCGCGGGCCGGGCCGGCCAGGCAGGTGAGCGACCCCGGCGCGACGTCCCACTTCCCGGACGGCGTCTGCCACTGGGGCTTTCCGGCCTCCGTTGCGGGACGCCACGGCGCGCGGCCGCCGAGGAAGTCCTCGATCGCCCGCGCCACTTCCCGCGCCGACGGCAGCCGGTCCGCCGGGGCCAGCGCCAGGCACTTCTCCACCAACTGCACCAGCACGCGCGGCGCCGAGCGGCCGTGCGGACGTTTGTCGAGCGGGACGAGCTGGCCGGCGATGACTTTCTGAAGAGCGTCCTGGGTCGTCGAGGCGTCCACGGGGGCGCAGCGGGCGAGGAGTTCGTAGAGGATCGCGCCGAGCGAGTAGACGTCGGAGGCGAGGGTGATTTCCCTGGCGATGCCGCGCGCCTGTTCCGGCGCCATGTAGGCCGGCGTGCCGATGATCTGCCCGTCGCGCGAGAGGGCGGAGGTGTCCGAGTCGATCGGGGAACCCCCGGGTGCCTGGTAGAACTTCGTGGTCGAGCCTTTCGGCCCGTCGACGTCATCCAGTTTCTTGGCGAGCCCCCAGTCGAGCACCATGACCTCGCCGAATTCCCCTAGCATGATGTTCCCGGGCTTGAGGTCGCGATGGACGATGCCGTGGTGGTGGGAGAAGGCCATGGCCTCGCAGGCCCGGAGGAAGATCCCGAGGAGGACGGGAAGCGTGTACTTCTCGAGGTCCTCGGCGCGGTTCTCGCGCAGTCCGGCGATGACGGATGAAAGCGCGCGGCCTTCGACGCGCTTCATCGTGTACCACGGGCCGTATTGCGGGTCCTCGCCGATCCGGTACACCGGCACAATCCCGGGATGCGCGAGGCGTCCCGTAACCACGGCCTCGTCGAGGAGCTTTCTCGAAATCCGGTCGCCGATTTTCGCGCGCGGCACTTTCAGCGCCACCAGCCGTTCGAAACCGGGCTCCAGCGCGAGGTAGACCGATCCCATGCCGCCCACGCCCAGCACGCCGAGAATCTGGTGCCCGCCGATCTGCTTCGGCATCGGCTCTTCTTCGCCGGCCTCGGGCGGCGGCTCCGCCGGCCCCGTCTCCCCGTGCCCGCCCCCCTGCGTCGGCGGCGTCTGCGCCGCGCGGCAGAGCCCGCACAAGGTCAGCGTGGACCCCGGCTCGATGGGGAGGCCGCAGCGGGTGCAGAAGATTTTTTCGGGGGACGCCATGGGCGCTCTACTGTACGCGAGCGGTCGGCAGCGGTGAAGGACAGGGGAGTTCGGGGGTGCCTGGCCGGTATTGCAGGATGGCCGGGAGGGGAAACGGCAAAGACAAAAAGGAGAACCCTCAAGCAAACAACAAACCGCAAACGACAAGTCGGGCAGTTCGTCGAATGGCTTGCCGGGTGGCATCATGCGTGAATTCCGGCCATGCAGCCGGAGTTCGTCTCGTCGTTCATTGGGAATTGATTAATGAAAATTGGAAATTGAAAATTCGTCCCTATTCTGTTTTCCGTCCTTCACTTCCCCCCGCCCGCCGCCCACTTCTTCCAGTCCTCCACCGCCGCTTCCACATCCCCTCCCGCCGACTTGCGTCCCGTCACCGTCGCGAGCGATTCCATCGCCACCGCCCGAATTTCTCCGCGAGCCACGTCCCGGCCTCGCGCGTCCCGGACCGTTGCCGAGCGGTCGTCGTCGAGAAGCGCCACGAGCGCGGGGACCGCGGCTGCGCGCGCCGTGCGGGCCAGCGCCACCGCCGCGATGAGGCGCACTTCTGCATCTTCGTCTGCCGCCGCCTTCGGAGCTTCGGAGGCATCCACCGCCAGGATGATCCGCCACGCGGTGGCGCGGAGTGTCGGGTTCGTGTCGCCCAGGAACTGCCGCGCGTCGTCCACGGCCGGCGGGTCGATTGTTTCGAGGGCTTCCAGCGCCGCCTGCCGCAGGATCGGCGCGCGTCCGCTGACCGCCGCTGCCGCCCGGATCGCGGGGATCGTCTCCCGGGCTTTCATCCGGGCACAGGCTTCGATTCCCGCCCGCACGACGTCGGTGCCTTCGTCCATGAGCGCGCGGGAAGCGGCGACGGCGCCGCGGGGGTCGCCGATGGCGCCGAGGGCTTCGATGGCGGCGACGCGCACGGCCGAGACGGAATCGCCGGCGGTCGAGCAGAGGCGGGGGACGGCGGCAGGGTCGGCGATGCGGCCGAGCGCGCGGGCCGCCGCGGCCCGCACGGTCCCGTCGGTGGCGTCCAGCGCGCCGATCGCCTCGGGCACGACCCGCAGCCGGATGGTCGCCGCGAGCGCGTCGGAGGTCCCGGTCGGCCGGCCCCATTCTCCCGCGACCGAGAGGGCGAGGACCCGGAGCCCCGTGTCGTCGTCGCGGAGAAACGGCACGAGCCGGTCGAGGGAATTGGCATCGCGCAGCGCGGAGAGCGTCGCCGAGCGCCGCGACACGAGCAGCAGCGCGTCCTTCCGGATCCGCGCGGTGCCGTTCGGGAGGAACCGAAGCGCGGCGGGCACGGCGTCGATCCCCGGGCTCGCCGTCGCCAGCAGCTGCACCCACTTCACCCGCCCGTCGTCATCCGCTTCGATGATGTCCTCCGCCGCGGTCGGGTACTTTTCCACGAGGGATTTCGGAAGCGCCCCGCGCCATTCGATCAGGTCGATCGCGCGCCCTGCTTTCGCGCGGACTTCGGGGTCCGTGCTGTTCAGCGCTTCCCGCAGCGCCGGCAAAGCCGGGACGCCGATTTCCGCGAGGCGGCCTGCGGCTTTTTCGCGGGCGTCGTAGTCGTCGTCGCCGAGGGCCTTCACGAGGTCCGCGATTTCGTCGGCGGCGGCGGGGAGGGCGAGAAGGAAGGCGAGCAGGGCGAGGGCGACGCGCATGGCGCGATGGTAGAGGCTGGCGCCCGGAACGAGAAGGACGGGGCGGTTTTCGGTTGAGCCGCCCTGCCCGCGTCCGTACGCTTCCCGCCATGAGAAACCTCCTCCTCGCCGCCGCGTTCGCCTGTGCGCTGACCGGGTGCAGCCAGAAGCCTGCGGGTCCGCCCGCGATCCGGGTCGGGACGGAAGCCTCGTATGTCCCGTTCGAATTCCAGGAGGGCGGAGAGATCAAGGGATTCGACGCGGACCTCATCCGGGCGGTGGGGCGCGAAATCGGCCGCCCGGTCGAGCTCTCGAACTCGGAATTCCAGGGGCTCGTCCCGGGCCTGAAGACGAACCGCTACGACGCCGTGATTTCCTGCGTGACGATCACCGAAGAGCGCAAGAAGGAGGTCGACTTCAGCGACCCCTACTACGACGCCGGGCAGATCGTCGCCGTGCGGGCTGACGAGTCCGCGATCAAGTCGAAGGACGACCTGAAAGGGAAGCGGATCGGCGCGCAGTCGAACACGACGGGGCTGGAGCAGGCGAAGACGCTGGGCGGGAGCATCGTGAAGGAGTACGAGGACGTGAACATGGCGTTCCAGGACCTTGCCAACAACCAGATCGACGCGGTCATCAACGACGAGCCGGTCAGCCGGCGGCTTGCGGCGGTGAAGCCGGGGTTCAAGGTGGTGGGCGAGGTGTTCACGAAGGAGCAGTACGGCATCGTTGTGAAGAAGGGCGATGCGGCTCTCCAGGCGGAGATCAACAAGGCGCTCAAGAAGATCCGGGAGTCGGGGGAGTTGCAGAAGTTGAAGGAGAAGTGGATCACGAACCCGGGAAAGTAAGCCGTGGACATCCACCCCTACCTGGAATTTGTCCCGCGGGCCCTGGCGCGCACGGCGTTCCTGACGGTGACGTCGCTGGCCATCGGGCTGGTTCTCGGGTTGCTCCTCGGGCTGGCGCGCGTCGGCCCGGTCAAATTTCTCCGCCGCGCGGCCACGGTCTACGTCGAAGTCGTCAGGGGCATCCCGCTGTTCGTGCTCATCCTGTACATCTACTACGGCCTGGGGTCGTTCATCGGGCAGTTCTGGGTCGCGAGCCCGTACATTTATGCCACGTCCGCGTTCGGCCTCTGCTACGCCGCCTACATCGCCGAAATCTTCCGCGCCGGCTTCCAGTCCCTCGACCGGGGCCAGACCGAGGCCGCCCGGGCGCTCGGCCTCTCCCGCCGCCAGGCGATGCGGCACGTTCTGCTCCCGCAGGCCTTCCGGAATATCCTCCCCGCGCTTGGGAACGAAGGCGTCGCACTCCTGAAGGACACTTCGCTCGCCTCCGTCGTCACCATCGCGGAACTCACCCAGTCCGGAAAAGCCTACGCCAGCCTGAGCTACCGCTTCTTCGAGGTCTGGACGGTCGTGGCCCTGTGCTATCTCGCGCTGACGATCCCGCTTACCTGGGGCGTCCGCAAACTCGAGGCTCGTCTCGGTGTCCGCAGCGCCCCTCATACGGCTTAAAGGCCTCCGCAAGTCCTTGGGCGGCAAGGAGATCCTTCGCGGGATCGACCTCGACGTCGCCCGCGGGGAAGTCCTTTGCGTCATCGGCCCCTCCGGCTCCGGCAAGTCCACACTCGTCCGCTGCATCAACTTCCTCGAGATCCCCGACCAGGGCACCGTCGAGTTCGACGGCGCCGTCGTCCACCCGGACGAATCCCTCGACCAGCACCGCGCCCGGGTGGGCATGGTCTTCCAGCGCTTCAACCTCTTTCCCCACCTCTCCGTCCTCGACAACCTCACCCTCGCCCCCACCCAGGTCCTCGGCCTTTCCCCCGACCAGGCCGCTTCCCGCGCCCGCTCCCTCCTCGACCGGGTCGGACTCGCCGACCGCGAGCGCTCCTTCCCCGCCGAAATGTCCGGCGGCCAGCAGCAGCGCGTCGCCATTGCCCGCGCCCTCGCCATGCAGCCCCAGGTCATGCTGTTCGATGAGGTCACCAGCGCGCTGGACCCGGAGCTGGTGGGGGAAGTGCTGGCGGTGATGAAGGGGCTGGCGCGGGAAGGGATGACGATGCTGGTGGTGACGCACCAGATGAAATTTGCGAGGGAGGTGGGGCATCGGGTGGTGTTTCTGGAGGGGGGAGTGGTTGCGGAGGAAGGGAAGCCGGAGGATGTTTTGGAGAGGCCGAAGAGCGGTCGGCTGAAGGAATTTCTGGGGCATTTCTCGTAGTGTCAACATAAGTCACTTATGCACAATGACTTATAATGTGATCAATTTGCAATCGTCAAAATGAAATGCGCTTGAATCGCCCCTTCACAAAATAATACAATCTTCCTCGGTCCCTGAGAGACGCTGACTCCGCCGAGCCGATCGCGACGCAACTCCTTTGACGCTCGCCGCAGCTTCTCGACCCGACCAAACCGTTGCTCACCATCACAAGCGCCAAGTTTGTCGGTCGGGACGCCGAATTCCAGGCGTTCAAGGACCTGATTGCGCGGCGCATCCTGCAGCCGGAGCCGGGGGCCCACGACGTTCTTCTATTGACCGGCCACCCCGGTATCGGGAAGTCCCGGCTCTTGCAGGAGTTCAAGTACCACGCGCTGATGAAAGAGGTCGGCTTCTTCATGGCCACCTCGCACGACGACGACGTCTCGTCTTCGCCGTTCCTGGACATCATCCGCCGGATGATCCACCAGACCCTCGGCGCCTCGGGCCCGATGGTCGGCTCCCAGACGCGGCGGCTGCTCGCGGCGACCGCGATCCCCAAGACGCTCACCCAGCTCCTCGAAAAGCACCGCGCGATGCTGACGCCGTTCATCCCCGAGTTCCGCGGAGAGGGCCATACCCCTGAGCCCCCCCGCGGCCCCGCCTGGCACAAGGCCGCCTTCGCCTTCCTCTCCGACACCGCCCGCGTCATCCCCGCCGTCTACGCCGTCGAGGACCTCCACCTCGCCGACGAACACACCCTCGCGCTCTTCCGCGACCTCGCCCTCTCCTCCGCCGACCCCTCCCGCCGCCTCGTCCTCGTCGGCTCCACCTACGGCGACCTCTCCCCGGCCCACGCCCTCTCCCCCCTCCTCACCCAGCTTCGCGCCGCCGGCCGCGTCACCGACGTCCACCTCGAGGGCCTCCGCGCCATCGAGATCGCCGAACTCATCCGCAACATGCTCCAGATGGACCGCAGCACCATCCCCCTCGTCAAACGCATCATCCAGGACTGCGGCGGCAACCCGCTTTTCATCGAAGAGCTCATGAAGCTCCTGATCGAAGAGCGCGCGATCTACTGCGAAACCACGCGCTTCAAGACAATGCTCGAGCGCCCCGACGAGTTCCGATTTCCCGTGTCGCTCGCCGAGTGCTACGTCCGCCGCCTGAACCACCTCACCGCCGACGCCCGCCGCGTCCTCGCCGTCCTCGCGGCCCTCCGCCGACCCGTGGACCTCAACCTCCTCGCCGAAAATGCCGGCATCGAGCGCGCCCGCATGGGCGAACTCCTCGTCGAGGCCGAACGCCGCGGCTTCATCCGCAAACAGATCGACGAGGACCGCGTCACCTACAAGCTCCGCCATCCCGCCATGCGCGACGCCGTCATGTCCACTTCCCTCCAGGCCGGCCGCCCTTCCTACCACGGCGAACGCGGCCTCCGCGAAGTCCTCGAGATCAACAAGTCGCTGTTCCTGGAGACTTCCCTCGAAGCGCTCCATCGCCGCATCCTCGACGGCGCCGCGCTCCTCGCTTCCGCCGAACGCGGGTTCCTCCTCTCCCGTATCGACGGCGAAACCCGCGTCGGCGCCATCCGGCGCTTCGATGCCGAAAAACTCCTCGGCCCCGCCTACCGCGACCTGCTCGACAAGGCGAAATCGGTCTCGACGCCGCAGCGCACGGTCGTCGGGGGCGAAGGGGCGGACCTGGTGCGCTCGAACCCGGAAGGGCTGGGCCTGCGCAGCACGATGTTCGTGCCGCTGTCCGCCGGGACCGAGAATTTCGGCGCGCTGTGCATCGACAATTCGCTGGCGGGTGCGCCGTTCCAGGAGGAAGACCTCCGCCTCCTGACCGAATTCGCAGAGCAGGCGGCGCTCGCGATCCGGGCCCTCCTTCGCGGTCCCGCGGCCGAGCGCGCGCCCGAGCCGCCGGGAAGGAGCCTGGAGTCCGTCGAGCTGGCCTACATCCGCGAGGTCCTGCGATTCACCGGCGGAAACCTGGCGCAGGCGTCACGGATCCTCGACGTGCCCTACGTGACCCTCTGGCGCAAGGTGAAGAAGCACCAGTTGGCCGTGAAGTAGGCTCAGCGCTTTCCGTACCGCCGCCCCGCGAATTTCTTCCCCTTCCCGTCAGCCCGGATTTCGGCGATTTTCGGCGCATCCGAAAGTCTTTCGCCGGTTTTTTCCTCGCCGGCGACCGCGGGAGCTCCCGTTTCTTTCCCCGCGCCGTCGGGCGTCTCCGCCTCCGGCTTGTTCTCGTCCTTCAACTCCATGCGCACCGTGGACTGCGATCCGCCACCCGGCCTCAGGTCCATCTTCACCGTCGGCGGCCGGGGCGACATTCCCCCCGGTCCCGGCACGGGGAGGATGGGGCCGTCCGGCACCGGAAGCGAAACCGGCGCCGCCCCCGCCGCGTACGGCTCGCCCACCGGCTTCGATTTCTCGACCACCTCGAACGCGATCTTCTCCGGCGTCACGTTCGACATCCCGCACTTCGGGCACTTGATCTTCTGCCCCACCGCCAGCCCCGCGACGTTCATCTTCATCGCGCACTTCACGCAGAACACCACCCGCCGCCCCTGCTTCTTGTTCAGCTCGAACACCTGCGCCTCTGTCAAATACCCCTTCTGCAACATCACCCGGTCGAGCGTCGTCTGCCGCCCGTCCTTCTCGATCTCCTCCTGGTACTTCGAACACTCTTCGACCCGCTCCTTCGTCGAGAGTTTCTCCCTGATCGCCAGGCTCCCGAACTCCACATCGCCTTTGCTCGGCATCCGTTTCTCTCCGAAATGCGGTCCTTCGACTCTATCGCGCCCGGCGGGCACCGCGGGAGAAAATTCATGGAAGCGCCCCGTCCGCCTTCCTTTTCGCCCGCTTCACCCCGTGCTACCATCCGCGCACTCATTGGAGGCCGCGCCCCTTGGTCAGGATGGAGCTTTCCCGCCTCGTCATCAGCGAGACGAACGACGAGCAGACCATCGTCCTCAAGGAAACCGGGGGCGAGCGGAGCTTCCCGATTTCCATCGGTCTCTACGAGGCCGCCGCGATCGACCGCAAAATCAAGGGCCACCGCACCCAGCGGCCGCTCACCCACGACCTCCTCACTTCCGTCATCGCCGAAATGGGCGCCCACCTCGCCAAGGTCGTCGTGCACGAGCTGCGCGAAGGGACTTTTTACGCGAAGCTCGTCCTGGACCACGAGGGAAGGGAAGTCGAGGTCGATTCCCGGCCGAGCGACGCCATCGTCCTCGCCATCTCCGCGGGCGCGCCGATTTTCGTCGAGGAAGCGGTCCTGGAAGAAGTGGACGCCCGGTAGAGCCAACCCCGCCTGTCCCCGGGCGTTTAACTTCTAAACCTCGTTCGGAGCCGCCATGCGCCCGCTCCTCCCCTTGCTCTTGCTCGCCCTCGCTCTCCCCGTTTCCGCCGGCGGTTTCACCGACCTCGGCGGCAAACCGATCGACGAGTTCACGTTCTCGCTCCGCGCCCGCGCCTGGGCCAGCAACCAGAGCGGCGAAGTCCAGGATTCGCGCGACGGCCAGGATGGAAGCAACGTCGATTTCTTCGCGGACACCGACCTCGACCGCCACGTCTACATGCCCTGGGGCGACGCCGAGCTCCGCTTCAAGGAACTCGCCCTCCGTTTCAACGCCTGGGGCACCACCGACACGGTGCGCGGCGAGTTCAAGGACGACGAGGCCTTCGCCGGCCACGTCTTCCTCCAGGGCGACAAGGCGCTCACCCGCTTCTCCGGCGTGCAGGGAGCCTTCCATTTCGAGTGGATCCCCTTCGACTTCGGAAGCGAAAAGAAAATCGGGTTCGAAATCGGCTTCCTCATCGGCGCGCGCGTGACGCGGATGGAGGCGTTCGTGCGCGACTCCGCCAGCGGCGACCGTTTCCGGTCCAGCACCATCGGCGGCGCGCCCGACCTCGGCCTCACCCTGTCGCTCGGGTTCCTGAACTGCGTGCAGATCGAAGCCTGGGTCGCCGGCATGCAGTTCCGGCTGGGGACCTACGACTACCGGGCGATCGACGCGGGGATCGAGGGGCGTGTCTACGTGGACGACCATTTCTACTTCGGGATCGGGTATCACTTTAACTACACCGCCATCGAGCGGGGCGACGCCCGGGACAATGGCAACCTGCTCCAGATGAAGTACGACGGCCCTTCGATCATGATCGGAATCCAGATCTGACGTCGGGGGAGGGTTGGCAGAGCGGTTTATAGCACCGGTTTTGAAAAGCGGTGTCGTTGCGCGGGGCCTCATTTTCGAGCCCTCCACCCTCTAGAAATCTCCGCGGAAGGCCCGGAAACGGGCGTTTCACGGCCCACCTCCCTCCCATCGCGTTGGGACGGGTTGTCACCCACGGTGCGACAGGTTGGGAGTTGTGTAGACAGATTGGCAGACAGAGAGTCCGCCTCCCTTCGCTCCGGTCCGAATAGACGTGGATGAGGTGGGTTCGTCAATGGGGGGCTAAACGCCGACGAAAATGGTTTGTCAACAATAGACTCTACCGCACCAGTTGAAATAATCCTTGATTCTCCGTTTTCGGCAACTACTCTGCGCCCCGTTCCCTAACAAGAGAGGCGGGTGCTGGATGTCGGTTGGGAAAATTGAAGACGTGTCTCAGGTGCTGGTGCCCGAAGTGCTGGAAGCGATTCGGCTGGAGGTTGCGAAGGCGGCGACGAGGGCGTCGTGGCCGAAACTCGTTTCGATGGAGGACCTCGGCTGGATTCTGGACATCGAAGTTTCCGCCGCCCGACGTCGCGCCGGCTCCGGAGAGTTCGGAGAAATCATCCATCAGGGTCGTCGCAGGTTTCTGCTGCGTGAGAACCTGTTGGCAGCGTTGAAAGCAAAAGGGGTGCAGTAATGGACCCCCGTGAATTGCTCCTGACGCCCGACGAGCCAGAGGGCTGGATCTCGTGCACAACCTGGATTTGTCCGGAAAGCAAGAGAGCCAAGCGCAGGCTGGTCCCGCCCGCGGTTTTCAGGCGGCTCGTGGACACCAATCGGGCGGTGTACAGAACCTCCCTCCGCGAGTGGCTGCGCCGGCTAGTCGACGGCTCCTTCCGCCCCGACTACGTGGTGTGGGAGTTTGACAGCGCGGAGGACGTGAGCCTCGCGTTTCGTGACGCGTACCGGCTCGTCCAGCTTCTCAAAGAGATGGGCGTGCTCGAGGAGTGGCTCACGATCTTTTACTCCGGACGAAAAGGCGTCGCGGTGCTGCTGCCGGCCGCGTTCTTCTGCCCGCAGGCGGCGGGCAAGGAGGAGTGGGCCGCCGCCGCTGCAATCGCGGTGAAACGGATTTGCGGCGCCGTGGAACTGCCCACCGCCGACATTACAGCGTGGCGGGGATCTCAACCCCTCCGCTGGTTCAATGTGGTCCACCTCGGCATAGAGGGCTACCGCATTCTGATGCGGGCCGAGGACCTCCGCAGGGAGCCCGCCGAAGTGCGTGAGCGGGCGATGCAGGGGCCCGCGGACGTGGCAATCGACCCGAACGCGCCCCCGCCCGCCCCGTGCCCGCGGCTCGTGGAGATATTTCGCGAGGCGCTGGAGCAGGTGCAGGCCAGGCCGGTAGCAAAGAGACGCGCACGGCGCCGTGCGGAAGGCATCGTGGGTGGCGGCGGGCTGGATGACGAGCTTGACGACACCACCAAAGAGCTTCGAGCGTCGCTTCCGTTCGCCACGTTCGTCTCGCCGGCGCCCGGGCGCCCCCCGGTTCTCGTGATCGTGGGGCTATGCCCCGCCTGCCTGTCCGAACCCGTGTCGGCGTCGGGCGCGGAGGCGATGACAGGGTGGATCACTGATCGGACACACCGGCTCAAGTGCATGAGGGCGAAGTGCCGCGCCAGTTCCGTAAGGGCTGGCGAGAAGGGCCTTCGACCGGATGAGTGGATTCCCCTGCTCGTGCCGGAGGCGTATGGCGGGTCAGGGCTGGAGCTTACCCACGCCGCGGAAGTGAACGGAGCCTGGGCGGATTCTCAGCTCAAGGAGTCCGCCGAAGTTCTCCCACCCGTTGTCGAGGCGCGGCAGGTTCTTCAGGCGACTCTCCGCGCCGCGATCCAGGGGACTGACCCCGAGGCCATTATCGTAGAGGCGACCCCGGGGGTCGGGAAGACCGTCACGACCGCGCGCGAGGT
>JAIOPR010000076.1 GCA_021413805.1 Planctomycetota bacterium
GCCAAGTCCGCGGAAGCTCGCTGGAGAGTGCTCAACGGCTCGGAACTGCTGAAAGAACTCATTGAGGGAAAGAAGTTCAAGGACGGCATCAAGGTACCCGCGTAATCAGCCGATCGATCCACAACTCTTGACCATATCTCAGATCCCCGAGCCACGATTTGCTGGCTTGCGCTTTAGTTAGCAAGCTTTATCTTAAGGATGGAGCGATCGTAAGTCGCTATGGGAACATCGGTTATGGAGATGTGCGCTCCCTCTGGAGAAGCCAACTCGGGAAGTCTGATGCAGGATATTGCTCCCTCGTGGATCGCTCAACTGGCGCCAACTTCCTGCGCCGCCGACGACCTGGAACTTGTTACTTCGCGTCGCACTCAAGGAGGACTCGTTGGATGCCGGCAGATCTGGTTTCAATGCCGGGGTGCAGGCGAGCGAGGAGTTCCGATACCCATGCCAGCTCCCGCTGAACAATCGATTCCGGTGTTCCGCCGAGAAATGAAGCTCTAGCCGGGGTCATCGACACATATCTGCCAAGCAGCATCGTGAGTTGCTTCCGGAGCGGTGCTCCTCCCTGACTGAGCCCGGCATCGATCGCCGCAATGCGCGAAAGGAGGAGGGTCTTCATGAGCCTTCGGAGGACGGGTTCGAGGACGATCAGCAGTTCGTGATGGAACGATTTGCAATCGGACAGACTGAATGGATAAATTTCTGCGCGATCCGCCTGCACGCTGAAGTAGATCCTGAGCATCTCATGCGTGTACCAGGTTCCGGTCGGGTCGATCATGTCGATCGCGTCGCGGAGGCTTTCGGATGGAATCGAGTGCAGCACGATCGAATCAGCATCTTGGAGGATGTATTCAAAAGGCCCTGCCAGCGCAGGAAGTTCACGCGCGATCTGCGAGTCAGCGGGGTCGGCGATGGGGCACACACGACTACAGATCACAATGAGGTTCATGGCGCATAGTGCGCCGATCAGGTCCCTCTCGTTCAGGTTGAGGTTGTCCACTCGATTTCCTTCGGGTAACAGACAACAGATCCGCTTGCCCAAGCTGCTCAGACCCATCGAGGCAGTAAACCGCAAAGCAGCGCCGCGCGCGACTCCTCGTCATTTCCCCGGAAGTCCCCACCCTTCTGGCGCGTACTGTTCCTGTACCCCGCCGTCCCCCCTCTCCCGGTTATCATCTCCCGGGGGGAATTTACAGGATCGCGCCCATGCATCGCTTCGCCTGCGCTTTCGCCGCAGCCATTGCCCTGCTCCTGGTCTCCGGCCACGTCGGCGCCGACCGCCCGGCCGCCGAATCGTTCGTGCAGGATGGCGACCGCCGGCTTGCGGCGCGCGACTTCGACGGCGCGATTGCGGCGTACTCGAAGGCGATCGAGAGCGAGCCGTCGTGGGGCGCGGCCTGGGGGAAACGCGCCCATGCCAAGCGCATCTCGACACGCTTCAATGCCTCGCTCGAGGATTTCACGCAGGCGATCGCGCTGGAGCCGCAGTACACGGAGTGGCGGCTGGGGCGGGCGCAGGCTTACCTGAGTCTGGACCGGGCGACGGAAGCGATTGAGGACGGGGAAGCGTTGATGAAGATCGCGCCGCAGGACCCGACGAACATGGTGGTGCTGGGGTGGGCGCTGATCCGGAGCGGGGACGTGGACCGCGGGTTTGAGATGCAGACGAAAGGGCTGGAGGCGTCGGGGAACAACCCGATCCTGCGGGTGCGGGCCGAGGGGTTCATGGCGAAGGCGGACTGGGCGGGGCTGATCGACGAGATGGACAAGGCGCGGGCGGGGGGCAAGCAGGACATCGGGATCTATTTCAACCGCGTGGTCGGGTACACGGAGCTCGGGCAGTACGACAAGGCGGCCGCGGTGATCAAGGAGATCCAGTCGATCGGCACGGTGATCTACATTTCGCGCGCCTATCTCGCGGCGACGCCGAAGGCCGGGGCGCTTTACGAACCCGCGAAGGCGCTCGCTGACGCCGAGCTCGTCGCGGGGAACACGACCGAGTCGCTCGTCCTCAACGCCTACGCCCGCGTCCTGTTCATGACCGGCCACCCCGACCAGTGCCTCGACCTGCTCTCCACCAAAGGTCACCGCGCAAATTTCGAGACGCTCTTCTGGCTCGGCGCTTCCCAGTGGAAACTCGGGCAGTTCTCGGAAGCGCGGACGATCCTGCAGGACGCGCGGCGGCTGAATCCGTACCTGCTGAAGCACGCGGAGCGAATCGAGGGGTTCAAGGACTTCGTCGCTTCGATCGACAAGGACATGGCGGGCGAAAGCGGGCAGAACCAGGACCGCGGGCGGCTCGGGTACGAGCTGGCGACGCACCTGATGACCGTCGCGGAAATCGAAGCGCTCGTGCGGCGGTACCGGTTCGAGCGCGCGGCGTCCGAGTACGAAAAGCTGCTGCCTTCGCTGAAGTCGGCGGTGCGCAAAGGCGAAGTCGAGACGCGGCTCCCCGAGGTGAAGGGGATGGCCGGCGCGCACGCCAAGCTCCTCGCCGCCGTCAACCGGTCGCAGGGAAAACTGAAGACGAAGCTCGGGAAGATGGAACTCACCCTCGTGAAGGCTGACGAGAGCACCTTCAAGTTCACCATCACCGGCGGCGACGGGACATTCCCGTGGGCGTTCCTCGATCCCGCGGTCTACGGCGAGCTCGCGACGGCGCAGGACCTCAAGCCGGAGGAACTTTTCGGCGTAGGCTGCCTCCTCTGGGACGCCGGCCTGCAGCCCGCCGCGATGAAGCTCTTCGATGACGCCACGAAAAAGCAGGCGGCGCTGAAGAAAAACCTCGCGGGGTTCATCGCGCGGAAACGCGGCGTGCCGGCGCCGGAAGCCGGGTTCGTCGTCTTCCGCGGCTCGTACGTGACGCCGGAGGAGAAGGCGAACCTCGACAAGGGACTGCTGCTCTTCCAGGGCCAGTGGGTCCCCGCGAAGGACAAGGAATGGCTCGCGAAGGGCTACATCCAGGTCGCGGGGAAATGGGTTTCGGGCGAAGAAGGCGACCTGCTCAAGCGCGGGTTCCGCAAGTACAAGGACAAGTGGATGAGCCGCGAGGACTACGAGGCGCTTCGCGGCGGCTGGGAAGACGCGTTCACGGAATCGACGGAGCACTACCTGATCAAGACGAACGAGAGCGAGCAGTTCGCGAAGGATCTCGCGGTGCTGATCGAGGCGGCGTACGGGGAGTACAAGGCGTACTACGCGGGGGAAGAGCCGAAGCTGCCGGGGAAAGACAGGATGACGCTGTACGCGTATCGGACGTACGAGGACTACCGCAAGTACTGCGCCGAGACGAAGAACGAGGACAACCTGAACGCCGCGGGGTTTGCGAAGAGCGATTCGAGCGTCGTGGTCGGCTGGAACAAGACGAGCAACCGGCAGCAGTTCCTGCAGACGATGGTGCACGAAGCGGCGCACCTGTATTACTTCAAGATCGCGACGACCGCGCAGCCGCCGAGCTGGTACGCGGAGTCGATGGCGACGTATTTCGAAGGGTTCACGTGGGACGGGAAGACGTACAGGTTCAATTTCGTCAGCGAGAGCCGGCTGCCGTTCGTGCGGGACGCGATGAAAGGGAACCGGCACATCCCGCTCGCGGAGATGCTGGGCGGGAACGCGCTGAAGCTGATCAACAGCGACGCGCAGAAGGCGTTGCTTTTCTACGCGCAGTGCTGGGCGCTGAATTACTACCTGAGCCAGACGGAGAACAAGGCGTATCGGGAGGCGTATGCGGCCTACCGGAAACAGATTGCGTCGGGAGGGGTGAAGACGCTGCTCGAGTTCTTCCCGGATGCGGCGAGGCTGGAGGCGGATTGGGTCAGATACGTTGCGGGGTTGTAGAGGTGAGGTTTAAGGAAAGAAAATCAACCACAGAGGCACAGAGGCACAGAGAAAAAAAGAGAAAAACGGCAGGGCGAATTGACAAGGCAAGTCCAGGCATGATCTTTCTTTCCTTCGCCGTTCTCCGTGCCTCTGTGCCTCTGTGGTAAGTCTTTGTTTTTGTTTTCACCCCGGCTATCCACCTCTTTTTCGTACCCCCTTCGCCCCCGCCGCGCGACATTGTCCCCATGCCGTCCTCCCCGCTCCCGCCCCTCGCTGAATTCCTCCGCTGGATCGCGGAGATGCCGGCAGTCTTCCGGGGAGAGCCGGCGTTCGGGAGCGGAAGCGGCGTGCGCGTCCGGGCCGTGGTCAGCGACGTGATGGAGACGGCCCTTGGCGAGCGCCCGGATGCGGGTCTCCTCCAGCCCTTCAGCCCCGCATCCTCCTCGCCCGCCGACCGCAACCGCCTCCGCTGGGTCCTCGCCGCCTGCCACCTCCTCTGGCACCCTGCCCTGCGCGAGCGATCTCTCTCCGCCGCGGGCATCACCCGCTTCCTCGTCCAGGACATGTCGGCGCTCGCGGCCGTCGCGCCCTTTGAATCGCTGGTCGCCGACGAGGAACGGCGCGAAGAACTTCTCCGGCGCGCGCTGGACGCCACCGCGCTCCGCCTCCCCGGCGAATCCGCAAACGACGCCGCAGATCGAATGACGCAGGTGGACTCAATCGAACGGCGCAAGCTGCTGGCCGAAGCGGCGGAGAAGCAGAAGCGGTCGAAGAAACTGGCGGAGGAGATCCGGCGCAAGGCTGCGGAGGAAGCGGCCTCGAAGCCGAGCGGCGAATGAAAGTTTCCGCCCCGCTGAAGAAACGCAACCCGCTGGCGACGCCCGCCGCGGCGGCGACGCTGCACCGGATGAAAGAGCACCGCGACGCGCCGCACTGGAACGGGGAGTGCGGCGACCGGATCGGGAAGGCGGATTTGGGGGAGATCGAGAATTTTCGCGAAGCGCTTTCCTCCGGCCGCGGCCTGCGCAGCCCCAGCGCGCCGCCTCCCGCGCTTCTCGTTTCATTGTCCTCCCTGATCCCGCGCGTCGAGCGGTTCCGCAAGATCGTGCCGCGCGGCCTCGACCTCGCCCGGGATTGGGCGGAAGTCCCGACGACATCGCGCGAAGACCTCGCTTCGGCGATCGGCGAGATGGTCCCGGAGGATGCGGACACCAAACGGATGGTCGTCCACCCGACGAGTGGGACCACAGGGCACGCCGTCTTCATCCCGCACCATCCCGTCGCCGGAAGCGAATATTTCCCGCTCTTCGAAACTGCCCTGTCCGCGCACGGCGTCCGCCTCAAACCGGGTGCTTCCGATGTCGGCGCCGTGCAGCTCCACGCGCAGGCGAAAACGCTCGTCTACGCCACGGTCCACGCCGCATTCGGGAACAGCGGCTACGCCAAGGTCAACCTGCGCGCCGCCGAGTGGCCGAAGCCCGAGAGCCGCGGGCGCTGGCTCGAGGCGATGGCCCCGCTGATGTTCACCGGCAATCCCTCCGCCTACGCCGAACTCCTTGCGCTTCGCCCCGCCGTCAAGCCGCGCGCGCTGTTCTCGACGGCGTTCGCGCTGTCGCCGGCGTTGGCGAAGCGGCTCTCCGCGGAATTCGGGTGCCCGGTGATCGACGGCTACTCGAGCATCGAGACGGGCCCGCTGGCGTTCACGTGCCGCAAAGGGGAGTTCCACGTCACCCCGCACGACGTCCACGTCGAGATCGTGGACGCCGCAGGGAAGCCGCTTCCCCCCGGGAAATCCGGCGAGATCTGCGTGAGCGGCGGGCGAAACCCGTACCTGCCGCTGCTGCGCTACCGGACCGGCGACCGGGCGCGGATGGAGTACCGGAAATGTGCGTGCGGCGACGCGATGCCGCGGCTGCTCGGGCTGGAAGGCCGCGCGGCGGTCGTGCTGCGCGCCGCGGACGGCGGGCCGGTTTCCTCCGTGGACGTCTCGCGCGTCCTCCGCGAATTCTCCATCGCCCAGCACCGGCTTGTGCAGCGCGCCGACGCCAGCGTCGAGCTCGACCTCCGGCCGCTTCCCGGCTGGCCCCTCGACCTCGACCGGGTCGAGACGGAGATGCGCGGGATTTTTGGTAAGAAGTCGAAGGTGCGCGTGAAGATCGTCAAGCGTCTCGAGGGCGCTGGCGGCAAGGTCGTCGCATTCCAGAGCGAACTCCGTTAGCGGCATGGACGAAATCCTCGCGCTGCTGCGGAAGAGCATGACGGCGACGGAGTGGGTCGCCGCGATTTTCGGCGTCATCTGTGTCGTGCTGACGGCGAAGCGCAACATCCATTGCTGGTGGACGGGGATCGTGAGCATCGTCCTGTTCATCTGGATCTTCCGCGAGGCAAAGCTCTACGCGGACGTCCTGAACCAGGTCGTGATGCTGGTCCTGAGCGTGATCGGCTGGGTGGCGTGGGCGCGGCACGGCGCCGAGACCGGGCCGCTCCGCGTCGAGCTCGCTTCGACGCGGACCCGCGCCGTGATGCTCGCCGTGGTCGCGGCCGGGACCCCTGCGATGGGATTCGCGCTTCGCCGCTGGACCGACGCTTCGCTCCCGTTCTGGGACTCGTTCATCACGGTCGCGAGTTTCGTCGCGCAGTGGGCGATCACCCGGAAAGTCGTCGAGAACTGGGTGATCTGGATCGTCGTGGACCTGGTCGCGATCGGCGTCTACCTGGCGAAACATCTCTACGTCACCACCGGGCTGTACGTGGTTTTCCTCGTGCTCGCCTCGTTCGGGCTCCACGCATGGATCCGCGCTCTCCGGAATCCCGAAGCCGCGGCCTGACCGGCCTCGTCCTCGGGAAGTTCCTCCCGCCGCACGCGGGGCATCTCCACCTCCTCGCCGCGGCGCGCGCACAGGTGGACCGCCTCGCCGTCGTCGTCGGGTCGCTGAAGCGCGAGCCGGTTCCCGGCGCCCTCCGCTTCGAGTGGATGCGCGAACTCTGCCCGCGGGACGACGTCTTCCACCTCACCGAAGAACTCCCGCAGGAACCCCACGAGCATCCGCGTTTCTGGGAACTCTGGACCGCCGCGCTCCGGCGCTTCCTCCCCACGGGGCCCGACGTCGTCTTCACTTCCGAATCCTACGGCGACGAACTTGCGAAACGCCTCGGGGCGCGCCATGTCTGCGTGGACAACGACCGCAAGGCGTTCCCCGTTTCGGGGACCGCGATCCGCCGCGACCCGATGGCGCATTGGGAGTTCATCCCGGAATGCGTGCGGCCGTATTTCGTGAAGCGCGTCGTCGTGTACGGCCCGGAATCGACAGGGAAGACGACGCTGGCGAAGCGGCTGGCCGAGGAATTCCGCACCGAGTGGGTCCCGGAATTCGCGCGGGACTACCTTGACCGGAAAGGTGCCTGGGTCGAGCCCGCCGATTTCCCGCTCATCGCCGCTGGCCAGATAGCCACCGAAAACGCCGCCGCCCGCCGCGCCCGCCGCGTGATCTTCTGCGACAGCGACCTCAACACCACCGTCATCTACGCGAACCAGTTTGTCGGCGCCTGCCCCGTGTGGATCGAGCGTTCTTCACGCATTCGGCCGTACGACCTGTTTCTCCTCTGCGAACCCGACATCCGCTGGACCCCCGACTGGCAGCGCGACCACCCGCAACGCCGGGCGTATTTTCGCGAATGGTTCCGCGCCCGGCTCGACGAACAGGGGAGATCCTGGCGTTCCGTGACGGGGGAGGGCGAAGCGCGGGTCGCTTCGGCGATGGCGGCCGTCGAAAGTCTCCTGCGAAAATAGCCGCTACTTCGGCCGCGTGATCTTCCACACGAGCAGCCCTTCGCCCTGCGACGCCTGGCCCGCGACTACCATCCGGCCCGAAACCAGTTCGGGGATGCCGTCACCATCCAGGTCGCCGGCGGCGAGCGTGATGATGTGGGAGGGGGCGGAAGCGACGTCGTGGCGTTTGAAGTTCCTGGCCCCGTCGTTCTCGTACCAGAGCAACCCGGAAGCGTGGGTGTCCGCCCATTTTCCGAAGAGCACGGCGACTGCGACGTCGAGGTCGCCGTCCCCGTCGAGGTCCACGGCGATGGCGCGGTAGGCGCCGTAGCACCGCCCGATGTCGTGGACTTCAAATTTCAGTTCGCCCTTGTTCTCCAGCCACTGCACGCCGTGATACGGCTTGGGTTCCGCCGTCGGGTCGTCGAGCGCGTCCCCGTTCGAATAAAGGACGTCGAGGTCGCCGTCGCGGTCCAGGTCCACGATCTGGATCCCCGACGACCCGAAGAGCGGATTCTTTGCCTCGAAGATCGGTTTCGCTTCGAAGGTCCCGCCGCCCTTGTTCATATACGCGAAGATCGATTCCGATTCCTGCGCCACGAGGGCCAGGAAGTCCGCGCGTCCGTCCCCGTCGAGATCCGCCACCGGGACATGGATTGGCCCGGTGCGATCGGTGAGCTTCGCGATCGTGTACTGTCCGCCGCCGTCGTTGCGCAGCCACCCGATGAATCCCGTCTTCCGCCACCCGAAAGCCCCCACGATGAAATCCATGTCGCCATCGCCGTCCACATCCGCCGGTTCCGCGTCGGCGACGCGGGGAAGCCCGGTCGCGATCTCGCGCCGCGTCCAGCCCTTCGCCCCGTTGTTCTCGAGAAGCAGGATGGTCCCGGTGGCTTCGTCGGTGGGCATGAGGTTTCCCAGCCCGGCGACGACCACGTCGAGGTCCCCGTCGCCGTCCGCGTCCACGACCGCGGAGTGACCCGGCGCCGTGCAGACGGCGAGGATCTGCTCCTCCCAGCCCTTGCCGGTCCGCTTCAGCAGCGAAACCGAGTTGGATCCCCCGTCGCACACGACCGTTTCGAGTTTCCCGTCGCCGTCGAGGTCCGCGATGTTGACGTTCGCGACGCGCGGCTCGGTGCCGTGCGCCATTCCCACCGATTCCTTGCGGAATTCCAGCGCCCCTGCGTCGGGCGCAGCGGGAAGTTTCTCGAATTCCGACGGCGCGTGTTTCTCGTACCACGACAGGATTTCTTCCATCGCCCGCGGGTCGGCGGGCTTGTTGTCCATGTGCATCAGGCGGTTCATGTCGCCCATGATCCGCCTCCATTCTTTCGAAGGGAGAATCGTCGGGGCCGGGATCGCGTGGCAGCGTTCGCACGTCGCGGCCAGCCCCGCGGGGGCGGTGTGGAAGGCCTCGATCCAGTTGTCGCCGAAGCGCCATCCCGGTCCGGGGTTGCCGGCGGGGAGGGGCGGGTGTGGCTCCACCGGCGGGGGCTCGACCGGCGGCGGATCAACCGGGACCGGCGGCGGGACTTCCGGCTCCTTCTCCGTTGTCTTCGGCACAGGCGCAGGGCGCTTCGGCTTCTCCGGCTCGCGCTTCCCATACCACGCCATCCCGATGGCCAGCGCCATCATCGCCGTCAGGCCCAGCATCGTCCCCGCGCGCCGGTTCACTGCCCCGTCCCGAGCCGCGAAATGATCTTGGCGTCGAATCCCGCCTGCTCCATCCGGCGCTGTGCTCCCGCGATGTCGTACGCCGTCCGACGGAACTCCACGACGTCCTCCGTCGAGTCGTACAGCGCCCACGCCGCCTTCGCGCACCGGTCCCGCGGCTGCCCGACGCTTCCCGGATTCACCAGGTACGTCTTCGAATCCGCCAGCTGGATCACCGCGACGTCCGGCTTCTCCTCGAACTTCATCTCCACCTTCGTCGCCGTCGCCAGCGCCGGCACGTGCGTGTGCCCGAAGAAACACACATGGACGTCCGGCATCGTCATCCGCAGGTACTGGATGTTTTCCTGGAACGCTTCCCACGTCAGCAGGTACTCATCCTCATTCCGCGGCGACCCGTGCACGAACAGCAGGCCGTCTTCCGTCGCGAGCTGGAGCGGAAGCGACTTCAGGTCGAGCAGCTGGTCGGGCCGCATCCGGTCGCGGGCGTACTCGATCGTCGCGCGCTTGTCCTCCCGGCTCACCAGGTCGAGGGAGGAGACGCCGGTGATGTACCGCTCGTGGTTCCCGCAGATTCCCTTCGCCTTGATCTGGCGCACGACGTCGACGCACTCCACCGGGCTCGCTCCGTACCCCACCAGGTCCCCCAGGTGAATCAGCCGGTCCGGCTTCTCCTGCTTCGCCGCCGCCAGCACCGCCTGGAGCGCTTCCAGGTTCCCATGCACATCCGCGATGATCGCGTACTTCAAGGCAGCTTCGGCGTCAGCGCGCCGGCGAAGCCCATTTTGTCGCGAAGCGCGGCGAACCACGCGCCGGGGCCGGGGTGGACGAGGCGGAATGGTTTCTTCGCGCGGCGAACAGTCACGGCGTCGCCCTCGCCGATCGGGAGGACCTCCTGGCCATCCACGGTCAGCATGACGTCGCCGTTGCGCCGGACGAGCTCGACGCCCACGGCGCGATGCGCCGGCAGCACGATCGGCCGCATCGACAGCGAATGCGGGCAGATCGGCGTGATGATCATCGCTTCCAGCTCGGGGAAAACGATCGGGCCACCCGCGGCCATCGAGTGCGCCGTCGAGCCCGAAGGCGTCGCGAGAATCAGCCCGTCGCCGGACACGAGCGTGAACGGCTCTTCGCCCACCGTCAGCCGCAGATGCACCATCCGCGACACCGAGCCGCGCGCGATCACGGCGTCGTTCAGCGCGAGAAGGCGCTTCTTTCCCCCGGGGCCCGCGACTTCGACCTCGAACATCATGCGGTCGCTTGTGCGAAGCGGCGATTTCCCGAGGTGTTCCATGGAAGAGCGGAACGAGTCGAGCGGGACTTCGGCGAGGAACCCGAGGCGGCCGGTGTTTACGCCGAGGACGGGGATGGCATTGCCGGCGAGCCGGCGCGCGACGGAAAGGATCGATCCGTCGCCGCCGAAAAGGACGATGAGGTCGGCCTTGGCGCGGGAGAGATCCGCGGAGCCGTCGAGGTCGCGCAGGACGACACGAAACCGCCGGCGAAGCCACGTTTCGTGGGCGGCGATGGCAGCGGCGCTGCGCTCTTTGCGAGCGTCGCCGACGAGGACGATGGTGCGGGGTTTGTTCATGTCAGGGGAGGGGAGGTTGGGGGTTGAGAGGTTGAGGAGTTGGGAACGGCCGTTCCCAACCCCTGAACTCCTCAACCTCTCAACCGCTTTCACAACACGATCGGCTTGCTCAGCACTCCTGCACGCTCAGCGCACTTCACAGCAGACCTCGCGATCCCTGCCGCGTCCAGCCCCAGCATTTCCAGCAGCTTCGGGCGCGACCCGTGCTCAATGAACCGGTCCGGGATGCCGATCCGGGCGAATTTCCGGGCGTCCGCGCCGCAGGTCTGCGCTCCCTCCAGCACCGCCGAGCCGAACCCGCCCAGCAACTGGTGGTCTTCCACCGTCAGCACGAACGGCTGCTCCGCCGCCAGCCGCTGGATCGCTTCTTCGTCCACCGGCTTCGCAAATCGCGCGTTCACCACCGCCAGGTCCAGCCCCTTTTCGGCCAGCCGCCGCGCTGCCTCGAGCGCGGGATACACCATCGCGCCGTACGCCAGGATCGCCCCCTGTTTCCCCTCGCGTACCCACTCCGCTTCGCCTATCCGGATCTCTTTCGTGAAATTAACGGTCTCACCGTCGGGGACGTTGGCGCGCGGGTAGCGAAGCGCGGCGGCGATGTCCTGCTTGAGCGCCCACTCCATCATGCGGTAGAGCTCGTGTCCGTCCTTCGGGGCGGCGACGGCGATGTTCGGGAATGGGCGCATGTAGGCGATATCGAAAACGCCGTGGTGCGTCGGCCCGTCGTCGCCGGCGATGCCGCCGCGGTCGAGGCAGAACAGGACGGGGTGCTTGTTGAGGCAGACCTCGTGCATGATCTGGTCGAACGCGCGCTGGAGGAACGTCGAGTAGATCGCGGCGATCGGGCGGTTTCCCGAGAGCGCCAGGCCGCTGGCGAACGCGATGGCGTGCTGCTCGCAGATCCCGGCGTCGTAGTAGCGATCGGGAAATTCCTTCTGGAATTTCGAGAGCCCGGTCCCTTCGGGCATCGCCGCGTTCAGCGCGATCACCCGCTTGTCGCTGCGCGCCAGCTCGATCGCGCTCTCCGCGAAAACCTGCGTCCATGTCTTCGTCGCCGTCGGCGGCTTCGCGGGTTCGATCTTGCCCCCGCCTGTCGCCGAAGCGCCCGCGGGTGCCGGCCCCGCAATCAGCTTCAGCGCCGGCGTCGCGCCGACTTTCGCCGCGTGCGCCCTCTGCGAATCCGTCTCCGCCCCCGGGTGCCCGTGCCCCTTCTCCGTCAGCACGTGCAGCAGCACCGGTTTGCCGATGTCCTTCACCTGGCGGAGGGCCTTCTCCATCGCGGCGAGATCATGGCCGTCCACGGGCCCGTAGTAGTCGAATCCGAGTTCCTCGAAAATGTTCACGCCGTGGATCGTGTGCTTCACGCCGTGCGCGACTGCTTCCAGCACGCGCTCCATCGGCATCCCGACCAGCGGCAGCCGCTCCAGAAGGCTCTTCAGCTCGTTCTTGGCCTCGCGGTAAATTGGCGCGGTCCGGATCTTGTCGAGGTAGGTCGAAAGGGCGCCGACGGTCTGGCTGATGGACCAGCGGTTGTCGTTGAGGATGACGAGAAGCGGTTTCTTGAGGCCGCCGGCGTTGTTGAGGCCTTCGTAGGCGACGCCTGCGGTCATGGATCCGTCACCGACGATGGCGACGACTTTCCGGTCGCGACCCTGGTGGCCATCGCCGCAGAGCACGCCAAGCGCGGTGGAGACGGCGGTCCCGGCGTGGCCGAACATATAGACGTCGTAGGGACTTTCGGCGGGTGAGGAAAAACCCGACAGTCCGCCGAACTGGCGAAGAGTGCGGAACCGGTCGCGGCGGCCGGTGATGAGCTTGTGAGGATAAATCTGGTGGCTGACGTCCCAGATCAGGCGGTCGACGGAGAAGTCGTAGACGCGATGAAGGGCGAGGGTCATTTCGACGACACCGAGGGCGGAGCCGAGGTGGCCGCCGGTCTGGTGGGTGACGAGTTCGACCTCGTCGCGGATCTCCTGCGCGACCTGCCGCAACTGCTCCAGCGACAAGGGTTTGAGGTCGGCGGGGGAATTGATGCTGTCCAGGATCCGCGTCATGGAGAAGCCTCGAGGGTGGAACCTTCGGACACGGGCGCCGCTTCTGCGGCTCACAGTCGATTCCGTCGATGCCGTAACCGCCGAACCAGCTTCAGCTTGCAACGGCGGGCGACTCATTCTACTCCGGAATTTGCCCGCAGGCAACCCCTCCTGTTATCGTACCCGGCCTGCCGGCAGCAAAAGGAGGCCGGCCGCCACTCGTGAGCAACTCCCACCGCGTCCACGACTTCGTCTTTGGTAAGCCCAAAGACCCCACCGACCCGAGGATCTTCCACAAGATCTCTCTGATCGCGTTCTTCGCGTGGGTCGGCCTCGGAGCTGACGGGCTCTCGTCGTCGTCGTACGGCCCTGAAGAGTCGTTCAAGGCGCTCACGTCGCAGGGCCACCAGTCGCTGGCGCTCCTCCTCGCCGTCGCGACCGCCCTCACCGTCTTCATCATCTCTTCCGCCTACAGCAAAATCATCGAGGTCTTTCCGTCGGGCGGCGGCGGATATGTCGTCGCAACGAAGACGTTGGGAAGCGGTGCGGGCCTGGTTTCGGGCTCGGCCCTCATCGTGGACTACATCCTCACGATCGCCATCTCCATTGCATCCTGCACGGATGCCCTCTTCTCGTTTCTCCCTCCCGCCTTCCTGCACTACAAGATCTTCATCACCCTCTCGCTCGTCGTCGCCCTCACCTACCTCAACATTCGCGGTGTGAAGGAATCCACCCTCGTCTTGACCCCGATCTTCCTGGTCTTTGTCATCACCCACGTCATTGTCATCGGCTACGGGATCCTCTCGCACACCACGGGAATCACGGGCGTCGCCCGCCAGACGGCCGGCACGATCGGCACGGCATGGAACTCGGGGACGACATGGAAGCTTTTCGTCGGTTTCATGTTCGCCTACACGATGGGTGCCGGCACGTACACCGGGATCGAGGCCGTCTCCAATTCCATGAACGTCCTTCGCGAGCCGAAGGTCGAGACCGGCAAGCGCACGATGCTCTACATGTCCATCTCGCTCGCCCTCACGGCCGGCGGCATCCTCCTCTGCTACCTTCTCTGGAACGTCGTCGAGCACCCCGGCAAGACCCTCAACGCTGTCCTCATTGAAAACGTCGCCCGCGACTGGAACGCCTCCGGCCCCGTCTTCCGAGGCTTCGTCATCGTCACCCTCGTCTCCGAGGCCGCTCTCCTCGTCGCCGCCGCCCAGGCAGGGTTCATCGACGGCCCCAACGTGCTTTCCAACATGGCCGTGGACGGGTGGTTCCCGAAGCGCTTCGCCCACCTCTCCGACACCCTCGTCCGGATGAACGGCGTGCTTCTCATGGGCGGCGCCGCGGCGCTCATCCTCGTCGGGACCGAGGTCGTCGCCCGGCGAAGTGTGCCAGGGGACGCCGATGGCGGGGGATCGATCGTCGGCACCCTGGTCGTCATGTACTCAATCAACGTTTTCATCGTGTTCGTCCTCTCTCAACTCGGCATGTGCGTCCACTGGATCAAAGCCCGCCGCCGCACGCGCCACTGGCTCCGCTATTTCATCCTCAACGGCGTCGGCCTCACCCTTTGCGCCACCATCCTGACATTTACCGTCTGGCAGAAGTTCACGAAGGGCGGGTACGTCACCCTGCTCATCACGCTGGGGTTCATCGCCATCTGCGTCTGGATCCAGGCGCATTACCGCAAAGTCTCCCGCCTCCTCCGCCGCCTCGATATGGCGTTCCGCGAAATCCCCGAGGCCGCCACCGATCCCGGGCTCGCCAGCCCCACCGATGACGCCGCCACCGCCGTTCTCTTCGTCGGCTCCTACGGCGGCTTCGGCATCCATACCTTCTTCGCCATCCACAAGGCATGGCCCCGCTACTACCAGCGCTTCATCATCCTCTCCGTCGGCGTTGTCGATACCGCGCATTTCAAGGGGGTGGAAGAGGTCGAGAACCTCGAGCGCGAAACCGAAAACACCATCCGCAAGTACATCCGCCTCGCCCGCGGCCAGGGCTGCTACGCCATCGGCGACTACAAGATCGGCCCCGACGCCGTCGAGCTCATGATGGAAATGGCGCGGAAGATCAAGAAGGAGTACCCCCAGGCCGTGTTCTTCAGCGGGAAACTCGTGTTCCCCACCGAGAACATGCTCACCCGCATGCTGCATAACCAGACGGCGTACGCCGTCCAGCGCGAGATGCAGTTCGAGGGAATGACGATGATCGTGCTTCCCGTGAGGGCGATCTAGGCGAATGCGCTTCGTCGTCCTCGCTTCCGGCTCCTCGGGCAACGTCTCCGCCGTCTGGACCGGCGATCGCGGCCTCCTCATCGACGCCGGCACCGGTTCGTCGAAATCGATCGAGACGGCGCTTCGCGAAGCGGGCCTCCGTCCCGAGGAACTTTGCGGGATCCTGGTGACGCACGCGCACAGCGACCATTTCGGGCGCCCGGCGCGGATCATCGCGAAGAAATACGGGATTCCGGTGCTGACGCACCGCGAGACTTACCTTGCCGCCTGCCGGCGGTCCCGCGACCTGAAGGGGATGGACGAGCGCGGGCAGGTCCGGTTCCTGAAGGAAGACGCCGACCACCTGCACGAGATCTTCCAGATCCGCACGCACAGCGTGCCGCACGGCGGGGAAGAAGCGGGGCGGCCGCTGGCGTTTGTGATCCGGTGCGAGGGGCGCGCGGTGTTTTACTCGACGGACCTGGGGCTGGTTCCGCCGCACCTGATACCCGCGATGAGGGAAGCGGACTTCGTGCTGCTCGAGTCGAACTATGACGAGGAGATGGAGGAGAATTCCCCGCGCCCGCCGTTCCTGAAGGCCTGGGTCACCGGGCCGACGGGGCACCTTTCGAATGGGCAGGCGGCGGAGGCGCTGGGGCAAGTCTTCGAGCCGGGGCACGGGCGGTATCCGCGCCGCGTGGTTCTGGGACACTTGTCCGAGGATTGCAACCTGCCGCACCTGGCGATCGCCGCGATCCGGCCGCGCCTGCCGGGCCACGTCGAGTTGCATGTTGCCGCACGCCACGAGGCGAGCGAGATCTGGGACGTCTAATCGGCGCGCAGGGGTGGTCTTCCCCCGCGCGCCGTTGAATCCCTAGAAAAGATTCCACAGGAACTGGTTCGTCACTTCATGGTGGAACTGGATCTCTGCGCTCTTGATCTGCGAGCCCAGCGCCTTCGGGCACCGCTCGGCCGACGCAAGTTTCAGCTCCGCGTATTTCCCGTGGACCTCTTCGCCCAGCAGCTTCATCGCAAACTCGCTGCTCTTGAACAGCCGGATCGCGTCGTGGATGTTGTCGGGGAGGAACCGCGTGCGGCTCCGCTTGTCGGCGTCGGAGGACGGCGCTTCCGGCCCCTCGAGTCCCGTCGCCAGAAGCGTGTGGATCGCCATGTAAGGGTTCGCGTCGGGCGCGATCGAACGGATCTCGGTGCGCGCCGTCTTCTCGTTGCCGAGCGTGATGCGGACCATCGAGCCGCGGTCGATCGCGGAGGCCTTGATCTGGTTCGGCGCCTCGAAATGCGGGTCGAGCCGGCGGTAGCTGTTCACGCTGCAATTCAGCACGAGGCAGATGTCATTCGCGTTGTTCAGCAGCCGGTCGATGAACTTCCAGCCGAGCGCCGAGAGGCCGTCCTGGCCGTTCTTGTCATAGAAGAGGTTCTTGCCGTTCTTGGCGACGGAGAGGTTGGTGTGCATCCCGTTGCCGTTGACGCCCGTCACGGGCTTGGGCAGGAACGATGCCGTCATGTCCATCCGGTCCGCGACCTGCCGGCAGACGAGCTTGTAGAGCTGCACCTGGTCCGCGGCGATCAGCGCCTGCGTGTACATGTAATTCATCTCGAACTGCGACGGCGCAACTTCCGGGTGGTCCTTCTCGTTCCCGAATCCCATCGAGCGCTGAACCTCGGCCGCGGTATCGATGAACCGGCGAAGCGGATCGCCGGGAAGCGAGTGGTAGTACCCGCCCGTTGAGATGAAATCGAACTTTCCGGTCTCGTAGTACCGGCGCTCCGCGTTCCGCCCCTGGAACAGAAAGCCTTCGATCTCGTTCGCGGCGTGGCACTCGATCCCCTGTTTCTCGTAAAGCGCGTCGGTGAAGCGCTTGAGCCGCGAGCGCATGTCGGCCAGGTACGGCGCGCCGTCGCGTTCGAGCACTTCGCCGAAGACCAGCACTTTTCCAGGCCCGAAAACGTCGGCGGGGAGCCAGTAGAACGCGGACCAGTCCACGGTAAGGCGGAGGTCGGATTCTTTCTGCTGGGAGAAGCCGCGGATCGAAGATCCGTCGAAGGTCAGGTTGTCGTGCGACTTCAGGAGGAACTTTTTGTCGTAGTCGAGCATGTGGAGCCGGCCCTCGAGGTCGGTGAAGCAGACCGTGACGGCCTTGATGCGTTTCTCGTCCGCGAGGTACTTCATCCGCTGTTCCTGCAATTTCCCGGCGGGGACGCGCTTGACGCGGGTCTCCTTGACCTCGAGGTTCATCTCCTCGAGTTTGTCGTAGGGGATTTCGAGGAAGCTGCGAAGCGGGGCCTGGTCCATGGGTTGATCCTTTCCGGGAGCGCTTGAAGGAATGGTTGGGTTTTGTTCGGAAACCGTTGGGAGCGGCTAGTTATGCCACGGTTTATTTCAATTGCAATGAAATCTATGTTATTTTTATGCAAATTTAGTGGATCTGGCGACTGGCGGGGGCGAAAGGGAGGTGCCTGCTATCCCCGGATCGCTCGCTTCACCATCACCACAACCGGGACAAAGCCGATGCCCAGGTAGATCGAAAAAAGCGCGATGCCGGCCGCGTTCCAGGCCCCGGGTTGCGTGAAATAGTGAACGGCGCACGCGATGCCAACGGTGTTCCAGACGATCACGAATGTGCGGCCGGCCCAGGGCGTGCCGGGTGTGTAGACCTTGCCTTCGCCGCCGGGAAAGAGCACGAACATCGCGCCGAACGAAACGAAAACCATCGGGGCGAGCATGATGACATAGGGAAGCACGGAGACTTCGCGAACGACGTAGGCCTTTTCCAGGTGCTCCGGATCAGCCCAGGCGGTCACCCGTTTCCCCACGGGCCATGCCGCGAGCTGGTCCTTCGCCCATTCCTCCGACGACATCGTGTCGATCGCGAACAGTCCGTCCCCCGTTTCCGGCATCCCGTCCGCGAGGTAGCGGAGCTTAAGCACCGGGCCGTACATCGGGTCGCCGTCGCTGTCCGTGTGGAAATTGACTTCCTGGCCGATGATTTCGGCCGGGACCTCGATCCAATGGTCGAACTTGCGGCGCTGGTCCTCGGCGACGAATCCGCCGACCAGGGGGAAGATCGACCCGATGAAGAGGAACACGAAGCCGGGGAGGCGCTTTTTCAATCGCGCGGAATTGTACTGCGGCGGCCCTCGAATGCCTGACATCCCCCCCGGCGCGGGATACCGTGAGCTTTTCCGGCTCGACGGATTGACTCTTAACGCAGGAGATCCCCATGCGATTCGTCCCCCTGGTGCTCGGTTCCCTGGCCGTCCTCGCCCGGTTCGCTTCCGCCGAAGAAGCGCCGCTTCCGCCGCGCGAGATGCCGGCCGGCGACCGCGCCGCGCTTCAGATTCCCGACGACGTCTGGGAGCGAGCGCTCGCGGGGACCGCTCCCTCGCGGCGGCCGCTCGGGATGACGGGCGACGAAATGCGCAATTACAGCGGCCGCGACTACCTGATGCGCACCGTCGAGAACCAGTTCCGCGATGCCCGGGCCATCCCGCGGACGACGGGGAGGATCACCGACGCGATGCTGACCGTCGTCAAGGCGGCGAGCCCGGGCGAAATCTGCATGCTCTGCTGGGGGCTGACCGACATTCCGTCCGGCCGGATGTACGCGGCGCCGACGGGCGACGAATGGGGAATCCCGGAGATTGCGAAGGGGACGACGCCGGAGAAGGCGCTACCCATGCTGCTGGAACTCGAATCCAAGGGCGCGGACCACACCGCGGCGATCAGGGATTTCGCGCAGCTGCCGGAGGCGGTCCAGCGGTTCCTGCTGCGGGTCGCGATCGCGCGGCGCCTTTCGTTGCCGTGGTTGCGCCAGTCAATTGCGACGCCGGCGGACGACCCGAAAGGCGAGGGGATCCGCAAGTCGGTGACGGCGCCGTGGACGGACGAAGCGAATGACCAGAGCGCGACGCTGGACGCGCGGTGTTTCCAGTGGCTGCGCGACGTGGACCGGACGACGGTGGCGTACGGCTCGGCGATTTTTACGTCGCACCTGAAGACGGCGTTCGCGGAAATCAGCAAGTGGCTGGGCGAGGACGGGCGGGAGGAGTTGGAGAGCCTGGGCGCGCTGGACTTCCGCGGCCTGCCCGGGTTGCGGGTGTTTGGCGCGAAGGATGACGTGATCGAAGCGGCGGACCCGCTGAATACGCAGATCCTGATCGA
>JAIOPR010000080.1 GCA_021413805.1 Planctomycetota bacterium
GGGCGCGTGGGGGGCCGAAGCGTGTTCGGGGCGGACGGAGCGACCCTGTGGCGGCCCGGCGGCGGTGAGGCGGAACTGGCGAAAGGCGGTGTCGAAGAGCCACGCGGCGAGGGATTCGCCGAGGAGGAACGGGGACGCCGGGGCGCGTTTTCCGCGCGGTTCGCCCTCGTCGATCTGCACGGCGACGGGGTCCTTTCCCCCCGTGGCGGCCAGCGCTTCGCGGACCATCCGCGGCATCATCTCGCCAGCCGAGGCGTCGAGCCACGCCGGGCCGCAGTCCTGGCAGCGGCCGTGCGGCATCCCGACCAGGAATCGCGTCGCGACCACGGGCGCCAGTTTCAGCCCCTTCGCCGCCTCCTTCTTTCGCGCCTTCTCGAGCACGGGGAGGACGTCCTCCGCGAGTGACAAGCCGAGATCGGTGTGGTGGCCGCGGAGTTTCAGGTTTCCGGTGGAAGCCCCGGCCGCGCGGAGGAATTCCTCCCACGCGACGGGAATCGGCCCGACGAGCGCGATGAGGCGCGCGATATCCGTTTCGGCGGCGCCGGCGAGCGGGCCGAGATGTGAAGCGAACTCAGCAAGAACGTCGGAGACCGGGGGACCCAAGGAAGCTCCAGATCGTGAGGGGGGGAGACATCCTAACCGCCGAAGGCCGACGCGACGGAAGTCCCTCCGGTCCCGCAGAAAAAAGAACAGGCCGGAGCGCAAGCCCCGGCCTGTCCCGATCGTCGTTTTCCCAACCCACCAACCCATCAACCCACCAACGTCCTTACCGCTTCCCGTAAAGATTGATCGTCGCCTTCCCGTCCCGCGTCACGCGGACCGACTTGTAGTAGAAGTCGATGCGGCGGATGAAGCGCTTGTTTCCGGGCAGGTCGATCGTGCGGGTGCGGGAGTTGTCGTCGAAGGAGAAACGGGTCTTCACGCTCTCCTTGTCGCCGTTCCCGAAGGTCACAACGATGTCGAACATCTCGAGGTCGCCGTTCTCGACTTCGACCTGGAACGCCGTGAACCGGCCTTCGCCCTTGCAGTCGATCGCGTCGTGGTCGCCGCCGAAGTCAACGACGCGCGAGCCGAGGTGGTCCCAGCCGGGGAAGCGGTCCTTCGGGTCTTTCTGGGGGGGCTTGACGTCCGCGCCGCCGCCGCCCGCGGCCTGGCGGCCGAAGACGTGAACCGTCGCGCGGCCCTTCTTGAACTCGGACTTGTACCAGAACTCGATCTTGCGGATGACGCGCGTGTCGCCGGGGAGGTCGATCGTGCGACTCATCGATCCCTGGCGGAACTCGACCTTCGTCTCCGGGGAGAAATCCTGGCCGTCGCCGAAAACGACGCGGATGTTCCACATGTCGAGGTTTCCGTCCTCGACATCGATGCGGATCTTGTCGAAGCGCCCTTCATTCGCGCCGACCTCAATCGTGTCCTTGTCGGCCACGAAATCGACGATGCGCGTCCCGAGCTTCTCCCATTTCTCTTTCGCGTCGTTCCCGCCACCGCCGCCGCCGGCCTGGTTCCCGTAGAGACGGACGCGGGCCTTGCCCTTGCGGATTTCGCTCTTGTAGGAGAATTCGACCTTCCGGATGACGCGCGCGTCGCCGGGCAGGTCGATCGTGCGGCTCATCGAGCCTTCCTTGAATTCGAAACGCGTCGCAGGCGAAAACGTCTCGCCGTCGCCGAACGTCACCTTGACGTCGAACATGTCTACGTTTCCGCTCTCGACGTCGATCTTGATCTGCTTGAAGCGCCCTTCGCTCGCCGTGACCTCGATCGTGTCGTGGTCGCCGCCGAAATCGGCGATGCGCATGCCGAGCAGTTCCCATCCCTTGTTGTCGTCGGCCGGGGGACGAGCGACCGGCGGGCGCGGCTCCTCAGCGCCGCCACCACCGCCGCCCGCGCGCTTCCCGAAAACCGTCACCGTCGCGCGTCCCTTGCGCCCCTTGGACCGGTACCAGAACTCGATCTTGCGGATCGCGCGGGCCTCGCCGGGCAGGTCGATCGTCCGGCTGCGCGTGTTCTCGTCGAACTGCATGCGGGTGTCGGGCGAAAACGGGTCGCCGTTCCCGAACGTCACCTTGACGTCGTACATCTCGAGGTTGCCTTCGTCGACGTCGATCTTGATGGCCGTGAAGCGCCCGTCGCCGGTGCCGTCGATGGTGTCGTGGTCGCCGCCGAACGCGACGACGCGCGAGCCGATCTTGTCCCAGTCATCGGCGCGTGCCGTGGAAGCGGCGGCGGCGAGGAGGGTGAGGACCGCGAGGCTGAGAGAAAAGTTTTTCATGGGCTGGGGAAGTCTCCTTTGCGTGGGGTTCGTGTGGATTTGGTCCGGGATTGGAGCCTGCGAGGGGCGGGCTCGTCAACGGTCGGGTTTCAAACACCCCGGAATCCGGAGGGTTTCGAGGATTGCCTGAATGACGCAACTCCTGAAAAGGCAAGGAGGTACGGACATTTTCAAGCGTCCTGATATCGTACGGTTCAGCACTCTTCCGAAGGTCACCTGCGTGGCCTTCTGGTCCGCCATCGCCTGCAACACCCTCAAATTCCTGGCGCTGGCCTGACCGCTTTCGGATCGGCCGCAAGCTTTCGGCAACGAAAATTGAGAGCGTGAGAAACAGTCGCCCGTAGGCACGCGGCGCCGGCCCGTCCGGCGCGCCTCAAAAACCTCAGGTTCAACTCTAAACGCCTCTCCCGCGCCGGACGGGCTGGTGTCGCGGGCCGCAGGGCGAATGTTTCTCACGATCTCAACGCCGCTCTCCGGCCGCGAACGCGTCTCCCTTCAAGACCTGGGCGATCGCCTCCTCCAGGTCCGGCCGGTCCGGGTCCAGCCTCGAAAGATGCGCAAGGTTGTCCCCGAACCATGCTTCGGCGATCGCCAGCTCTTCCGCCGCCGATTGACGCACTGCGTCAAAGAATGCCCGGGCCTCCGCCGCCGCCCCCTTCACCCCGCGCGGCGCCAGGTTCACGTCGATCCGCTTCAACGCCGCCCCCCGCCGGTGCAGCCACAGCGCCGCCCGCCCGTCGTCCGCCGAAGGCAGCACGAACACCGACCGCTCCGGCAGCCGCCGCGGAGTCCGGGCGTGCGCCGCAGCATGGACGTTGATCAGCCCTTCACGCAGTTCCCGGATCAGGCGGTTTTCCTCGAGAAGCGCCTCGAGCTCGCTTCCCAGGATCGAGAACTCGATCTCGCGCAGCCGTTTCGCGATCGTCAGCCATTTCGCGTCGGGCACACGGGGAACCCGGAAATACGAATTCACCCGGTTGCGGAGGTTGCGCGCCTTGCCGACGTAGAAAATCGCGCCGCCGCCGTCGAGAAAACGGTAAGTCCCCGGAGTCTCCGGGAGCATGGCGAGGAACTCGGCATCGAACCGGTAGGGCGCGAGGTCGAGGCGCGGTCGCGGGCGCTCGGCGGCTTCGCGAAGCGCTTCGAACCCCGTGAGTCCCTGTTCGGTCCCGAGTTCGACCGCGCGTTCCCAGACAGCGGCGAGGGTGTGGAGTGCGCCCGCGGCGTCGTCGCCCCCGTGGTGGGGGAGTTTCCAGTCGGCGGCGGCGCGGGGGGCGGAGGTGAAGGATCGCGACGGGTCGAGGGCGCGGCAGAGGGCGCGAAGGGGGAGGGCGCCGGGGAGGGACTCGAACGCGACGGCGGGGCGATTGGGGGGCAACACGAGGGTTTTCGATGTTTGTATTTCGCCGAGGCGAGAACCGTCCCAGTCCGCAAGCGCGACGTTGTCGTTGTCGAGCGCGACGAGGACGACCGGCCCGGCGGCAGGCGGCGGTGGCGCCGCCGCGCACAGCTTCCATTTGTCACCGTCCCTCTCCACCCACGGAAGCTTCGCCAGCGAGACCTCCGCGACCTTCGCAATGACCAAGTCCGGCCCCGTGATCCCCAGCGCTTCGCGAGCCAGCAGCGCCGCTGGTTTCGGGCCTGTCGAGAGGGCAGCGCGCAGGCGGGTCTCGATCTCGCTCATGGCGTTGTCAGGCCGACGGCCGCTCGTACGCCTTCATTTTCTTCCGCAGCGAGTCGTCGATTTTCAGGGGCGCCGTGTGGCCCTCTTCCATCATGACGAGCACCGATTTCGCGTCGGCGAGGCGCCTGCCGTCCGCCGCGTCGAGTTCGTACGTGAGGTCGAACGACGTGGTGCCGATCCGCGTGACGGCGACCTTCACGGCGATCTCGTCCTTCCACGTCGCGGAATTGCGGTAGTCGATTTCGATCCGCGCCAGCGTGAACGGGAAGATGCCGAAGTTCCCCGCGAGATCCTGCCACCACGCTTCACGAGCGTTCTCAAGGTACGTGAGGTAGACGGCGTTGTTGACGTGCTGAAGCGCGTCCATGTCGCGCCAGATCGGTTTCACGCGATGCACGAACCCGCTCACGCGCGCCCCTCCGCGAACTCGGCCGTGACGCAGGCGCGCGGGCAGGCGACGTGCCACGAGCGTTCGAGGTCCGTCGAGGGCGCCCGGTTCCGGCCGTTCACGACGAGCGGCGTACGGCAGGTCGGGCATTCGGAGCGGACTTCGCGGTCGCTCGAATACTGCTCGAACGCCTTGAACGTCGCGAGCCCCGCGGCCGAAGAATCCGCCGCGCGGGTCGGCTCGTTCCAGCCTTTTCCGCGCATCTGCATCTGGAAATACGGGGCTTCCGGCGCCGGTTTTCCGTCATTCAGCGCCTCAAGCCGCGCGACCCACTTTTCGACCAGCGGGATCAGCGAAGCCACGTCCACGCCCTTGTACCCGGGCGAGTAGGGAAGCAGTTTCCGCCGCGCCGATCGGAACAGCCGGTACGCCGCGCCGAGGAAGTTCGTGTCCACCCGGTGAAACGCCGCCGCCACCTGGATCAGCCCCTGCAGGAACAGCCGGTTCGGGTGCCCCTTCGGCTCGTCCAGCCAGATCGCTTCCCACTCCTCGTGGGCCTCGAACCGCTCGCCCTTGTTGAACAACTCAAACCCCAGGGTAAACAGTCGCGATTTCCAGTCGCCGGTCTTGTCGATCCCGTGCGTCATGCCGTCGTTATAGCAGCAGGCGCGCCCCCTGTCGAAGGGCCGTATCAGCGGCGCTTCCGCGTGATCGGCTGTTATCGGCGTCCGCCTTTTTCATCCGCCTTCCCGCGACCCCCGGCCGCGCTAGTCAGAGTCTCAACCAATCGCGCCCTTCAGATACACGTTGTCCTCGATCTCGCGAAGCAAACCCCAGAGGTCACGCCCGTCGGGCACCCGGCGCATGTCCTTCTCCCGGTGATCCAGGATTTCCTGCTTGTGCTCGTAGATGAACCCGTTCCGGTCGGTCCAATCAGGAGAGTGCAGAACGCGGTTTCGCTGACGACTCGGTGCCGTCCGCGCCAGCTGGCTGCGGGCGAATTCTTCCTCCTCGAGCAGGCGTGAAACGTCCAGGAACCCGGTCACCGCGTGCACGACCTTTCCTTCCGAATCGCAAAAATACAGCCGGATATTTCCGCCACCTGCACCTTCGAACACGGTGGCGAGTTGTTGCGGCGGGTAAGGAATCGGCTTCCGCGTGTCCGCCGTGTTGTTGCAATAAAGCCCGGGACACTGGTTGTGCCACGTCGACACCCAGCCCTCCTCGATCGCGCGCTTCACCGCCGGATCCGAGAGCGTCACGGCTCTCAGGACGTGCGCCGCGAGTCACAATCGCCCGTCGAGATCGCCCACGACCGAAAGCACCAGCAGCGGCCGGCCTTCCTTTTTCGCGAGCGCCCGCGCCTCCTCCTGCGACAACGAAAAGGCCGGGGGCGGCGGGGAAGCGCATCCCGCGATGACGAGCGCGAGGAGCGGGAACGCGAGTTTCATGTCCTGATCCTACCTTGGTGAGCCCCGACGGGGCTCGGTGTCCTACCCTCACTTCATGACTTTGCCTTCACCGTCCTCAAAGTACTCGCTCGTCAGGGCGAGCACGGATTGCCCGACCGCCGAGTCCATGATCCGGAACGACGTGGCGCGAAGTCGAAGCGCTGCGGCCTGCCGGGCGACTTTGGATTCGCGGATCGGTTTGCGCATTTCCTCGGGGTTCTGCTGTTCGATCGCTGCGGCGGCGGTTTCCAGGCCGGCGGCGGCCTTTGTCCGGATCGCCTTCGCGGCCTCCAGCGAATCCGCCGCGACGCACGCCCTGCCGCGCTCGCACTCTTCGCGGAACTTGTCGGCGGGCCACCAGCCTTCAAGCGCGTGGCGGACGACGCCGTCGGGGTTGCAGACCAGCGTGCGGATGTTGGCGCCGCCGCCCCCCTCGGGGTATGCGGCGATTTCCTCGGCAGCGTAGGCGTGCTGAAGAGGCGCGAGACCCGCGACGGTGGAATCGGGCTTCACGTCGAACCAGGCGAGAACAAACGTCTTGTTGAGCCAGGCGCACAAGTCTTCGTCAGCGAACGTCACGGTTCGCATGAGGTGGCCTCCGAGTCATGAAAACCCGTCGGGGGCGCCGGGCGTCACGAGCACGAGAAGCGGCTTGTTTCCGCTTTTCGCAAGCGCCATCGCTTCGTCGAGATCGGTGTGCCATTGCGGGTGGCACAGGATCTCGAGCACCGACCCGAGCCTGGCGCGCGATTCCGGATCCGTCGCCGCCGCCAGCGCCTTCTTCAACTCCGGTTTCCACTTCCCATCCAGCTTCTCCAGCTCGCGCTGCGCCGCATCCCTCACCTGGATGTCGTCGCTCGCCAACTGCCTGACCCACGTCCGAAACTGGTCTTCACCCGCCGGCTCGGCGAACAGCGGCGCGGCGGCGAGCAGCAGGGCGAACAGCGTGGCGCGGATTTTCATGGAAGCGGCTCCGGTGGGTTCGTACGGATAAGACGCAGGCGGCGCGCAGAAGTTCTGGAAAAAGCGATTTTGATCGATCAGAAGCCGTGCCTTTCCCGATCCCGGCCTTTTCGCTTCCACGTCGTTGAATCGGGGTAAGGCGCGCCGCACGAAGCGGCCCGCAGGATCCGGATCCCGCGGGGACGCCTGGGCTGAAACATCTGAAGGGGTGAATCCGATGAAATCGATGATCCTGCTGGCGGCGCTGGCGCTGCCCATGGCGGCCGCGGCGGAAGAAGGAGTCGTTTCGTTCGAGGAGCTGATCGTCAAGATGTCGGACGGGGGAAAGCGGCATTTCCTGTATCCGGACAACCTGTCGCAGCGGTTTGCCGATCGCAAGGTCCACGCGCAGGCCGAATCGCTCGAAGGCCCGAGCGCATTTGCGGCGGGAATGGAAATTCTCAAGGCCGCCGGGATGGCCACGGTGCTCCAGGAAAGCGGAGCCATCCGGATCGTGCTGGTGGAAAGCGCCGGCAAAGAAGCGCTTCGCGTGATTTCTTCAGTCGCGGAACTCCCCGCGAACGATGAATTCTGCTCGCTCGCGATCGTCCTTCGTTTCGGCCGGACGCGCGATCTCCTGGCGCCCGTCCAGGCGCTGATTTCGGATCCGCGAAACGTCGTCTGCACCGAGTCCACCAACTCGATGATCATCAGCGACTACGCTTCCAATCTCCGGAAACTCGCCAAAATCATCGAGCGCATCGACGTCGGGCAGGACGCCACGAACTGGCGCATCACGGTGGCGGTTCTCGAGGGCAAGGACGGGGTGGTCTCGGCGCCCGAAGGGTTCGATGCGGCGAAATTGCATGAAGCGACGGGCCGGACGTCGTTCACGTTTGTCGGGGACGGAATGGCGACGCTGTCGATGGGAGGCAGCGCGTCCGACCGGGGAGGGAAGGGAGTCGCCCTCGTCCGCCTCTGGGGCGGAGAGAAACTGGCATCCAATATCCGCACATCCATCGCGCAGGACGGATCGCTCATGATCGATGAATTTGTGATTTTGACCGATCTGGCCGAAGGGAAGACCAACTCGCCGCTGCTGCAGACGCGACTGGGCGTGAAGAGCGGTGTCTGGACGGTTGCGGGATCGCTTCCCGGTGACGGCACGAGCAACGCCGGGCGAGTGGTGCTGGTAAAGGCCGAACCGGTGAAGTAGTCGTTTCAGCGCGCTTCGCATCCGCCGGCCGGCGATGAATTCGTCGAGCCGGCGGTGCAAAAGCGGCATGAAGAACCATGGCCTCGAAACGGCAATTCATTCGACCACGGCGACTCGACGACGCTGACTTGTCGTTTGCGGTTTGTCGTTTCCTTGAAGGTTCTCCTCTTTGCCTTTGCCGTTTCCCAGCCCGTCCCCCTGAAATCCCGGCCAGCACCCGATCCGGCCTTGACAAGCTCCTATTTTGTGTTAGTATTATGTTCGCCTCTGGAGAAAACATATGCCGCTGTCCCCGAATGCACGGACCGTGCTCGAAAAGCGCTACCTCAAGAAGGATTCGCGCGGCGTCGCCGCCGAGACCCCCGAGGCCCTGTTCCAGCGCGTTGCCACCGACATTGCCTCCGCGGAGACGGCGTTCGGCTCTTCGCCCCGCCCCTGGGCCCGCCGGTTTCTCGAACTGATGACCGAAGGGGACTTCCTGCCGAATTCGCCGACGCTGATGAACGCCGGGCGCGAACTGCAGCAGCTCGCCGCG
>JAIOPR010000120.1 GCA_021413805.1 Planctomycetota bacterium
CACCAGGCGCATCAACTCCTCCTTCACCCGCCGCGTGCATTCGCCGTCCAGCATCGCCCACCGATGCCCTTCTGCTTCCTGCCGCTTCCGCATGCCCTCGTAGCATCCCGGATCGGTGAGAAGGGAGTGAAGGATCGGCGCGAAGTCCTTTCGCTCTCGCACGACGGTCACTCCTGGAGCCGAATCGTAGAGCGAATAGCCGAGGCCGTAGAAGTCCACGACGACGGAGGGCTTGTGGAGGGCGATGGCGGGAGCAACCACGCTCGACAGGGAGGCGACCAGGACATCGCACACGGGCATCAGTTCGTAGATCCGCCGCGTTGCGAGGATGGCTCCGAGGCGGTCGGCGTGGGGCCGGTACTTCTCGGGATCGCTTTTCGGATGCAGGCTCAGGACAACCGCCGCGTCTTCGGCGACCATGGTGCTGAAGAGAAATCCCATTTCCTCCCAGTGCTGGTCCCACGGAAGCAGGCCGTTCTCGGCGAGCTGGGGGACGCTGCAAAGGATGATTCGCCGACCGTCTGGGATGCCCAACTCCTTCCGGATGGACCCCGGCTCGACGTTGCGAAGAGTTCGGGTGATCTCGTCCGCCGAGGGGCGTCCGGTCACGACCATTTTTCCGGGGACCATTCCCTGTTTCACGAACATCTCGAGCGACTCTTCGCTGTCCACCGTCATGCGCGTCGCGGCGCCGCCGCCGAGGGTCCAGGGATTGCTCGACATCATCCCGAACCACCAGGCCGCCAGGCTGTTGGCCGGCGGACGGTAGAACATCCGCTGTTCCTTGTGCCGGTAAATCCAGCGCGGGAATAACCACGCCAGCAGCGCGCGGCAGGGGCCTGACACGGCGTATTTCCGCCGAAATTCCTTTTCCCGCAACCTCGTCTCCGCGATCGCTTCGGGAAAGCTCGAAGCAAATGGCAGAATGAGACTCGGGATGCCGCGATCGTTCGCGGCGCGAACGAACGCGGTCTCGTACCCGACATTGCGGTCGCCCATCACCAGAAGCGTGCGGATCTCCGGATGGCGGCCGAGGATCCTCCGCGCGGTTTTCAACTGCGCCCGGTGGTGCACAAGCAACCGGACGAACTCCGGCAGGCGCGGGAAAACCCGTCGCCGTAAAGTGCGAGGTTTGGAAGAGCCCGGCGTTGCCGTCTCTCCCGCCGCCGGCATAAACGGTTTCCCGGATGGCTTCAGCGCCTCCAGGCGCTCTTCCGCCAGCACCGGCAGCATGAAGTCCGCGTGCTTCGCCTGGACCAGGTAGAGCGGCCTCATCGACCGGTCCTGGACGAGCATCCGGGAGACCGGAAGCGTCTCGAGCAGGCTGCCCTTTGACTGGGTGATGACGAGGACCCGGTTGTCCGGGCCTCCCTCGGCCGGTCCAGTGCCCGCGTTCATTCGGGAGTTCCTGCGCGACGGTGGTCGATGAACGCGCGATTCAGCCAGACGATTCTCAAGGTGTCCTCCGCGGACCGCAGGTTCGGTGTCGAGTCGGCCCAACATGAGCACCGCCTCACGGGCAGAATACGCAACCGCGGACGACATGCCGACCATTCCTTCTCGCCATGGAACCCCCTCCGATTCCCTGCTCCTCCCGGCGGGTCGAAGGTCTTGACGGGCGATCTTGCCGTAAGAGATGATCCGGGACTGCGCATCGTGCCCGCCTCCGACGCGGGAACGGCTGCGAGAAAAGGAGATCACGGATGAATCCGGTCAAGATTGGCAGTTTCAAGGTCGGGGGCAACAACCCCTGCTTTGTCGTGGCCGAAATCGGCATCAACCACAACGGCAGCATCGAGCTGGCCAAGAAGCTCATCAACGTCGCGGTCGCTTCGGGTTGCAACGCGGTCAAGTTTCAGAAGCGCACGATTGACGTTGTCTACACGAAGGAAGAGCTCGCCAAGCCGCGGGAGAACCCGTTCGGAACGACCAACGGGGATCTGAAACGCGGCCTTGAGTTCGGCAAGGATGCGTACAAGGAAATCGACCGCTTCTGCAAAGAGGTAGGCATTCTCTGGTACGCGTCCTGCTGGGACGAGGGGGCCGTCGATTTCATCGAGTCGTTCAAACCGACCTGCTACAAGATCGCCTCCGCGAGCCTGACGGACGACAATCTTCTCCGGCATCACCGGAAGACGGGAAGGCCGATCATCCTCTCGACGGGGATGAGCACGCAGGCGCAGGTCGATCACGCTGTAGAGGTTCTCGGCAAGCAGGACCTGATTCTTCTTCACGCGAACAGCACCTATCCGGCGCAACCGGCCGAGTTGAACCTGAAGGTGATCCCGGAGCTCATCAAGCGCTATGGGGTTCCGGTGGGGTATTCGGGGCACGAGGTTGGCCTGGCATCGACGCTCGCGGCAGTCGCCATCGGCTCCTGCATGGTCGAGCGGCACATCACGATGGATCGCGCGATGTTCGGGTCCGACCAGGCCGCTTCGGTGGAGCCGCAGGGAATCACGCGCCTGGTCAAGGACATCCGGGTCATCGAGGCCGCGATGGGCGACGGGATCAAGCGGGTCATGGACTCGGAGGTCCCGATCATGAAGAAACTGCGTCGGGTGGGTAACGCCGGTTGAATTCCATCGGCATCATGCAGGGACGCCTTTCGGGGGGCGGGGTGCCCCCCAGCCAGGTGTTTCCGCGATCGACCTGGCGCGAGGAATTCACGACGGCCCGCGACCTGGGGTTCGACGCCATCGAGTGGCTTTTCGACGCTCCCGAACACGAGGCGAATCCCCTCTGGAGCGCGGGGGGAAGGCAGTCGATGCGCGAACTGGCGACAGGGTCCGGCGTTTCGGTGGACTCGGTTTGCGCGCACTGCTTTGTGCAGAAGAGCCTTTTTGAGGGCGCGGAGGCATTCAGTCTCCTCTGCCGGCTCCTCGAGTGTTCCCGCCAGGCCGGGATTTCGCGCGTCATCGTTCCGCTCCTGGAGGCCAGCAGCCTCGGCGCCGACCCGACGGTTCCGCAGGCGTTTCAGGTCCTGAAATCGGCGGCAGCCGAGGCCGAAGCGCGGGGAATTTCCATTCTCCTGGAGACGGATCTGGCGGCGGGCCCCCTGGCCGAGCTGGTCCAGGGCCTCGGCTCCAGGGCCATCCGCGTCTGCTACGACGTCGGTAACGCCGCGGCCGCGGGACACGACCCGTGTTCCGATCTGCGACGGCTGCTGCCCTGGACGGCCGAGATTCACATCAAGGATCGACCTAAAGGCGGGCCGGGCCGCTTCCTTGGCGAGGGCGACGTCCCGTTCGGGAATCTGTTCCGTGACCTCTGGCGCGTCCGCTACACCGGTCCCTTTGTTCTCGAAACCCCGGTCGGGCGTAACGCCGAGGAAACCGCGCGGCGTCATCTCGCTTTCGTGAAAGACGGTCTGCGGTCGGCGGCGGCAGAGGCCGGAATCCCATGAAAGTCCTCTTCGTCGGCCTCGGCAGCATCGGCCAGCGCCATTTGCGGAATCTCCGGGCGATCCTGGGAGACGCGCTGGAAGTCTCGGCCTACCGGGTCAGGGGGGACGACGTCGTCCTTTCAGACTCCGTGGGCGTAGAAGCTGCGCAGGGACTCGAGAAGCGGCATCAGATCCAGGTTTTCAAGGACCTCACCGAGGCCTTGTCGGGTGCGCCGGATGCCGTGTTCATCACGAACCCGACGAGCCTGCACATGCCCGCGGCCCTGGAGGCTGCGCGCGCCGGGTGCCACGTATTCATCGAAAAGCCGCTGTCGCATTCGTGGGAAGGAGTCGAAGAGCTGATCCAGCTCATGGGGCGGAGCGGCCGCGTGGGGTACGTCGGGTACCAGTGGCGCTTTCATCCCGCCATCCGTCGAATCCAGGGATGGCTGACCGACGGCCTCGTCGGGCGGCTCGTCGCGGCCAGGGTGCAGGTCGCGGAATACATGCCGAACTTCCACAAGTACGAGGATTACCGCGGCACCTACGCCGCCCGCAAGGACCTGGGCGGCGGCTGCATCCTGAGCCAGATTCACGAACTGGACCTCCTGTATTCCTTTTTCGGTGCGCCCCGGCGGGCGTTCTGCGTCGGCGGCCACCTGAGCGACCTGGAGATCGACGTCGAGGACGTGGCGAGCACCCTCATGGAATTCTCCCGCACCGATGGCGCGGGATTTCCCGTGCACCTTCACCAGGACTTTCTCCAGCGGCCCCCGGAGCGCACCTGCCAGATCGTCGGCGATCACGGTAAGATCCTCTGGAACGCGGTGGACCAATCGCTCGTCCGGTACGACGCCGAAGGAAACATCGGCGAAGAAATGTCGTTCCGCGCATTCGAGAGGAACCAGATGTTCATGGACCAGACGAAGCATTTCCTCGATTGCGTCGCCGGCCGGTGCCGCCCGTTGATTTCGCTTCGCGACGGCGCGCAGAGCCTGCTCATGGCGCTGGCTGCGAAGCGATCGCTGGCAACCGGCAGGCCGGCCGAACTTTCTGAAGGGACGCTGTCATGACAGCCGCTTCCGTCCTGGCGCTGATCCCTGCGAGGGGCGGGTCGAAGGGGATACCCCGCAAGAACCTGTTGCCGATCCTGGGGAAGCCCTTGATCGCGTATACGATCGAGCAGGCGAAACAGTCCCGGAAGATCGGCCGCACCCTCGTCTCGACCGACGATCCCGAGATCGCGGATGTTGCGCGGAAATTCGGCGCGGAAGTTCCGTTCCTGCGCCCTGCGGAATTCGCGCAGGACCTGTCCCCGGATATCGACGTCTTTTACCACGCCCTGACCTGGCTTCGGGAGCACGAAGGAGTCGTGCCGGAGCTCGTCGTCCACCTGCGCCCCACTGGCCCCCTGAGGCGCGTCGAACTCATCGACGAGGCCATTGACCGGATGCTGGCGCACCCTGAGGCGGACGCACTTCGGTCTGTCAGCGTGCCGATCCAGTCTCCCTACAAGATGTGGCGCATTTCAGGGGACCGGCTCGTTCCACTCGTACGGGTGGACGGCATGCCGGAGTCTCATTCCATGCCGCGCCAGCGTCTCCCGGCGGTCTACTGGCAGAACGGATACGTGGATGTGATCCGTGCCCGGACGATTCTCCAGGGAAAGGTGTGCGGTGACGTCGTGCTTCCGTTCATCGTCGAGGATCCGATTCACGAGCTTGACTACCCCGGCGACATTCCAGCGCTGGAAGCGGCCGTTCGCGAGTGGAAAGAGAGCGGCCGCCTTCCGCGTTCGTCGGCAGAGGGGAGACTTCCGGTATGAGCCTCAAACGACCGAAGTCAAAGGGCCTGGACCGGCTGTTCGGTCTCAAGGGTCAGGTCGTGGTCATCACGGGCGGCGCGGGATTCCTCGGGGTGATGCATGCGGAGGCCGTCCTGGAGGCCGGCGGGACTGCCGTGGTTGCCGATGTCGATGTCCAGCGGGCCCGGAAGGTCGCGAAATCCCTTTCTTCGCAAGGCGCTGCTCTGGGCGTGCAGCTCGACGTCACCCGTCCGGAATCCGTGAAGAGCGCCCTGAAAAAGGTGCTCGCACGGTACGGCCGCGTCGATGTGCTCATCAACAACGCGGCGCGGAATCCAAAGATGGAAGCCACCGCCGATTCCGTCGCCGAGTGGTCCCGCCTGGAGAACTTTCCGCTCGAAGCCTGGACGATGGACCTGGCCGTCGGCCTCACCGGAGCGTTCCTGTGCAGCCAGGTTTTCGGAGGCCACATGGCCTCCCAAGGACGGGGCGTCATCCTGAACATCTCTTCTGATCTCGGCCTCATCGCGCCCGACCAGCGGATCTACCGCGAACCGGGGGTTCCCGAAGAAAAGCAGAAGGCAAAACCCGTGAGCTACCCCGTGACCAAGGGCGGGCTCCTCGCGCTGACGCGCTACCTCGCCACATACTGGGCCGACAAGGGCGTGCGCGTCAATTCGCTGTCGCCCGGCGGAGTGGAAAACGGCCAGCCGCCCGAATTCGTCTCCCGCCTCACCAACCTGATCCCGCTGGGCCGGATGGCGCGGCCTGGCGAATACAAAGGCGCCGTCGTCTTCCTCTGTTCGGACGCTTCGTCCTACATGACCGGTGCCAACCTCGTAATCGATGGTGGGAGAACCTGCTGGTGAAACCGATCAAGGCCTTGATTCTCGACGTGGACGGGGTTCTGACGGACGGCTCTGTCACCTTCAGCGAAAGCGGCGGCGAAACCAAGTCGCTGACGTACCAGGACATCGATGCCGTTTTCGAAGCGCGGCGCCGTGGCCTGCTGGTCGCCCTCCTCTCGGCCGAGAGCTCGCCGTGGCTGGATTTCGTGGGGCGTCGCCTGGAGATTTCGACCGTCGTCGGAGGCGCCAAGGAAAAGCGACCCGCGATCGAAAAGCTGGCCCGCGAGCTTTCGGTCTCCCTGGAAGAAGTCTGCTACGTCGCGGACGGCGACCGGGACGCGCCGGCGCTCGCCGCCGTGGGCCTGGGACTCGCCCCGGCGAATGCCACGCCCGCCGCCCGAAAGGCCGCCCGGCAGGTCCTCAAGGCTGCGGGGGGAAGAGGAGCCGTCCGGGAAGCCCTGGAACTTCTCACCGCGTTACGCACCCCGAAACCTGCGTCCCCGCCGCTTCCGCCGGCACCCGAAGCCGACATTTCCCGCGTCCGCGAGTGGGCCCAGTCCTCGATCGATGCCTTGAAGGCGACGGCGGAGCACCTTGCGCCCCGGATCGCGGAGTCCGCCCGCGTCATCTGGGACTGCGTGAACAACGGCGGGACTCTCCTGATTTTCGGGAATGGCGGAAGCGCCGCCGACGCGCAGCACTTTTCTGCCGAATTTGTCGGGCGATTCGAGAAAGACCGCCGCGCCCTGCCGGCCCTCGCGCTGACCACGGACAGCTCGGCGCTGACCGCCCTGGGGAACGACTACGGTGAGGAGACGATCTTCTCGCGGCAGGTGGAAGCGCTGGCGCGTCCGCGGGACGTGGCCGTGGCCATCAGCACGAGCGGCAATTCCCCGAATATCCTGCGGGCGCTCGAAGCGTGCCGGGTGCTCGGCGTCAAGACGATCGGGATGACGGGGCGCGACGGCGGAAAGATGGCGGACCGGGTGGACCTTTGCCTCATCGTTCCCGCAACCGCCACCGCCCGGATCCAGGAGGCTCACGCGTTCATCATTCACGCCATCTGCGGGCTGGTGGAATCGAGGATCCAGGGTCCGTGACGGAATTGTCCCGGGGTCAGGCGGTGCCCTTTCGAGCCAGGCGGAGCGCGTCGCCGTAGTACGGATCGGTCTCGGCGAGGACTTCGGCCGAAGCGAAGGCGGCGATCGCGCCTTCCTTGAGGACCATGATCCGGTCGCAGATGCTGAGGGTCGAGAGGCGGTGGGCGATGATGAGGAGCGTCACCTTGCCCTTGAGGCCGAGCAGGGTTTCCTGGATGCGGGCCTCGGAGTGGACGTCGAGGGAGCTGGTGGGCTCGTCGAAGATGATGAAGTCGGGCTCGCCGAGGAGCGCGCGGGCGATGCAGATGCGCTGGCGCTGGCCCCCCGAGAGGCTTCCGCCCGCCTCGCCCGCGTCGGTCGCGTACCCCCTGGGAAGCGCGAGGATCTCGTCGTGGATGCCGGCGAGCTTTGCGGCGCGCTCGATTTTCTCGGGAGTGGCCCAGGGGCGGTAAAAGGCGATGTTTTCCGCGAGCGTCGCGGCGATGAGCTGCGGCTCCTGGGGCACGTACGAGACCCGGTCGAACCAGCTCGAGAGCGTGAACGCGTCCAGGCGGCGGCCGTTCACGAGGATTTCTCCGGTCAGCGGCTGGCGCAGGCGGAGGAAGAGCTGGATGAGCGTGGATTTGCCGCTTCCCGACGGCCCGGCGACGCCCACGACTTCGCCGCGGGGGATTTCGAACGAGAGGTGCTTGAGGGTCAGGTCGGGCGGGTTGTAGGCGAAGCAGACGTCGTTGAAAGCGAGGTGGTCGATCCCGGTGAGCTTGTCGCCCTTGTCCGCCGTGGCGGCGGCCTTGTAGTCGAGTTCGATCTCGGCCATCTGTTCGAGAAAGGGAAGGCCTTCGGTGACGTGGTGGTGGACGGTCTGGAAATTCTGGCTGTAGGTGAGGGCGCGGATGAGGAGGAGGGCGACGGCGGAGAGCGTCGCGAGGCGCCCGCCGCCGCTGTAGTAGACGACGCCGAGGCCGCCCACGACGATGAGCCCGGCGGCGTTCTGGTAGAGGGCGGGCAGCGCCGCGTTGGAGAGCAGCGCGAGGAAACGGCTCCGGCGGACCTGCTCGATGACGCCCCCCGCGATCGACTTGAGCGGGCCCGCCGCGTTAAACACGCGAACCTCGCGGGCGATCCGGACGGTCTGGTTGACCTCCCCTGCAAACCGCGTGTTGAACTTCGCCTTCTCCTGCGAGAGGTGCCGCGCGTGTTTCGAAAGCGGCCGCGTGACGAGGAACAACAGCCCCGCGACGACCGCAATCGCCAGCGCCCCCAGCGTGTCGATGAAGAACGCCGACACGAACAGGATCAGGAAATTGCAGCTCGCGACGATCCCGAGCGCCACGGACCGCAGCGCGCCCGTGCCGTGCGCCACGTTCTCTACCATCAGCAGCTGCAGGCGGCCGCCCTTTTCGCGCGACTGAAGCGCCCAATTCGAATCGAGGAACGCCCCGAACAATTCGCGCCGTCGCGATGCTTCGTAGGCCGTCGCCAGCCGTGCACCAAGGAACGCCCCGAGGAGCTGGACGGAGGTGCGCCCGACGATGGCGACCAGGCAGATCGTGATCAGGACGCGCACGGACAGCGAGACCGGCTCAGACAGGAAACGGAGTTTCGAACGGAAAACGCCGTCCTGCGTGATGGCCTGGATCAGGGGGATCAGCGTCGCGAGCGTGAGCACTTCGAACAGCGCGCTCACGATGGACGTCCCCGCCAGCAGGGCGAGACGTCCCACGTAGGGTCGGAAAGCCGATTTCAGCGTCGCGTACATTCGTCTCCCGTGCCGGGGCCGGGAAGCGGCAAACTCCGTGGCTTGAAGGGGTTGCGTGAATGGAGGGCCGATCCGCTGCGCGGCAGTATGCGAATGCGGGGGGCGAGCGTCAAGCCGGGTTGTGGCGGCTGATCGCGTCGGGGCCGTCGAGCACGAACGCCGCGAGCGCTTTCCCGGCACGCTCGGCCGCGCCGCCCACCGTGCCGCAGAGGCGTTTCACGACGCGGGCCCTGGCGTCGCGGTCCTTGTCGGGGTTCGCGAGGTAGCCTTTCACCAGGTCGATCATGTCCTGCCGCGACCAGGCGACCGGGATGCCGCATTCGGGAACGCGCTTGTAGTGCGTGAACTTGTAGTGCCGCCGCGCGCTGTCCTTTTCGGGCGGGGTGCGGTCGCCGTCGTAGCCGATGTTGAAGACCGGGCGATCGGCGATGCACGCTTCGACCGTCACGGTCGAGACGACGTTCATGGAGACGTCGCCGGCGTTCAGGGTATTGCGCAGGTGCTCGAGGTCTGCGAGGTTCGCGTCCCAGTCGGTGCCGGTCGAGTGCGGCGGCTTCTCGATGATGACGCCGGGGATGTTCATCAGGCGCTGCCACTCCGGCCGGTTTTCGCGCGGATGAATGCGGACAAAGATCGGCACGAACTCCCCGAACGCGCCGCCCTTCGACGCCTCAATCAGGTGCGCCACCACCTCGTGCTCGTTCGGCAGGATCCGCGCCGCCGCCGTCATGTACATGATGACCTTCTTCGCCGGGTCCAGGTTGTACTTCGCCAGGAACTGCTCCCGCGGCATCCGCGCCCCCGTCGCCCAGTGGTCGAACGGCGGCACTCCCGTCACCGCCACGCGCTCCGCCCGGTACCCGTGCGTCTCCACCGCTTCATGCCTCATGTCCTCGTTCCACACCGTCAGCGCGTCCGGCCGGACCGCGATCGCGCCTTTGGTGCTGACGTTGTCCCACGAAGCGACGATCGACGCCGAGGGGATGCCGAGCTTCTTCGCCCATTTGAGGATCGGCACGTCGCTCCAGTCGAACAGCGGCGTCGTGATCACGGCGTCCGGCTTCCATTTCCGGAAGATCCCGCCCCACCTCCGGTCCGCCCGGATGAACCTCTCCGCCTTCTTCACCGCGCCATACAGCGGCGGCAGCACGCCCCCCGCAACCCGCACCGCCCCGTAATACGCCTGCTTGAACGGGTGCCCCGCGATCTCCACGTCCGTGAAATGCCTCGCCATGAAATCGAGCGAGTGCTCGGGGAATTTGAGGCTGAAGAGCACATTCACGGTGCGGCGATACGTCCCCTCGAGCCCCGCGGGAATGTGGCGCTCGTAGAACTCCATGTCGTAGTCGCCGAATTCCTTCTGGAACGCCGGGTCCGTCGCCCGCGGCGTCAGCAGCACCGGCTTGATCCCCGCTTCGCGAAGCGGCTTGAGCATGCCCGTCCGGAGAATCGCCCGGATGTCCCAGCCGCGCGGCACGACCACGAGAGCCGTCTTCACCGGGTCAATTCCTTCCCTGGGCACGAAGGGCGCGCTCCACTGCTTCGAGGTCGGCCTTCCCATCGATGTCGATCAGCGGTTCTTCGATCACCTGGGCCGCGGCCTTGCGTCCCATGATGGACTTCTGGACGAGGAGGCAGTCGCGGGTGATGGCGTAGGCCGCGCCGTTGCGGTAGTAGGCGGGGGAGAGCTGCTGGCGGGCGATGATCTGCAGGCCTCGCGGGTCCCAGTAGTCCATCGCGCCATCGGCGGCGACGGACATGAGCTTGAGCGGGTGGAATTTCAGGTCGATGGCGGAGAGCGTCCAGACCGCGTCGTAGCCGCCGTCGAGGCATTTCCGGATCGTCGCGTCAACGTGCGCCGCGGTGCGCATCGGCGAGGTCGGCTGCAGCATCACCACGACGTCGTAGGTTTTCCTGTCGAGCTTCTCAATTTCCGTCAGCGCGTGCGTCAGCACTTGCAGGTCGCTGATCAGGTCGCCCGAGATTTCCGGCGGCCGGAAAAACGGGACCGCCAGCCCCGCGCCCTCGGCGACCTTCGCGATCTCCGGGTGGTCCGTCGAGCAGATCGCACGGTCGAAATACCCCAGCTCCTGCACCACTTTCCCGACCCGCGCCACGATCGGCACGCCCAGCACGGGCTGGATGTTCTTGAGCTTCAGCCCTTTGCTCCCGCCCCGGGCCGGCACGACCGCCAACAGGCGCTTCCCGCTCAGCATCTCATTCCCTCCACCAACGGTCAGAGCTGGAACTGCCCCCAGTGGTTCACGACAGTCTTCCGCGCCGAACGCGCCATCGAGTTGATGGTCTTGTCCTCGTAGAACGAGTCGTCGTTGAAATGCGTCGTCGAGACCTCTTCGAATATCACCCCTGTGTCGCTCCAGAACTCGTGCCACACCCCCTGCTGCACGAGCAGGATGTCGCCCGGGTAGAGCGTCCGCCGGCGGCCGTCGACCTCCATTTCCAGCACGCCGTACAGGACCTGGAAGGACTCCTCTTTTTTGCGGTGGTGGTGCGAAGGATGGTGCTGCCCGGGAATCTGGATCACGAGCTTCTTGCAGTAGCTCCGGTTGATGCAGTCGATGATCGTGGCGCCGACCTGCGCGAATTTCGCGATCCCGTAGTGGTGCGAGAACTCGGCGCGGAAGTCGGTGGGAAGCGCGACGCGGGCCTCGTTGAGCATGCCTTTCATGGTGTGGATCGCCGTGAAGAGCACCTGCCGGTCCTTGTCGTGCGGCGTCGCCACGTTTTCCGGCGTGAGCGCCGCGTCCTTCTTGATGTCTGCGGTCGCCGTCGTGCCTTCGCGGAACTCGCCGGAGCTGAGCTGTCCGTCTTCGGGCGGCATGGCGAAGTAGACGTCTTCCTTCGTCAGCGCGACGCCTTCCTTGACGTTGTGTTTCGCGAACACCCCGCGCTTGAGCGAATTCAGCGAAGCGATTTCTTCCGCCGGCGCCGGCAGCCGCTCCAGCGGGCCGCAGAGCGTCTTCGCCTTGAGCGCCGCCTTGATCCATTTGTCCGCCTGCGCGGGCGTCGAGCTGTACGCGTTCAGCTTGATGTCGGCCGTCTCGATCCCGACGTGCCGCTCCAGGATCCGCGCGCCCTTCGCAATCGCCACCATCACCGGCGCCGTGTCGTCCGGGTCCTCGTGCGTCGAGTACCCGATCGTCCGGTCGGGGTAGCGGCGCCGCAGGATCTCGATCATGTTGAGCTGCGCCTGCGCGTCCGGCGTCGGGTAGATCGACACGCAGTGCTCGATCGCGCTCGAAACGCGCCGGTGGTCCAGGAAGCTCACGATGTCGTCGATCTGCTTCAGCGTCAGCCCGCCCGTCGAGAACACCACCGGCCGGCTCGCTTCCGCGATCTTCTCCAGCAGCGGCCAGTCCGTCGCCGAGCAGCTCGCCACCTTGATGATCTCGATCCCCAGCTCGAGGATCAGGTCCACCGACGCCTCGTCGAAGGGCGTGCTCATCGCGATCAGCCCCGCTTCCTTCACCGCCGCCGTCATCTTCACGTAGTCGGCCTTCGTCAGCCGCGTGGAAAGGAACCGCGGCACATGCTTGTTCTTGCTGCCCTTGCGGTGCGCCGGGTGGATGAACGTGTCCAGTTCCCGGAACTGGAACTTCATGACCCCGCGGATGCCGTTCGCGTGAGCCACCTGCCCCATCTCGCGGATGACCCGGAGCCCGTGATCCACGCGGCCCTGGTGGTTGTTGGCGAGATCGAAGATAAACAGGTCGTTGAAGTCGAACCTCGGCCTCGCGTTCTGCACCCCGCGCCTCCCCTTGCCGATGTTTGAAGCGCGGAAGTCTACTCGGGGCGCCGGGGGCTGGCAATACTCCCCGGGAGGACGAGGTCCACGAGCTTGTATGCCTGCCCACGGGAGGCGAAGCTGATTTTCTTCTCGAATTCGGCTAGACTCTGGAGCCCACGGCGCACCGACTCCTGGAGAATCGATGAGCATCAAGCATTGGCCGAGCCGCGTGCGGGAAAAACTGAACGGGAATTCCCTGTACTGGCGATGGTTTACAAACCTGGGTCCCACCCTGGCCTGGCGGCGATTGCGCCGGCCTCTGAGCGCGGTCCAGCAACGCGTTGTCGCAGACCTGCGCGAGAACGGTATCGCCAGCGTGCACGTGGATGAGCTTTTCGAGGAACGGGGAACCTGGGAAGAGGTCTCCAGGGCCGCGGAAGAACTTGAGAAGACCCACGCGGCGGAAATCCAGCACCGCCGGGACAACCCCGATCCCGCCAAGGGGAAGGACTACCTTTTCAGGCTGCTCGGCGCGAAACCGGTGCTGGATCCGGACAGTGTCTTCGTGCGCCTGGGCATCCATCAGGCCGTGCTCGGGATGGCCCAGGCTTATTTCGGGATGTTCGTACGCCTCAACCAGTTCAATGTGTGGCACAACCTGCCTGCGTACAACGAGCCCAAGGCATCGCAGTTGTGGCACACGGACCCCGAAGACCGGCAGATCCTCCGGCTCTTCCTCTACCTGAGGGACGTCGGGCCGGGGAGCGGACCACTTTCCTACATCCCCGGGTCGCACGCACTCGGGCGGCGACAGGTGAAACCCGAGATGTTTCTGCAGGACTCCACCATGCGTAGCACGGACGAACAGATGTCGAAGGTGTCTCCGCCGGCGAATTGGGTCACGGCGACCGCGAAACAAGGCACGATGTGGTTCGTGGACACCCGCGGCTACCACAAGGGCGGCCATGTCCGTGACGAGGACCGGATCGTCTACAACGCGATGTGGACATCGCGCGCCAATACCAGGGGCGAATATTTCGTCCGCAATGGCCCCCTGGCGCCGCAGGCCGACCCCGGCGTCGCCTACGCCCTTCGCGCTCCCGTCGCCTGAGCCCAGCCATGAAGACTGTCCTGTTCGCTCTACCCCGTGGCTGGGACCGCCGATTCGTCCTCCGCACCGGTGTCCTGGAGCCGCTTCTCAAGGCCGGTATCCGCCCGGTCATCCTCACGCCGCGGGCCACGGACCCCGAGTTCCGCGCGGAGTTCGCGCACCTGGACCTCGAGAACTACGAGCCGCACACGCCGGGGAACCTCGAGGGTACCTACCGCCGTGTCATGAACTTCCTGTTCGCGGCGCGCTTCCCGGGGCACACGCTTGAGACCATCGCAGCTGCGTATGTCGCCACCAAAGTCCCGAACCCCGCCAAGCGCGCGTTCTACCGCGGCCTCGGCCGCGCCGGGCGCTCATTCCCCGGGATTTTCGACGCCCTGAAGCGCGCCGAGCCGCTCGTCCCCGTGGACCCGCGCTGGAAGAGCCTTTTCGAGAAATGGAAACCCGACGCCGTCATCACGATGCCGCTCTTTGACTACGGCGACATCCCGATCCTCAAGTGGGCGGAGCGGTATGGGGTGCCGAAGTGCGCGATCGTGACGAGCTGGGACAACATCAGCACGAAAGGCGCGATTGCGGTGCGGCCGGACGCGCTGGTGGTCTGGAACGACGACATGAGGGAAGAAGCGGAGCGGACGCACGGCTACCCGGCGGACCGTGTGGCGGTGACGGGAGTCCCGCCGTTCGACCACTGGGCGGACCCGCCGCGGACGTCGCGCGAGGAGTTCATGAAGAAGTACGGGCTGGATCCTTCGCGGAAGATGATCGGGTACTTCGGGGCGGGGAACACGATCCTCCCGAACGAACACGAGGTCCTCGAGCACGTGATCGAGGCGAACGAGGCCGGCGTGTTCGGCCAGCGCCTCTCGATCTTTGTCCGCCTCCACCCGATCGACCACCGCGAGGCCTGGGACCGCTTCCGGAACCGCCCCGGAATCGTGGTCGAGCTTCCGCGCAACAGCCGCCGCAAGGACTGGGACGCGGACCGGGACGACCTCGACCACCTGGCCGACACGGTCCGCGCCTGCGACGTCTCGATGAACGTGGGCTCGACGATCACGATCGAGAGCTGCATCGCGGACCGCCCGGTGATCAACATCGGGTACGACGGGAACCTCAAACTGCAGCACGCCAGGAGCGTGGCCCGGGTCTACGAGCGGACCCACCTCAAACGGATTCCTGAGTGCGGAATTCCCGTCGCCTACTCCCGCGAAGAGCTGATCGCGCTGACGAAGGGGTACCTCGACGATCCTGGAAAGGACAGGGAAGCGCGGCTCAGGGTGCGGGAGCGGCTCGTCGGCCGGGTCGGCGGCGCCGCGGAAAGAACGGGGCGGGCGCTGGCGTCGTTCGTGATGAACGGACCCTCAGGCGTAACGCGATTCGAGTGACCTGCCGGATTTGAATGCAGGTCCAGAACTGCCCGGGAATGCGCCGGGCGTCCTGTCTCGGGGTTGGATTTAATGTGCTCGCACGCAACGGACCAATAGGATGTCCGCCTGTGAACAATGCGCGCGCCGCAATACCCGCACCGGGGCCGATCACAATCCATGACCGCGTTTCACGCGGCATTCAGGCCGGGAAAACCGCTCGGATTGCCAGCCGGCACTGATGCTCTTCAACTCCCTCGAATTCCTCGTATTCTTCTTCGTCGTCAGCGTCGGCTATTTCTTGCTGCCGCATCGCGGTCGCTGGCTGCACCTGCTGCTCGCCAGCTGCTATTTCTACATGGCCTTCATCCCCATCTACATTCTGATCCTCGGCTTTACGATCGTGATCGACTACCTCGCCGGGATCCTGATCGAGCGTGCCCAGGGGCGCCGCCGACGAGCATTCCTGATCGTCAGCTTGTGCGCCAACATCGGCGTGCTCGCGGTATTCAAATATCTCCATTTCCTGAACGCGAACCTGACGCTCCTCTTCGGCGCGCTCCGCCTCCGATACCCGATTCCGGACCTCGACATCATCCTGCCCATCGGCCTGTCGTTCCACACCTTCCAGGCGATGAGCTACACGATTGAGGTTTACCGGGGCAATCAAAAGGCGGAACGCAATTTCGGCCTCTATGCGCTCTACGTGATGTTCTACCCGCAGCTGGTTGCCGGGCCGATCGAGCGCCCCCAGAATCTCCTGCACCAGCTCCGTGAAGAGCACCGCTTCGACTACGATCGCGTCACTGACGGTTTGAAATTGATGATGCTCGGCTTCTTCAAGAAAGTCGTCGTCGCCGACCGGCTGGCGGCGATCGTCGATGCCGTCTACAACCAACCCGTCGGGCACTCCAGCGCGAGCCTGGTGGTAGCCACCGTTTTCTTTGCGTTCCAGATCTATGCCGATTTCGCGGGCTACTCTGACATCGCCATCGGCGCTGCCCAGGTGCTGGGAATCAGGCTGATGGTCAACTTCCGGCAGCCCTATTTCGCCTGCAACATCGCTGAATTCTGGCAGCGGTGGCACATCTCCCTGTCGACCTGGTTCCGCGACTACCTGTACATTCCGCTGGGGGGCAACCGCCTGGGTCCGTGGCGTCGATATTCCAACCTGCTTGTCGTATTCCTGGTAAGCGGGCTCTGGCATGGGGCCAGCTGGACCTACGTGGTCTGGGGTGGATTGAACGGCCTTTTCCTGGTTCTCGGCGTCTGGACGGCCGGTATCCAGGAGCAGGCCCTGAACGCGGTCGGCCTCCGCGCCGGGGGACGCGGATCCATCCTCTTCCACAGGCTTTTTACGTTCGGGCTGGCTTGCCTAGCCTGGGTGTTTTTTCGCGCGCGAAGTTTCCACGACGCGACCTGGGTCCTGACGCATCTTTTCAGCGACCCCGGCTCCTTTGCACACCCGCGCCAGCTCCTCAAGCCAGGTGGCCTGGGCGTCCCCGCCATCGACCTTGCCGGGGCGGCGCTCGGCATCGCGGCGCTCCTCGCGATCGACACGGTGTGCGAGCGGAGGGACATGCTTGCGGTCGTGCGGCGGCAACCGGCCTGGCGGCGGTGGGCGATCTACTACGCGTTCGGCTTTGCGACGGTGTTCCTGGGCCGGTTCGGCGGAGCGCAGTTCATCTATTTCCAGTTTTAGGCTGACGAAATGACATGAAGCGATTCGCGTTGAAGTCCCTGCTCTTCTGCTTTCCCTTCGCAGCGGTCTTCGGTCTTCCACTGTTGATTCTGCGTCGTTCGGGAGAACTCGTGGCGGTCAACGATGTCATCCAGCGGCAGATGGGAAGCTCTCCGGTCCTGTATGGGCAGGCCTACAGCAATCCCGTCAAGGCCTACAAGCTGAGATCGGTGAAACGCCGCGACTCCGCCGTGGTGGCGCTCGGGTCATCTCGCACGATGCAGCTTCGCGAGGGGTTCTTTGTCGATCCGGGGCAGTTCTACAATGCAGGGGGAGCGGTTTCGGCGGTGTGGGACTTCCGCAACTTCCTCGGCCTCATCGGCACCAGGTCGCGGGTCAAGGTGCTTCTGCTCTGCCTCGACCAGTGGTTCTTCAACCCGGCCCGGCCAGTTGCCTGGGGCACCGGCCTGGAGGAGTTCCTCGCCGACGATCCCGCGCTCAACATCATTCAACGCAACTGGCTTTCGGTTTACCGGGACCTGGTCTCGCACAAGATTGATTTTCGCCGCCTGCTCATCGACGGACCGCGCTCGGATGTCGGGCTCAATGCGGTTCTTCATGCAAATGGATTCCGAAACGACGGCAGCTACTTCTACGGCGCGGCGATAACCAATCCGGATTCGCCTGAAAACCTCGACCGGGGCTTTCGCGACACGCTGTCGCGCATTTCCAGTGGGACTCGCCGGTTTGAATGGAGCGACGTGCTGGCGCAGAAGGCGATCGACGAGGTGGACCTCCTTCTCGGCGATTGCCATGATCGGGGGATCACCGTCGTCGGGTTTCTTCCCCCTTTCGCGCCCACCGTGCGGCGGGCCATGGTTGAAAGTGGCCGGTACGGCTACATGAGCCGAATCGAGCCGGCGCTGAGGCCATCCTTCGACCGTTACCAGTTCCCGCTCTTCGACTTCACCGACCCGGCGACGTTGGTCGCCACGGATTCCGAGTTCATTGATGGCTTCCACGGCTCGGAGCGCACCTACGCGCGGTTGCTGTTGCGGCTGGCCTCCGGTTCCCCGGAACTCGAACGTCACATCAACCGCACCCGCCTCGTGGAACAGCTTGCGCACGCTGGTCGCTTCAACGTCGAGATCCGGTAGCTTCTTCGTTCTCCCGTTCCCGACGCCCCCTGGGACGGTGCAGCAGCCGGCGGCGGGAAGAACGAAGAACTGGATCTTACGGGCGTGCCGGGCCTCCCGGCGGCGGTCTCCGCGCCGCGACGAACTCTGCAAATTCAAGATCCAGTTCGCTGTTGATATCCAGCGAGCGCTCCGCCGGCATCAGGTACGCCCGCGTCGTGCCGCCGTACAGGCTCCCGGCCAGCAGCACATCCCGGCGCGTGATGTAAAGCGCACCGTTCCGAAGGTACGCTTCCGGCAACGCCTGTCGCGGAACCCCCTCGGGTTCGGGATGCTCTGCAAAATAGTCCACCAGGTTCCCGTCCACGATCCGCTTCGCTTTCAGGGGATGACTTCCTGCCGCGGAACTCACGCTCGCCGCCGACGGGGGGCGGCCAGCCTCAACCAGGCGGATGATCGCGTCGATGTCCTCGGCGGTCCTGAATGGGCTCGTGGGCTGAAGCGTCAGGACATAGTCGTATCGGCGGGGGGCAGTTGCTTCGACGGACTCAAGAGCATGGACGAGAGTGGGAAGGGTCTTGGCCGTATCGGACGCAAGCTCCGCCGGCCGAAGGAACGGCACTTCGCCACCGCATTCCCGCGCCACCCGTGCGATTTCCGCATCATCCGTCGAGACAATCGTCCGTGTCAGCAGCCGGCTGTTCGTCGCAGCGGCAATCGTCCAGGCGATCAGGGGCCGGCCGGCCAGCGGGCGGAGGTTCTTGCGCGGGACTCCCCGGGAGCCGCCGCGGGCCGTGATCACGCCGAGGACGGTAAGGGGCATCAATCGTGGAAGAGTTTCTGGGAGTAGAGGGGCAGGGTTGAGAGCAGTTCGGCGATCCTGCGGCTTGGCTCGGCCTGGTAGTAAAACGGGTTGGCCGGGTATTTCCCGTGCCGCACCTGGCTCGCGAGGGCCCTGCCAATTTCCTTCGAGTCGTAGCCCGTGTTCAGCATGTGAGGGCCGGTGAACCGCCTGTTCTGGCGGTCGCCGACGTCCACGACCGGGATGCCGAGGTACGAGCACTCCTTGATCCCGGCGGAGGAGTTCCCGACGAGGCACGCCGACCGGCGCAGCAGATTGATGAACGTCGCCGGCTCGAGGTTCTTGATGAATCGGATGTGCTTCGGCTGGTGGCTCTCGCGGTACATCCGGATCGCCTTCGACAGCGCGTCGGTTCCCGCGTCGATGTTCGGCCAGAACCACAGCACCGGCGTCTCCTGCCCGCCCACTGCTTTCAGCGTCGCCCGGACATGCTTGAACTGCTCTTCTTCCACGCGCTTCGCGGACAGTTCTTCACCCGACGTCACCGGGTGCTGGATGACCATGATGAAGGGTTTCGCGATATCGACGTGGCTCCCGACGCCGACCCTGTCGAGGGCCTCGTTGATCTTCGCGTCCGGGATCGCGGGTGCCTTGACGGCGAATTCGACGTCGAGCGAGCCAGTGTTGAAGACCGTGTCGGGGCGCTCGCCCATGCGGAGAACCCGTTCGAGGGACCGGGTGTTGGTGACGAAATGAAAGTGGCTGAGCTTGGTGATCGCGTGCCGGACGGATTCGTCAATCGAGCCGCTGACGTCGCCGCCCTCGATGTGGGCGATCGTCTTGTTCATGTAGGCTGCGGCGATGGCTGCGGCGAGTTTCTCGAAGCGGTCGCCGCGGATCACCACGATGTCGGGATCCAGGCGCTGGAAGGCGTTTGTGAACTCGAGGATCGTCAAGCCGGTCGTCTTGGCCATGGCGATGTGGTCGCCGCCCTCGATGACGGTGTAGAGGCGCTCGTCGATGTGGTAGCCCTGCTTTTCGAGGGAGGTCGTCACGTCGCCGTACTTCGGCAGGAGCGCCGAGCCACCGACGATGATCTGCAGCTCGAGAGTCGGGTGGTTGCGGAGAAGTTCCAGCAGGGACTGGCTTCGCGCGTAGTGAACGCGGCTCGTGATCACGAAGCAGATCTTCCGCTTAACGATCATCTCAGTCCCTCGACGGTGTCAGGATTCAGCGGGTCGTATTTTGCCAGATTCCTGGAAGCGCGCCGGCCAGTGACGCTCTCCAGTCTGTGGGCCGGCACGCCCCTGGCGTCCTTCAGCGGTCGCATTGCGAACACATCTTCTTCGGCGATGACGGTCCCTTGCGGCAGGTCGCGGCCTGCGACGAGGGCCTTGTTGAAGATCGGGCGAAAACTATTGGTCGCCCCCTCCAACTCCGCTTCTGGGGATCCATAATACGGCCTCGGGTCCACCCGGCGCTGTCCGCGCAGGCCGGTCACCAGTTCCTTCAGGTCCGCGGGCGTCATCGAAACCTTGTGGTCGGATCCCCACAGGGTCCGCGAGCGCGAAAAGTGCTTCTCGATCACCGTCGCGCCCAGCCCCGCCGCGGCGAACGCCGCTTCCGGCCCGATCGAATGATCCGAAAAACCGATGTGGAGATCCGGATTTTCCTCGCGCAGACGCTCGATGGTCGCGAGGTTGAAGTCTTCGGCGGGGCAAGGATACCGGCTTACGCAGTACAGCACCACGAGCTGCCGCGTCCGCGCCCCGATCCGCCTGATTTCCGCGGCCAGTTCCGCGTGGCTGACCATCCCGGTCGAGATGACGATCGGCTTGCCGGTGGCCAGCAGGCTGTTGACCAGCACATGGTCCTGCAAGTCGGCGGAACCAACCTTCCAGAGAGGCAGGTCGAGCGATGCCAGCTTGCGCGCCGCCCCCCGGCTCATCGGCGTCGTGAAAAACACAATCTTTCGCTCGGCGCAGCGCGCCTTGACCTTGCGCCAGAACTCCGGCGGCGTTGCCTCCGCATTCCTCTTTACCCAGCGATACCGGTCCGACCCCGTGAAATGGGGCGACGTCACCGGGATGTCCAGCTGCTCGTCATCAAGCTCGTGCGTCTGGAACTTCACCGCGTCAGCGCCCGCGGCCGCGGCCTCGTCCACCAGCCAAAGCGCATTGGCGAGGTACTCCTCCACCGGGCGCGATTCTTCCGTCTGGATGAAATTCTTCCCGATCTCGGCGACCACGAAGACGCGGCCCTCCGCGATACAGAGCGGCGATCCGGGAATCGGAAGCGGCGTCCTCACGGCCATCCAGGCGTTCTCCCCGGCTGAAGAGAAGCGGCCGTCCCGCCAGGGGACGGCCGCGTTTCAGGATCTCAGCTTAAGCGTATTACCGCCTACCAATTGCCGATGTCGTCTCCCGCACCGCAATCATCCTTGCCGTTCGGGCCGGATGAATAGAGATCAAATTTCGACCCCTTTGAGCCGGGTGAGTGATAGCACAACGGGTTGCCCCACGCGTCGATGACCTCGCCCTGCGCGTTCAGCTCGGACTTGTCAAATCGGTAGTATCCGCCGCGCTTCCCGCGGCTCAAGGCGTTCACCATCCCGCGATTGACCGAGTGGGGAAGATAGCCCATATCCGATTCGAAGGCGCTGAGCGACGTCGCGACCGCGTCGATCTGGGTTCGTGTGATCTTCTTCAGGTCCGGTCTCGGCGGATCGGGCGGAGGAGGAGGAGGGGGAGGAACGGGATCTTTGACCTTGCCCTTGTCCAGGAACCAGAGGACCACCGTCTTGTCGGCGCTTCCCGTCGCAAGAACTTTGCCGTCAGCCCTGTAAGCCAGCGTGTTGATGTTGCTGGTGTGCCCCCCCTCCCAGCACTCCTTTTCCTTGCCGGTCGCCGGATCCCACATGCGCACCGTCTCGTCGTGGCCCGCGGACGCGAGCTTCGAGCCGTCCGGGCTGAACGCCACTCCGAAGACGTGGTTTGCGTGCCCAAGAAGAGTCCGCACGGTCCTGCCCGTGGCCGGGTCCCACAGGCGGATGGTGTGATCGTTGGACGCCGACGCCAGCAGCGTCCCGTCCTTGTTGAAGTTCACGCACTTCACTTCATCGGTGTGCCCGACGCACCTCCGTTGTTTTTTTCCGCTTCGCGGATCGAAGATGCTGACGGTCCCCTCGGCGTCGCCGACCGCCATCATCGTCCCGTCGGCGCTGAACGCGATCGATTCCACGGAGGGGCCGATCCCGAGGTCCTTGGTCTGCGTCCAGGTTTTTGCGTCCACGACCCTCAGGCTGCCGCCCCCGAGCCCGAAGGCAACCAGGGAGCCGTCGGAGCAGACGGCCATCGACTTGATCGACTCGTGGAAATCAATCTCCCGGACTTCCCGGCCCCGCAGATCCGTAACTTTCATGTGTCCACTGTCTCCGCCCGACATCAGGAACCGGCCATCTGTAGTCCACGCCACGCACACCACATGGCCTTCGTGAACCTTGATCGCCCTCTGTTCTGTCCCGCTCTCCACGTCCCAGATACGGACGCTCGCGTCGTCGCTGGACGTTGCGATCTGCCGCCCGTCCGGGCTGAACGCCACGCAGGTCACCTGGTCATGGTGGCCCGACAGGTTGAGGGTTTCCGGGTCGGCGGAAACGGCAGCGGCGCAGGTGAGCGCCAGCGCCGCGGCAAGCGTGATTCGTCCCCATTTCGATGTCATCAGCTGATCTCCGAAAGGATCCCCTGTGCGTGAATCGGTCATTGTGGCGGGAAAGCGGGCGTGTGGGAATGGAAACGTCGAGTTCTTCCTCCGCCGCGGTCGCTTTCCCTCCGTGATCGTAGTCCGGGGCGCAGGGCCGGAATAGTGCTTTCAGGCCTGGATTTCCGCCGTGATCACCACCGGATCCCCCGCCGTCACCAGCACGTTGTCTTCAACCCGCACGCCGCCTACCGGGCGCCAGCGGGGAAGCGCTTCCCATGCCACGGCGTCCCTGAACGCCTCGCGTTTCGCGGGGTCGTCGATGATCGCGGGGACGAAATAGATGCCGGGCTCGATGGTCATGAGGAAGCCCTGCTGGAGGGGCATGTCCACGCGGACGCGGACCCCGCCGCATGTGCGGTTCTCGGGACGGCCCGGGGCGCGGCCGCCGACGTCGCGGACGCCGAGGCCGACCATGTGGCCGATGCCGTGGGGGAGGAACAGCGCCGAAGCGCCGCTCTCGACGAGCGATTCGGGAGCGCCGCGGAGCAGGCCGAGGTCGCGCAAGCCGGTGGCGATTACCGTGGCGGCGGCGCGGTGCACGTCGTGCCACTCGACCCCCGCGCGGCAGCGGCGAATCCCCTCGGCGTGCGCCGCCATCACGAGGTCGCGGATCGCCTGCTGTTCCGGGGTGAAGCGCCCGTTCGCCGGCCAGGTGCGGGTGACGTCTGCGGTGTAGCCGGCGATTTCGCCGCCCGCGTCGATCAGGACGACGTCGCCGGCCGCGACGCGGCGATCGCCGGGTTCGAAATGCAGGACGGCGGCGTGCGCACCGGCGCCGACGATCGTCCCGTAACCGACGCCCTCCGCCCCGTGCCGGAACATCGCGGCTTCCAGCTCGATCATCAACTCCCGCTCCGAGATCCCCGGCCGCAGGATCTCCCGCGCCCGGGCGTGCCCCGCCGCTGTCGCGGTCACCGCCCGCGCCAGGATCGCCAGCTCTGCCGCGTCTTTCGGGCGGCGCGCGGCGTCGAGCGCTTCATGAAGCGCCGTCGAAGCGGCCTCGTCGCCGGCGATGCCGCGCGTGGGGGAGCCCAGCGTCGCGACGGGGCGCGGCTCGCGCAGCTTGAGCCACTCAGGAAGCGTGGCGACGTCCGCGCCCTCGGGCGCCACCGGGTCGCCCTCCCAGAGACGTTCTTCCGCCGTCACGGGCCGGACGAAATGAGTCCAGCCGGCGCCGGGCTCCCACGCGCGGCCGCCGCCGGGGCGGCGCGACCCGGTGAGCCAGTAGTACTGAGGGTGGGGGAGGAAAGGGTAGGTTTGGTCGAGCCCGCCCGGTTTCTGGATCGGTTGACCCGCGCCGATGAGCACGGTGGCCGAGGCCCCCGCAAACGCCC
>JAIOPR010000121.1 GCA_021413805.1 Planctomycetota bacterium
ACCGTGATACGTTCACCGCACACCGTGCCCCCTGCCTTGGGAGCGCTGGCCGGGCTTTTCCTCCTGGCCATCTCCTGGCTCGTCGCGCGGCCCCACCGCCGATGAACACGCGCGCCCCCGAAGAAACCGCCATCGTCCCGTTCCGGCCCCAGAAAACCATCCTGGTGGTCGATGACACGGTGAAGATCCTCAACATCATCAAGTTCTTCCTCGAGGAAGAAGGCTACACGGTCAAGACGACGACGCAGCCCGAGATGGGGATCGAGATGGCGAAGCGCGGGGGAGTGGACGTCATGATCCTGGACGTGATGATGCCCGGGCTGAACGGGTACCAGGTTTACGAGATCATGAAGCAGGACCCGAAGACCGCCTCGGTCCCGGTGATCCTGCTGACGGCCCGAGCGGTGATCGAAAACACGCCGCGCCCCTTTTTCTACGGCGTCTATGGCGTGCTCGCCAAGCCGTTCCAGCGCTGGAAGCTGGTCCAGATGGTGAAGGACGTGATCGAGCTCACCTCCAAGGGGGTTACGCAGCAGGAGGTGTCCGAAGCGCCGGATTCGGCGCAGCCGCCTGGATCCCCGGGTGCCAAGGCGTAGGCGGCCGCCGGGGTGGATGGCCGGAATTGCAGTCGCTTCTGAAGGGGACTTGACTCGATCCATGGCCCCGAAAAGGCAAACTTAAAACCGCGAAACGCAAAGCCAAACGCCAAAAGCAAAACGGAAAACAAATTCAGGTATGACGCCACTCGGGGAGCCATTCGCCGCCGCCGCCTGACTTGCCGTTTGCGGTTTGTCGATTGCTTGAGGGTTCTCCTTTTTGCCTTTGCCGTTTCTCCTCCCGGCCACCCTGCAACACCGGCCATGCTTGACATTCATCCTTCCATCCCTACAATTCCCCGCTCGCTACCTGCCTCCAGCACGTTGCTTGAGGACAGGCGAATGTCGAAACTCGAAGGAGTCGGAATGCCCCCGGAAAGCCTGAAGGAAAAGCGCCAGACGACCGTCAAGACGTACCAGACCCACGAGAAGGACACCGGGTCTCCCGAGGTCCAGGTTGCGCTTCTCACGGAGCGCGTCAATCACCTGACCGTCCACCTTAAAACCCACCCGAAGGATTTCGGGTCGCGCCGTGGCCTTCTGGTCATGGTCGGGCGGCGGGCCTCGCTTCTCAAGTACCTGGCGACGCACGATCACGCCCGGTACCAGTCCATCATCCAGCGACTTGGTCTTCGCCGGTAAACCTGTCAAACCCCGCTTCGGCGGGGTTTTTTTGTTCTGCGGCCCGCCCGCGAGGGGGCCGCGCTTGCGCCGCCGGGGCTGAGCCGGTTTGGAGGCGCGGACCCGCGCCCCCCCTGGGGGTCGAGGGTCCGGTGCTTCCTCCCCTCCCCCGGCGAGCGCGCTTTACGGAGGGACTACGTTGGCCACACGCGTGCAGTGCATGATCGGCGACAAGCCGCTCATTATTGAGTCTGGCAAGCTGGCGAAATTGGCCAGCGGCGCCGCCTGGGTGCAGTACGGCGACACCGTCGTGTTCGCCGCCGCCGTCCTCGCGGCCCCGCGCCCGAACCCGTTCTTCGACGACGACGATTTCTTCCCCCTCACCTGCGACTACCGCGAGCGGACCGCCGCCGCCGGCAAGTTCCCGGGAGGGTTCATCAAGCGTGAGAACCGGCCGTCCACGAAGGAAATCCTCACGTCCCGCCTCTGCGACCGGCCGATCCGGCCGCTGTTCCCGGAAGGGTTCAAGAACGAGGTCCAGATCCAGATCGCGGTCCTTTCCGCCGACATGCAGAACGACCCCGACGTCCTGGCCGGTGTCGCTGCTTCCGCCGCCCTCGCCGTCAGCGACGCCCCGTTCCTGGGGCCGATCGGCTGCGTGCGGGTCGGGCGCGTCGAAGGCAATTTCATCGTGAACCCCACCCACGCGCAGCTGGACGAGAGCGATCTCGACCTGGTGATCGCGGGGACGGACGAAGCGGTGACGATGTGCGAAGGTTCGGGCCTGGAGATTTCCGAGGACGTGATGGTGGCGGGGATCGAATTCGGCCACAAGTGGATCAAGGAAATCTGCCGGATCCAGAAGGAACTGAAGGCCGCCTGCGGGAAGCCGCGGATGGCTTTTGAAGGACGCAAGCACGACCCGGCGCTCGTGGCGAAAGTCGCTTCGCTCGGGAAGGTCGCTCTCGAACAGGCGCTGACGACGTCGGGCAAGAAGGATCGGTCCGACAAGGTCAAGGCGGTCAAGACGATGGTCGTCGAGAAGCTCGCCCCCGTTGATGCGGATGGCGAGCCGACCGCCGGCGTCGCTCCCAAGGACGTCAAGCACCTGCTCGGCGAACTCGAATACGACGTGACCCGCGAACTGATCGTCCACAAGGGCCTGCGCGCCGACGGCCGCGGCCCCCGCGACATCCGCCCGATCTCCTGCGAGGTCGGAATTCTCCCCCGCGCCCACGGCTCGGCGCTCTTCACCCGCGGCGAAACCCAGGCGCTCGTCACCCTGACGCTCGGCACTGCGGATGACGAACAGGTCGTGGACGGCGCTGTCGAGGACGAATACTCCAAGAAGTTCTACCTGCACTACAACTTCCCGAGCTACTCGGTGAACGAGGCCAAGGCCATCCGCGGCCCCGGCCGCCGGGAAATCGGGCACGGCGACCTCGCCGAGCGCGCGATTCTCGGCGTCATCCCGCCTCCGGAAGAGTTCCCCTACACGACCCGCATCCTGTCGGACATCCTGGAGTCCAACGGCTCCAGCTCGATGGCCACCGTCTGCGGCGGCACCCTCGCCCTCCTCGACGCCGGCGTGAAAATCACCCGCCCCGTCGCCGGGATCGCCATGGGCCTCATCGTCCAGGACAACAAGGTCGAGATCATTTCGGACATCCTGGGAAGCGAAGACAAGTTCGGCGACATGGACTTCAAGGTGGCCGGCACGACCCAGGGCATCACCGCCTTCCAGATGGACCTGAAGAACACCGGCATTTCTTCCGAGATCATGAAACGCGCCCTGGCGCAGGCCAAGGAAGGCCGCGTCCACATCCTGGGCGAGATGGCGAAGTGCATGTCGGCGCCGCGCGCTGATTACTCGGCGTTCGCACCGCGCCTGTGGCGGATCCAGCTCCCGAGCGACAAGATCGGGGCGGTGATCGGCCCGGGCGGCAAGGTCATCCGCGGGCTGGAAGAGGAGACAGGCGCGAAGCTGGAGATCGACGACGACGGCGTGCTGACGATTTCCTCGAAGGACCTGGCCGCGCTCGAAATGGCGCGCCGCAAGGTCGAGACGGTGATCGAGGACGTCGAGGTCGGCGCGGTCTACAAGGGCCAGGTTGTCCAGGTGCGAGAGTTCGGCGCGATCGTCAAGCTGCCGGTGGCCGGGGGCACGGAAGGCATGTGCCACGTCTCCGAGCTGGCCGAGGGTTACGTGAAAAACGTCGAGGACGTCGTCAAGATCGGCGACGAGCTCGATTTCAAGGTCATCAGCGTGGAAGACGGCCGCATCCGGCTCAGCCGGAAGGCCCTTCTGCCCCGCCCGCTGGGCCCGGACGGCCAGCCGATTCCCGAGGCGCCGCGTCCGGATCGCGGTCCGCGGCGTGACGGTCCCCCTCGCGGGGGTGGTGGCGGTGGCCGTGGCGGACCCCGCGGCGGTGGTGGTGGCGGGGGCGGACGCCGGTAATTAATTTCAGGTCAGGCCGTGACGAGTGCCGATCGTTGACATCAGAAGGCCGGAAGCTGGCGAAAGCCCGCTTCCGGCCTTTTCCTGAAAATCGGCCCAACGCGGCTTGCGGGATGCGAGTACTATTCTGACACGATGGTGGGTCCACCCAGGGGGGCGGACCCGGGTCGCGCCGGACCGAAGGACCCGCGTGGTGGGTGGGGCACCTGGGGAGGAACGCGATGAAACACATGCTGACCCTGGCCGTCGCGGCGCTTCTGGCCGCCTCGGGGCTCGCGCGCGCCGAGAACATCTGCGCCGACGCGACCAAGATCTATTACGGCGACCCCGAGGGCGAAAAACCGGCCACCGTCAAGGCGGCTGACTGCTTTGACGCCATCCCCGAGTGGCAGGAAATAGAGCGGCGTAAACTCACACAGTCCGACGCCGATTACTGGATTCTGCTCCGCGCCGCCAATGCGCGCTTCCGGAAGGCCGTGGAAGCGGTTGCCAGGGCCAAGGGGTACGACCTGGTTGCGGAGCAGGGGACCGTCAAGGCCGCGCCGGACAAGACGCCGCCGGACGCCACGAAAGCGGTCATGGACCAGATCAAGAGCACAGCCGAGGACAAGCAATAGTGCGGGTCCTCCTGGCGACTGCCCTTCTCTGCGCCGCTTCGGCCGCGTCCGCGCAGGAGACGCCGCCCGCACAGCCCCCGCCTCCCGTACAACCTTCGTGGACGTACCAGCGCGGCCGGATCGAGAAGGACGGCCTCGTCACGATTTTCTACGAGGTCGGGCGCGGCAAGGGGCAGCTCCTCCAGCCTTACCTGCAGAAGTTCATGACGCCGAAGGGATCTCTTCTGGTGTCGCCGCCGCAGCCGCCGAACCAGCCTGAGATCCACGTGATGATGATCACGGACACGAAGGAGAACATCGAATTGATCGAGAAGGTCCTGAACATCCTCGACAAGCCGGCGGAGCAGGTGCAGATCGAAGCGCAGATCATCGAGAAGAGCATCGACAGCGACTTCGAGATCGGGGCGGAGTTCGGGATCAACCAGGAGGAGAAGCACTCGCACAACGAGTTCTTCAAGCACGGGGCGGCGACGTTCAACCCGGACTCGTTCCTGAACTCGCTCAAGCCGGGGGCGGAGCAGTTCCAGGGGGTGGACCTGTCGTTCTTCAATGAGAACATCCAGTCCGGGCTTCTGAACCTGAAGGTCCGGGCGATGGTGAAGAACGGCAAGGCGACGGTCCTCTCGAGCCCGTATATCACGGTGAACAACGGGGAAACTGCGACGATTATCGCGGGTGACGAGGTGCCGTACCTGGAATCGATCATCATCACGAACAATGTTCCGACGGCGACCGTGAAATTCAAGCTGGCGGCAGTCAAGTTGATAGTGACGCCCCAGGTCGTCGGGCAGAGTTTCATCGACATCGACGTCAAGCCGGAAGTCACGAGCGTGACGGGAAACGTGAGCATCCAGGGCACGGAGACGCCGGTGTTTTCTACGCGGACGGCGGACACGCACGTGACGGTGAGGGACGGTCAGCAGATTGTGATCGGCGGGCTCGTGAGGACATCGGACGTCGAGACCCGCCGCGGCGTCCCGATCCTCACGGACATCCCGATCATCGGGTACCTGTTCGGGAGCACGAACCTCGAGAAGAAGAAGACCGAGATCCTGTTCATCATGCGCCCGAGGATCCGGAAGCCCGAGGCGGTGGAAGAATTGCTGGCGCCGGGCGGGGGAAAGTAGAAGTCGGCGGGCTGAATCGAGGTCGAGCGGGCGCCCGCATCCGCGACGCTCGATACCACGCACCGGCCCGCGTTCAATATCCCTTGCGCCTTCCGTCCATGTAAATACTATTGACACTTCTCGCCCACCCAACCGGAGGACTCGCACTTGGCCCGTCTTGCCATCGTCCAGGGACCCGGAAAAGGGTCGTACTTCGAAATTGAGCATGAGGCCACCATCGGCCGCTCGCGCGCCTGCACGATCCAGGTGGACGACAAGAATGTCTCGCGCACCCACGCGAGGTTCGAAGTCCGCGACGGCATCATGTACATGCGCGACGCCGGCAGCCGGAACGGGCTGCTCGTCAACGGGCAGACCTGCTCCGAAAAGAAACTCGAGTCCGGCGACCGCCTCCAGCTCGGGAGCACCGTCTTCGTGTACGAGCCCGATTTCGAAATCTTCCCGGGCGAAGATTCGGGCGGCGTCATCCTCGTCGCGGGGGAGAGCGAGGAAGGCCGCACTTCCGGCGAAGTCACCGCGATGCTGGACGTCGAAGCGATCATCCGCGAAACGGAGAAAGCCGCCGAGACTGCGCGCGTCCGCAAGGAAACGACGACGGAAGCGGCCGAAGCGTCGCGCCGCCTGCGCGCGATCTACGAGATCACACGCGCCACAACTTCTGTCCTCGACGAGTCCGTGCTCCTCGGCCGCATCGTCGATGTCGTCATCGAGCTCCTCAAGGCCGAACGCGGCGCCATCTTCCTCTGCAGCGAGGACGGAAGCGGCCTCCACCCGGGAGCCGTGCGGTACCGCGACCGGCGCGGAAGCGACATCACGGTGTCGAAAAGCGTGCTGGAGCAGGTGATGAAGGACCGGCGCGCCGTGCTCACTGGCGACGCGTCCACCGACACGCGCTTCATGAGCAGCCGTTCCATCCGGCTCGACCGCGTGAAATCGATCCTGTGCGCGCCGCTGATTTCGCGCGAGAAGCTGATGGGGGTGATGTACGTCGATACGCAGAACCAGATGAACTGCTTCACCGAGGACGACCTGACGCTCCTGGTGAACGTGAGCGGGCAGGGCGCCGTCGCGCTGGAAAACGCGAGGCAGTACGGGGCGGCGCGCGACGAGGCGAACGTCCTTCGCAAACGCGTGCAGGAGGAGATGGCGATCGTCGGGGACAGCCCCGCGATCCGCGACGTCCTCCGGCGCGTGGAAAAAGTGGCCGACTCCGACGCGACAGCGCTGGTGACGGGCGAGACGGGCACGGGCAAGGAAATGGTCGCTCACGCGATCCACATTTCATCCCGCCGCCGCGCCCGGCCGTTCATTCCCGTGGACTGCACCGCGATCAGCGAGAACCTCCTCGAGAGCGAGCTGTTCGGGCATGAGAAGGGCGCGTTCACGGGCGCCGACCGCCTCAAGCCCGGCAAGTTCGAGCTCGCCGACCACGGCACGCTCTTCCTCGACGAAATCGGCGACATGGACCCGGGGACGCAGCAGAAGCTGCTGCGGGTCCTCGAGGAGCGGACGTTCACGCGCGTCGGCGGCGTCAAGCTGATCAAGGTGGACGTCCGGATCATCGCGGCCACGAACCGGAACCTGGAAGAAATGGTGAGCCAGGGGAAATTCCGCGAGGACCTCTACTACCGCCTCGCCGTCGTCCCGATCCACCTGCCGCCGCTCCGCGACCGCCGCATGGATATCCAGATCCTCGTGAACCATTTCCTCCGGCGCTTCCAGCGGTCTTCGCGCCCGATGAAGATTTCCGATGAAGCGATGAAGGTGCTGATGAACTACGCGTGGCCGGGAAACGTGCGCGAAATCCGGAACGTGATCGAGCGGGCCACGGTGCTGTGCGAAAAGCCGATCATCGAAGTCGAGGACCTGCCGCCGAAGATCGTCGGGACAGGAATGGCGGCCGAGGTGACGAACTTCTGTAGACGGCAAATTCCAAATCCCAACTCCAATTCCCAACGGTTGCGACAATTTGGGACTTGGAGTTGGGTTTTGGGATTTGCCGTTACCCATGAGCCAATCACCCCAATGACACCCCGACGCGCCGCCGCCCTCGCCGTAATCGCCGCTTCGCTTGCGACGGCGATGCACTTTGTCCGCCCGGGCACCCTCGTCGTGGAATCGGCGGCGGAAGAGCCGAAGGAGCCGGCGAAAGAGCCGCCGAAGGACGAGTTCCCGTTTTCCTCGCACCCGAACCGCGCCCGGGAGATTCACTGGAAAAAGTGGTCTGCGGAGGCGTTTGAAGAGGCGAAGAAGGCGGGGAAGCCGGTGCTGGTGAGCCTGACGGCGACGTGGTGCCAGAAATGCCATGAGATGGACGAAGGGGCGTTCAGCGACGAGAAGGTGATCGCGCTGTTGAACGAGAAGTTCGTGTGCATCCGGGTGGACACGGACAAGTTGCCGGACGTGAAGGACCGGTATCTTTCGTCGAAGGGCTGGCCGACCACGGCGATCTGCGCGCCCTCCGGGAACGTGATCGCGAAAACCTGGTTCGCGACGGCCGCTGAGTTCCTCGACTTCGCAAACAAGGCGCTGGGCACCTTCGCGAGCAACCCGGCCGGCGCGGAATACCAGCCGCCCAGCCCGGGGGCGCCGGTCGCGGCGGAAACGGGAGAGGCGGACGAGATCCTCGCGGCGATCGACAAGACCTGGTCCGCCGACGGAAGCGCCTGGGCCGCCCCCGGCGACACGCGCTTCCCCAGCCCGCAGATCATCGAGCTGTACGTGCGGAAGGCGGAGGATTCGAGGGAGGCGAAGTGGCTGGAGAGGGCGGCGGCGGGGGCGGTGATGACGATGAAGATCGAGGACCCGGTGGAGTTCGGGTATTACCGGGTGGCGATGAAGCCGGACTGGACGGAGCCGCATTTCGAGAAGCTGCTGGAGACGAACGCGGGAATGCTGTCGGCGCTGGTGCAGGTGTGGCGGGCCACGGGGGACGAGAAATTCGGGAAGGCGGCGAGCCGGACGGTCGAGTACCTGTCGGCGACGCTTGCGCAGAAAGAGGGCGGCTGGAGCGCGAGCCAGGACGCCGACCCGGAGTATTTCAAGCTGGACCGTGCGGCGCGCGAGAAGCGGGAGAAGCCGCGGGTGGATCCGTCGTTCTACGCGGGAGCGAACGCCCAGGCCGCTTCGGCGCTGTTCGGCTACGCAGCGGCGTCCGGGGAAGCGGCCGCGAGGGCGGCGGCGGTGTCGGGGCTCGAGCGGGTGTTCCGCGAATGCTGGGGAGCCGACGGGCTCGCCCACGGGGCGGGTGGCGGGCGGGATTTCCTGCGGGACCTGGCGTTCGTCGGCGAAGCCTGCCTGGACGCTCACCAGGCGACGGGGCAGTGGGACTGGATCAAGAGGGCGCTCGAGGTCGCCGCGCGGATCGAGAAGCTCGCGGACAAAGACGGGGCGCTTTTTGACCGCCCCGCCGACCCGGCCGCGCCGGGCAACCAGCGCTTCCAGCTCAAGAAATCCGCCGACAACGGGCGCGCGGCCGGATTTCTCGTGCGGCTGCACCACGTGACCGGCGAAGAGAAATGGAAGTCGATGGCCGAGGGCGCGCTGAAGGCGACCGGAGGCGAGGCGAAGAAGTACGGGGCATTCAGCGCGGAGTACGCGATGGCGGTGCTCAAGCTCCGCAAGTACCCGCTTCATCTCGTGATCGTGGGCCCCAAGGACGAGCTGCCGAAGATGGTCGCCGCGGCGGACCGCTTCTGGCACGCCTGGAAGTCCGTGACGGTGCTGGAGTCGAACGGGGCGAGCGTGAAATTCGCGGATCTCGAGTATCCGCCGACGCTGTCGGCGTATGCGTGCGTGGACCAGGCGTGCGGCCCGCCGGTGACGGCGCCGGGGGAGTTCGAAGCGGCCACGCGGGCGTTTCTCTTGCGGAACAAGTAACGTGCCAGGGGGGGAGCCATCGCACCGATCAAGCGCATTGCGGTCCTGACCAGCGGCGGGGACGCGCCCGGCATGAACGCGGCGGTCCGGGCGGTGGTGCGGACGGCGATGGGACACGGCATCGAGGTGCGCGGCGTGCGCCGCGGGTACAAGGGGCTCATCGACGGCGACGTGATCGACCTCGACTCGCGTTCGGTCTCGAACACGATCCAGCGCGGCGGGACGATCCTGATGAGCAGCCGGTGCCCGGAGATGTTCGAGCGCCAGGGCCGGCGCCGCGCGGCGGAAACCCTCCGGCAGGCCGGCGTGGACGGGCTCGTGACGATCGGCGGGAACGGCAGCATCCGCGGCGCGCTCGCGCTCTGGAAAGAGGAAAAAGTGCGCGTCGTCCACGTGCCTTCGACCGTCGATAACGACCTCCCGGGGACCGACGTCACCATCGGCTTCGACACCGCCGTCAACACCGCGATCGAGGCCATCGACAAACTCCGCGATACCGCCGCTTCCCACGGCCGCGTTTTCCTCGTCGAGGTCATGGGCCGCGAGAACGGCCACATCGCGGTCGATGCCGCGCTCGCGAGCGGGGCGGAAGCCGTCTTTATTCCCGAGGCGAAATGTGAGTTGAAGTCGCTCATGAAGCGAATCCGCGGGTGGTGGGCCGAGGGGAAGCGCTCGCTCATCATCGTGGTTGCCGAGGGCGACGAGGAAGGCGGCGTGTTCGAGATTGCAAACCAGCTGAAGACGCTTCCCGGCATCGACATCCGCACCTGCGTGCTGGGCCACATCCAGCGCGGCGGATCGCCGTCCGCGCAGGACCGCGTGCTGGCCTCGTCGTACGGCTTCGCCGCGGTCGAGGCCCTCCACTCGGGGAAGGCGGGCGTCATGGTCTCGATTCGCAACGGGCGCCTCGGCACCGTCCCGCTTTCGGTGGGCCTCCGCAAGCCGCGCCCGAGCAACCGGGGCCGGTTCACGCTCGTGAGCCGCCTCGCGTGACAACTTCTGACTTCGACCTCGACGTCCTCGTCTTCGGCGGCGGAATCGCCGGCCTCTGGGCGCTCGACGCTCTCCGCCAGGCAGGGTTCGGGGCGCTTCTCGTCGAGTCCTCCGCCCTCGGCCGCGGGCAGACCATCCAGTCCCAGTCCATCGTGCACGGCGGCGGGAAATACGCGCTTCGCGGCGTCGGCGACATGGAGGCCGTGCGCGCCATCGCCGGGATGCCGGCGCGCTGGCTGGCGTGCCTCGAAGGACGGCAGCAGCCGGACCTGCACAAGGCGCGCATTGTGTCGAAGCGGTGCATGCTGTGGTTGCCGAAGGGCGGTTTTTTCGGGGACCTGGCGGCGAAGGGGATGATGTCGATCGTGGTGGGCGCCGGGTTGCTCGCGACGAAGCCGGAGGAGATGCCGGAGGCGGAGTGGCCGGAGGGGCTGAAGGGGAGCGCGATCAAGGTGTACTCGATGGCGGAGCCGGTGATCGACACGGGCTCGGTCCTGGAGGCGTTCCGGGTGCGGCAGGACGGGCACTTGCGGCTGGCGAAGAAAGTGGAGTTCCGCGGCGCTGAAGTGATCCTGGACGGCGCGGTGGTGAGGCCGGGGGCGATCGTGTTTGCGGCGGGCGCGGGGAACGAGGACCTGCTGCGGGCGATCGGCGACCCGCCGGGGCGGATGCAGCGGCGGCCGCTGACGATGGTGATGCTGCGCGGGCACCTGCCCGAGTTGTGGGCGCACTGCGTCGTCGGCGGGAAGACTCACCTCACGATCACCACGGTGCGCGACAGCTCGGGCCGCGCCGTCTGGCAGGTCGGCGGCGAAATCGCCGAGCGCGGCGCCAACGCGACCGACCTCGCCGCCTTCCGCGCGGACGCCGCCGCCGAAATCCGTCGCTTCCTGCCCGGTCTCAAGATGGATGGAATGGCGATCGCGACGTATCCGGCGGTCCGCGCGGAGGCCGCGACCTCCGGCGCCCGGCGGCCGAGCGGCGTGCACGTCGAGAAAGTGCGCGACAACCCGCCGACTCTCGTCGCCTGGCCCACGAAACTCGCGCTTGCCCCTGTCCTCGCCGACGAACTCGTCGCGCACGTCTCCGCCTTGACCCTCCCGACCGGGCGGTTCGCGCCGCCGCCCTCCAGCGGTCCCGCGCCGGCCGTCTCCAAGCCGCCCTGGGAAGAGGCCACATGGTTCCCCGTCCCCTAGGGCGCACCGGCCTCGTCGTTTCGCCCGTCGGCCTCGGCACCGTCAAGATCGGGCGCAACGCCGGGGTGAAATACCCGCAAGGGTTCGCGCTGCCGACGGAAGCGGAAGTCGAGAAGCTTCTCGGCCGCGCGCTCGAGCTCGGCGTCACCCTGTTCGACACGGCGCCGGCGTACGGGTCGAGCGAAGAGCGGCTGCGGGGGTTCGTGAAGGCGCACCGCGGGGAAATCGTGGTGGCGACGAAGTGCGGCGAGTTTTTCGAGAACGGGGAATCGCGCTGGGATTTTTCGCGGGCGGCGCTGGAAGGGCAGATCGCGGCGAGCCTGAAGCGGCTGGGGACGGACCACGTGGACGTGCTGCTCCTGCATTCGGACGGCCGCGACGAGGAGATCCTGGCGCAGAAGGACGCGCTCGCGGTCCTGCGGGAGGCGAAGGCGTCGGGGAAAGCGCGGGCGATCGGGATCTCCGCGAAAACCGAAGCCGGAATCCGCCGCGCGATCGGGTTGCTCGATGTCGTCATGGCGCCCTTCAGCCAGGCCAAGCCCGAACTCGGCCCGGCGTTGCAGTCGGCACACGACGCGGGGATCGGTATTCTCGCGATCAAGACGGTCGAACAAGGCAAAGCCGCCGACCCCAACGCTGCGGTCTCGTTCGTGGCAGGAAGGCCGTTCGTGGACGCGCTCGTCCTGGGCACATTGAACCCCTGGCACCTCACCGCGGCCGTAGCAGCCCTGCCCTCCTGACGCGGACGTTTTCCGAACTGCCGCTCATCGTTATTCGCTTCGCCAACCGCAAACCTTCCGCTTTCATACACAAACATGATCACCCGCCAAACTGAACTTCTCCGTGCCTTCGGACGCCCGCGCATCCTCGTCGCCGGTGACCTGCTTCTCGACCGCTACCTCTGGGGCAAGGTCGAACGGATTTCGCCGGAAGGCCCGATCCCGATCCTGCACGTGCAGCGCGAAGAAGAGCGCCCGGGCGGCGCGGCGAACGTCGCCACGAACCTCGTCGCGCTCGGCGCCAGGGCGGCGTGCGCCGGCGCGGTCGGCGACGACGCGGCGGGGAAGCAACTGCTCGCCGTCATGAAAGCCGCCGGCATCGATACCTCCGCCGTCGTGACCGACGCTTCCAAGCCCACCCCCATCAAAACGCGCTGCATCGCGCAGTCGCAGCAGATGCTCCGCGTGGACCGCGAGAAAACAAGCGCGCTGGCGCCGAAGTCCGAGCGCGAGCTGATCAAGCGGATTGACAAGCAGGTGGCGAAGTGCGACCTGGTGGTGATCAGCGACTACAACAAGGGCGTGCTGACGGACGCCGTGCTCTCGGCGGTGATGAAGGCGGGGAAGAAGCGCGGCAAGCCGGTGATTGTGGGGCCGAAGGGCGACAGCTACGGCAAGTACTGGGGATGCACGGCGGTCGCGCCTAACCTCAAGGAGCTGCGGATCGCGACGGGGATGCCCGCGGGGACTGACGACGAAATCCGGCAGGCCGCGGAGTCGCTGCTGAGTGAGCTCGGCTGCGAATTCGTCCTCGTGACGCGCGGCGACAAGGGGATGTCGCTTTTCCGGCCCGGGGGCAAGCCGCTGCACGTCGCGGCGCGGCCGCGGCAGGTTTACGACGTTGCGGGCGCCGGCGACACCAGCGTCGCGACGCTCGGCCTTGCCCTCGCCTGCGGCGCTTCGCCCGAGGACGCCGTCCGCCTCGCGAACACCGCGGGTGGAATTGCGGTCACGAAAGTCGGCGTCGCGACGGTGACGCGGCAGGAAATCATGGAGGATCTCGGCGAAGAGCACGAGCTGCGCACCGCGAAGATCCGCACGGTCGAAGAGCTGCAGGCGCGGATGAAGGAGCACCGCGACCGCCAGCAGACGGTCGCCTTCACGAACGGCTGCTTCGACGTGCTGCACGTCGGCCACCTGAGGACACTTCGGTTTGCAAGGGCGCAAGGCGACGTGCTTGTCGTCGGGATCAACAGCGACGCGAGCGTGAAGACGTTGAAAGGCCCGGACCGGCCGATCGTCGGCGAGAACGAGCGGGCGCAGGTCCTGGCGGCGCTCGAGGACGTGGACTATGTGGTCATCTTCGGCGAGAAGACGCCGGTTGACCTGCTGAAGAAGCTGAAGCCCGACGTGCTGGTGAAAGGCGGAGATTACAAGCCGGACGAGGTCGTGGGGGCGGAAGTGGTGAAAGGTTGGGGCGGGCGAGTGGCGGTGGCGCCGCTGGCGGAGGGGGTTTCGACGACGAATATGGTGAAGAAGATACGGAAGAAGAACTGAACGGCCGGCGCGACGGGAGCCCGGATTCCCTGCGTTGGTCTCCAGCAACGGCATCACACGGAACGCACGGATGGGCACGGAGAAGAGCGACACGAGGATTCGTGCGCTGAAAAGTCAAGCTGTCGCGGTCGCGAACTCAAAAAAGCAGGAAGCCGTTCTCCCTCGTCTCGCCGTTCTCCGTGCCCTTCCGTGCGTTCCGTGTCATGTCGTTCAGCACTTTTTCACTCCAGGCTCCGGGTTGGAGGGGCAGGGGAACAAGCGGCGTCCGGGGGGCTCATCGACCCGTACGGGATTCGGAAGAGCCCCAATTTTCAATTTGAAAAAAGCTCGAATCGCACCCCGTGAGACGGGTACGGTTGGGAAATGCCCAAGCCCCCACGCAAGCCCGAACTAGCGACCACGCTGTTCCTGACCCCCGGAATGCTCAAGGTCCGCAAACTCGCCGAGTCGCATTTCAAGGCTTCTATCGCGGCAAAAACGGAAATCCTGACGTCCATGCTCGACGAAATCGCCCGGCTCGTTTCATCCGTGCGGGAAGCCTCGGCCAAGGGCGCGACGATCTTCTTCTGCGGCAACGGCGGCTCCGCGGCCGACGCGCAGCACTGGGCGACCGAACTCGTCGTCCGCTACAAGAAGGACCGCCCGGCGATCGCGGCCGTCGCGCTCACGACGGATACCTCGGCGCTGACCGCGGCGGGGAACGACCTCGGCTTCGAGAAAGTCTTCTCGCGACAGGTGGAAGCGCTGGTCAAGCCGAAGGACGTCGTCGTGTGCATCTCGACCTCCGGGAATTCGAAGAACGTCATCGCGGCAGCGGCGACCGCGAAGATGCTCGGCGCGCGGACGATCGGCTTCACCGGGGAAGACGGCGGCGCGCTGGCGGAAATCGTGGATCTCTGCCTCCGGGTCCCGAGCGCGGAGACGGCGATCGTGCAGGAGTGCCACTCCAGCGTCGGGCACATCCTGTGCGCGGCGTTCGAGGGTGACTAGGCCACCGTCCCGATCACGAACTTCAGGTAGTCCCCCTCGGGGAACGCTTTCAGCACCGGGTGGTCCGCCGCCGCGCCGCGCGTTTCCTCCAGCACGAATTTCCGCCCCGCCGCCTGGACCCCGAAGCGCACGCTCGCCACGAAATCCGCTTCCCCCACGTGGCTCGAGCACGACGCCGCACACAGCGTCCCGCCGGGCGCCGTCACGGCCGCACACAGGCGGTGCAGCCGGTCGTAGGCCTTCATCGCGCGGCCGACCGACGCCCGGTTCGGCGCGAAACTCGGTGGGTCCGAGATGACCAATCCCCATTTCTTCCGCGCCCGCGCCGCCGCTTCCAGGAAATCGAACGCGTCGGCCTTGTAGAAACGGGCGTTTTCCAGCGTCAGGTCGTTGAGCCGGAAATTGCGCCGCGCCGCCGCGAGGGCGTGCCGTGAAATGTCCACCGTGTCCGTCGAGGCCGCGCCGCCGCGCGCTGCGTAGAGCGAGAAGCCGCCGCTCGCGCTGAAGAGGTTCAGGACCGCGAGCCCTTTCGCCCGCCGCTCGACTTCCTCGCGGTTTTCGCGCTGGTCGAGGAAAAGCCCGCCTTTGCCGCCCTTGCCGGGGGAGACTTCGAAGAGAACGCCGTTTTCGCGGACGACGAGAGAGGCGGGTGGCGCGCCGAGGAGCGGCTCGCCGCTCAACCGATCGACGACCGCTTCGAGGCGAAGCGGCCCCGCGGCCCGCTCAAGGCGCTTCCCCAGATCGGAGTAGAACGCCTGTGCGCCCTGGCCGTCGAGGCGCGCGACGGCGACGGAATCGTAGAGGTCGAGGTGGAGCCCGGGGAGCCGGTCGGCCTCGCCATGGACCCAGCGGAAGGCGTTGGTGCGTGCGAAGTCGAAATGGTCGAGCCGGCGTTTCAGCGCGGCCTTGAGGCGGCGGTCGATTTCCGCTTCGGCGTCGCGCAATTCGCCGACGGCCAGCACGCGCACGGCGATGGGGGAGCGCGTGTCCCAGAATCCGGTGGCGAGCACCCGTCCATCGCGCGTCGTGACCCCCACGACCGCTCCTTCGCCGATCGCCGGCCCCGGGACGAGCGCTTCGCG
>JAIOPR010000084.1 GCA_021413805.1 Planctomycetota bacterium
TCGGCGACGTCAACGGCGACGGGCTCGACGACATGCTGACAAAGGAAGTGGACGACGAGCTGTGGATCCGCTTCGGCCAGCCGGGCGGGGTGTTCAGCAAGGCGGTGGACCGCAAGATCCCGACCCGTGACACGCGCGGCATGGCCAGCGAGCCCGCGCTCATCACCGACCTGAACGGCGACGGGGTGGACGACGTGATCCTTCACCACCAGGATTTCGAGCAGAAGATCTACGTGCTCGAGGTGCTGCGGATGAAGCGCGAATGAGCCGACTTCGATTCCTGCATGCGGCGGCGGTCGTGGCCGGCATCGCGGCCGTCGTGCTGGCGCCGCGGGAAGCGGCGACGGAGGGCGGGCCGCAGAGTGTGCCGGCGGTGCTGAACGGCTGCCAGCTCTGCCACGCGCAGTACGTGACGGAGTGGGCGGATTCGTACCACGGGATGGCGTGGACGGACGAGGTCTACATCGCCGCGAAAAACGCAACGCCGAAGGACAAGCAGGCGAGCTGCAATCCCTGCCACGTCCCCAACCCGACGCAGACCGTGCTCGGGAAGGCGCCGACGCTCCGGGCGAAGAACCAGTCCGAGGGTGTCGCGTGCATCTCGTGCCACCAGATACCCGGCGCGAAGCCCGAGGAGATCGGCACGATCGTCGGCCCGTACGCCGCCGACGCGGCCATCAAGAGTCACCCCAACAAGACGGACAAGTCGATGGAGACGGATCCGAAGACCTGCATCTCCTGCCACGGCACCGACAAGGACCACAACCAGTACGACTCCTGGAAAGCCAGCGACTACGCGAAGGACGGGAAAACCTGCCAGTCGTGCCACATGCCGGCGGTGAAGCGCGCCGTCTTCGACAAAAAAGGCGCGATGCCCCGGGAGGCGCACAAACACACGATGCCGGGGGCGCACGACGCGGAGTTCGTGAAGAAGGCCGCCACGGTCGAGGCTTCGGTTGCCGCCGGCAAGGTGACGGTCAAGGTCACGAACTCCGGCGCCGGCCACAATTTCCCCGGCGGCGGCGAGCGTGAGGTTGTGCTCGTGGTGGTGGTCACGGGCGCCGACGGCAAGGAAGCGGCCAGTTACCGCGAGACGTTCGACCTGCGGAAGAAGGACAACCGCCTCAAACCGAAGGAAACCCGCTCTCTCGATTTCGACGCGAAGGCAGCGACGGGGACGGTGAAGGTCCGGCTGCTCTACAAGCTGTCGCCGGAGCAGGACGAGACGAAGGCGACGGTCGCGGCGGAGAAGGAATTCAAGTTCTGAGGGCGTGAGCAGAACCAATGTCCACCGACCTCCTCGAATTTCGCGGCACCACGCTCGCCGCTCCACCCCGGCGGATCGTCTCCCTGTACCCCAGCGGGACGGAAACCCTCTACGCGCTCGGGCTCGCTTCCCGCGTCGTCGGCCGGACCTCCTGGTGCCCCGTCCCCGCCGGCGGGGAGGCCTCCCCGATGATGGGCGGCACGAAAAACCCCGACCTCGCGCGGATCCGCGCCGCCGCGCCCGACCTCGTCCTCGCCTGCCGCGATGAAAACCGCCGCGAGGATGTCGAGGCGATCGAAGCGTTCGCGCCGGTGCTCGTCGCCGACCCGCGCCGCGTCGCCGACGTCGCGCCGTTCGTGAGGCAGCTCGCCGCGGCGGCGGGCGGTGATCCCAAACGCGCGGAAGATCTCGCGGCCGCCATTGAAAGCGAATCCGCCGCCCTCCGTCCCGCACCTCGCCGACGCGCCGTCGCGTTCATCTGGCGCGACCCGTGGTGGACGCTCGGCGGGAACTGTTACCCCACCGACCTCATGCGCCTCCTCGGGCTGGACAACGCGTTCGCCGCGGCCCCCCGCTCGTGGTTCCCCGTGGACGCCGCCGCCATCGCCGCCGCGCGCCCCGAAATCCTCCTCTTCCCCGACGAACCTTTCCGGTTCGAGCAATCGCATGTCGATGCCCTCCGCGCGGAAATTCCCTCGCTCAAGGACATCCCTGCCCGGCTGTTCGACGGCTCCCTCCTGACATGGCACGGCGCCCGCACGCTCGAGGCGCTTCGAAATCTGCCGGGGTTGCTCGCATGATGCGAAGCGCTTCGGTACGGCTGGTCGCGGCGTTTCTCGCGCTGTTTGCGGCGACGTCGGCGCTCTTGTTGTGGGGGGCGGCGACGCAGGCGCGGCGGATGGCGGAGGAGAGGGCGCTGGAGCAGGCGAAGACGGTGGGGGGGTTGATGTTGAAGAGCGGGTTCGTGGGGCCGGAGATGCTGGGGCGTGTAAAGGCGGTGGTGGACGCGGAGGTGGTGGAGGTGCTGGCGGGGCGGGTGAGGGGATCGACGCTCGCACGTGAGGAGTCCGAGGCGGTGTCGAAGGCCGCGCGGGCGGCGGCGCCGTTCGCCGAGAGCGGGCGGTTCCGGGTGGTGGCGGTGACGGAGGGGGACACGACGCTGGTGTTCGCGTTTGAGGCGGAGAAGCTGGAAGCGGCGAAGTCGGAAGCGGTGCGGCCGCTGTGGTGGCTCGCGGGGGGCGCGGTGCTGGGGGTCACGGTGCTCGGCCTCTGGCTCGGCGCTTCGCTGTTGCGCCCGGTCGGCGCGCTGGTGGCCGGCGCGCGGCGGATCGAGAAGGGCGACCTGTCGCAGGACGTCCCGTTCCCGGGCGCAGACGAGTTCGGCGCGCTCGCAACGGCGTTCAACTCGATGCAGGCCGCGCTCCGGAAGCAGCGCGAGGACGAGCGTTGGGCCGAGGCCGGGCGCGTCGCGGCCGGCGTCGCCCACGACCTCCGCAACCCGCTCGCCGGCGTCCTCATGATGGCCCAGATGCTCGAACGCGACGAAAAGGACCCGCGCCGCCGCGAAGTTCTCCAGCGGATCGTGACGGAAGTAAAGCGCCTCGAGGTCTCGATCGGCGAGCTGATGGCCCTCGCTTCGCCGGAGCCGCCGAAAAAGGAGCGCGTGGACCTCGCGGCGGTCGCGAAAGAAGCCCTCGAGCTGTTCCAGTCGCGCGCCGAGCACCGCGGCGTGGCGCTGGAGTCCACGTTCGCCCCGGCGCGTTTCACCGGCGACGCAGGGCGCGCCCGCCGCATCGTGGACAACCTCGTCGCGAACGCGCTCGAGGCGACGCCCGCCGGCGGACGAGTGACCGTGCGCGTCCAGGCGCCCGCCGAGCTGCGCGTCGCGGACACGGGAGGCGGAATTCCCGAGGCGATGCGCGAAAAGCTGTTCGAGGCGTTCAACAGCGACAAGGCGGGCGGGACCGGGCTGGGGCTGGCGACGGTGAAGAAGCTGGCGGAGGAGATGGGCGGCAAAGTCGAGTTCGAGACGGGGCCGGCGGGGACGACGTTCCTCGTGAGGTTTCAGGCCGCCGAATGAAGCTCTACCAGGACGACCTCGACCGCCTTCTCGTCGCCTCGCGCGGCGCCGCCGTCGATCTTTCCCGCGCCGAACACGTCGATCTCCCGGTCGCGGCGATCCTGCTCGTGCATCTTCACAGCGGCGGCGCCTGGATCCCGCCGCAGACGCTCGTGGTCCGCTCGTGGCTCCGCCGCGTCGGGTTCACCGCCGCGCTCGAAGGCGGGCCGCCGCCGGAGCGCGACTCCGATTCGCTCCTGGCCTTCACGCGCATCGAAACCGACGCGGACGTCGCCGCCCTTCTCGAACGCCTCCACGGCCGCGCCCCGGAATTCCTCGCAAGGCACTTGCACTTCACAGCGAAGGACGCTGCTCGTTTCACGATCACCCTCGCCGAGCTCTGCCACAACATCCCCGAGCACGCCTGCGGCCCCGGCTGGGTCGCGATCCACCGGTACAAATTCCGGGGCCGCAATATCCTGAAAATCGCCGTCGCCGACGCGGGCCGCGGGGTGCGGGCGTCGTACGGGGAGCGTTTTGGGAGCGACCTGGAAGCGATCAAGGCCGCGTTCGAGGATCACCGGTCGCGGCACGACGACCCGGGGCGGGGGCACGGGCTGCGCGAGGTGGTGAAGGCCGTGAAAGGATTTGAAGGCAAGATCACGGTGCGCAGCGGCGAGGCCAAGAAGGCGCATGTGTCGGACGGGATGCTCGGATGGAGGAGCGTGAGCGGGCTGGTGAGCGTCCCGGGGACGCAGGTTTTGATTTCGGTGCCCGAAAGAGGGGTGAAACGGGAGGAGGAATAAACGAAGAGTCCGGTGTCAAGGAAACGAGGGCGCGGCGAATGTGCGGAAAAGAGGGAGAAAACGAGCAATTCGGGAGGGCGAAGAGGCGACTTTCCACAGGTTTTCCACACACGGGGGAAAACCGGCGGGAAGGGGTATTGCAGTCTTGCGAATCACCGTAAGTCATTGTGAATAAGGTATTTGCGATTCGCTTGCCTGCACCCATGCCCGCCGCCACGATTCGCCTCCCGAAAACTTGTTCACAATCCGGCCCTCCAAGGGGCGTTCTCCGAGGGAGAACCTCCATAAACGCCCGCTTGCATCGCATTCACACCCCGTAAATGCCCCCTTTAGCGGACCTGAAATATTTCGCCAAAGATCCGGATAACGCGGTGCGTCAATGGAGGAGAGGTGGACATCAAAAAAAAGAAAGGCGGAACCACAGAGTCACAGAGGCACAGAGAACGACTTTGAATGAAAAACGGGAACGTGTCCGGCGCTTCGCACGGCAGTTCAAAGTCCGCGCCGTTTTTTTCCTCTGTGCCTCTGTGCCTCTGTGGTTAAAGCCTTTAACCCCACTCCAGTGTCCACCGTTCCCGCCGTCCTTCTCCGTGGTTAGCATCCCCCCGTGAACCGCCTCCTTCCCGTCATCCCATTCCTCGCGTTCTCCGCAGCCGCGCTCGCTGCGCTTGCGCGGCTCGGCGCGTTGAGCGCGACCGGCAGCTGGGCGCTGACCGTCGCCATGGAAGGCCTGACGGTGGCCCTCGTCTGGGGCGGCGCGCTTGGCCTCGGCCGGCTCGCTGGTTCAGCGCTGCTCGGCAAAGGCGACGACCCGTTCGAGAAATGCCGCGCGCCCGCCGCGGC
>JAIOPR010000129.1 GCA_021413805.1 Planctomycetota bacterium
CGCGACGGTTTCCCCGGCAGGAATGGCGCTCGAGATCGTCTGGAAGACCAACCCGAAATTCGCCTTCTACGCCGACCTGAACGGCCACCCGACCCCCGCCGGGACCTACCTCATCGCCTGCACGTTCTTCGCAACGCTCTACGACAAGTCCCCCGCCGGCCTCCCCGCTTCCGTCACCACTTCCGGCGGCACCACCGTCGGCGTCGCGCCCGCCGACGCCCCGCTCGTGCAAGGCGCCGCCTGGGAAGCGGTCGGCGCCGCGCGCAAACGGCTCGCCGCCGCCCCCCGCTGAACCGGCGCTACTTCCCCATCAACCGGAACGCCCCGTCCGCGTACACGAACGACCACAGGCTCTTGCCGAGCGGCTCGCCCGGCACCTTGAAATAGACCGTGTACAGCGCGACAGGCGCCTTCATCGACTTCAGCGCTTCCGACTGCGCGCCCTTCGCTTCCGGGTCCGCCGGGTCCGTGAGATGCACCACCGTCACGGCCGTCTGGTTCTCCTTGTGCGCCCCCTCGATGAACCCCATCACGCCCTCTTCCATCTTCGGCATCATCTCGGCGTACTTCGAAGCGCGCTGTCCCCCGATCTCGTCCCCAAACGTTTTCTTGAACCACGCCTCCTGCCCCGGCAGCGCGAACGTCTTGATCAGCGCCTTCAGCCGCGCCTGGTCGCTGGCCGACCAGCCGTACGCCGACTCCATCAGTTTCTTCAGGTCGGCGGAGAGGTCCTTGGAGGCGTCGAGGCCAGAGGGGTTATCGGAAGCGGTGGACGAGCTCCCGGAGGAGGAAGATGACGAAGAGTTCGAATCGGATTCCTTTTTGCCGCAGGCGGACAGGAGGACGGCGGCGGCGAGCAGGGCAATCGTGGCGGCATGACGCATGGATCGTTCCTCGATGGGGAGAAGAGGGACGGATGTTGATCGAAATCGCGCGGGGGTCAATGATTGAGTCCGGCGTTGCGAACCGCGCCTTGAATGGGAGTCGGTAAGACGCTATCCTACGTGCCATGACCACTACCGTTTCCACCAAGGGCCAGATCGTGCTTCCCGCCGATTTCCGCAAGCGCGACGGAATCGCCCCCGGCCAGGTGTTCGACGTCGTCCGCCTCGCCCGCGGCGATTACCGCATCGTCCGGCGCAAGCGCGGCCCGAACGAAGGTCTCGTCGGCTGGCTGCGGTCCTGCCCCGCCAAGGGCTATTTCGTCCCGATCGAATCCGAATCGACGGACGCGCTGTGAACTGGCTCGTGGATGCCAACGTCCTGAGCGAGGTCACGAAGCCTGCCCCCGATCCGCGCGTGACGGACTGGCTCGCCCGCCACGAAAGTCACCTCGTCGTAAATCCCGTCGTCCTCGGCGAGATCCGCTTCGGCATCCTCCTCCTCCCCGCCGGCGCCCGCCGCCGCAAACTGGAGGACTGGTTCCAGGAGGGCGTCGCCCGTGTGAACTGCCTCGCCTGGGACGCCGCCACCGGCCTCCGCTGGGCCCAGCTTCTCGCCGATCTGCGCCGCGCAGGCGAAGCGATGCCCGTGAAGGACAGCCTTATCGCCGCGACGGCGCTTCAGCACGGCCTCACTGTTGCGACGCGGAACGTGCGGGACTTCCGGAAAGCAAAGGTGAAGGTGCTGGACCCGTTCGCGTGAAGCGGATCCTCAGGGGGCATCGACCGTTCCGCCATGCCTGAGGCAATCAGGCTCTGCGCGCTTGAATTCCTCGGGGAGCGGATTGCGTTTCCCGCGTCCAATCCCTAGGCTCGCCGGGTTGGCCCTGACGCGGCTCACGAAGATTGCTTCGGAGAAGTGAAGGGCGATTCCGCAACGGCGAGAGACAGCATGCAGCTGAGCTTTGCCTGGCACGCGCTCATTCGAATGCGAGAACGCGACATCAGCGAAGAAGACATTCGATCCGTCCTGGAAAGGCCTCAAATCGAATTCCCGGATCCGGATATCCCCGGGCGCACCGTCGCTATTCGAGAAGTCGGCTCCAGGAGAATCAAGGTACACTTCATTCGTCAGGGAGACGGCGTGCTGGTCATCACCGTCTATCCCGTGGAGAAACGCCCATGAGCATTGTCGTCGAAGTCGATCCGGTCGGCGTTCTCTACGTCCGATTCGGCACCGCCAAGGTGCACCGGACCGTCGAGCTCATCGAGAACGCGCTCATCGTCGATCTGGACGATCAGGACAACGTCGTGGGCATCGAGGCACTCAAGCCCGGAACGCTCCATTTGATGGCGACGAAGATCAGGCCGGAGATGCATTTGCCTTCCGAGGCCGGGAAGGTGGATTTTGCGGGCCTGGAGCGTTCATTTGCCGGAATGCGGATCTAGATTCGTCCGCCGGTGACGACGGTCTGCTTCCGCTCCGGCCCGACGCTGACCATGCTGACGACGCAGCCGAGCGAGTGCTCGAGATCCCTCAGGTACGCCCTCGCTGCTGCCGGCAGATCGACCAACTTTCGCGCCCCGACCGTCGGCGTCTTCCAGCCGCGGACGTCGCGGTAGACGGGCTTGGCGGTCTCGAGGCTGCGCAGGTCGGCGGGGAAATCCTTGAGGACCTTCTTGCCGACTTTGTAGCCGGTGCAGATGCGGATGGTGTCGAAGGAATCGAGGACGTCGAGCTTGGTGACGGCGAGCTCGCTGACGCCGCTGGTGCGGATCGCGTGGCGGCAGCCGACGAGGTCGAACCAGCCCGTGCGGCGCGGACGGCCGGTGGTCGAGCCGAACTCGGAGCCGATCTGGCGGATCTTCTCGCCGAGCGCGTTGTCGAGCTCGGTCGGGAACGGGCCGCTGCCCACGCGCGTCGTGTAGGCCTTGGCGACGCCGATGACGTCGCGGACGCAGCCGGGCGGGACGCCGGCGCCGCTGGAAATGCCCGTGGCGTCGCTGTTCGACGACGTGACGTACGGGTAGGTGCCGTGGTCGATGTCGAGCAACGCGCCCTGCGCCGCCTCGAACAGCACCCGCTTCTTGTGGTCGATCGCGTCGTTCACCATCGTCACCGTGTCCGCCACGAACGGCTTCAGCCGCTTCGCAAACGCCGTGTACTCGCGCAGGATCTTCGCGTAATTCAGCGTCTCCGCGCCCAGCCCGGCGAGAAGGTAGTTCTTCTCCTCGACGTTCACCTTCAGGCGCGCTTCGAACAGCTCGCGGTCGTAGAGGTCCACGATGCGGATGCCGTTCCGGGCGTACTTGTCGGCGTAGCACGGCCCGATCCCGCGGCCGGTCGTGCCGATCTTCGTGATCCCGCGCTTCATTTCACCCGCACGGTCGATCGCCTTGTGGTACGGGAAGACGACGTTTGCGCGGTCGGAGATGAAGAGGTGCCCGCGGACCTTGACGCCTTTGGCCTCGAGGTCGGCCATTTCGGCGAAGAGCTGTTCGGGATCGACGACGACGCCGTTGCCGACGACGCAGGCGCGGCGGTGGAGGATCCCGCTGGGGATGAGGTGCAGCACGAACTTCTCGCGCCCGACGACGACCGTGTGGCCCGCGTTGCCGCCGCCCTGGTAGCGGACGACGACATCGCTTTCCTCCGCGAGCAGATCGACGATCTTCCCCTTGCCCTCGTCGCCCCACTGCACCCCGATGACGCAGCGCACGCTCATTTGGCGCCGCCGGCCATCATCTGGTTGAAATTGCGGAAGAGGTACAGGGTGTCGTGCGGGCCGGGGCCGGCCTCGGGGTGGTACTGGACGCAGAAGATCGGGAGGGACTTGTGCGCCATGCCCTCGACGGTCTGGTCGTTGAGGTTGATGTGCGTGACTTCCAAACCGGTTTTTCCGAGGGAGTCGGGATCGACCGCGAACCCGTGGTTCTGCGCCGTGATCTCGACCTTGCCCGTGCGGAGGTCCTTCACAGGATGATTCCCGCCGTGGTGCCCGAACTTGAGCTTGAACGTCTTCCCGCCCATCGCGTGCCCGATGATCTGGTGCCCGAGGCAGATGCCGAAGATCGGGACCTTGCCGGCGAGCTCGCGGACGCACGACGAAGCGTAGTCCAGCGCCGCCGGGTCGCCGGGGCCGTTCGAGAGGAAGACGCCGTCCGGCTTCAGGTCGAGCACCTGCTTGCTCGTCGCCGTCGCAGGCAGCACCGTCAGCTTGCACCCGAGCCGCGTGAGATGCCGAAGCGAGCTGTACTTCACCCCGTAGTCGATCGCCGCCACGCGATACAAATCCGGCGCCGCCGCGGGCAACGACGCCGGCGCGAGCGGCCCTTCCGACCGCTCCGTCCACGCGTACGACTGCTTCGAGGTCACTTCCTTCACAAGATCCCGCCCCGCCATCGCGGGCGAGTTCTTCGCCTTGTTCACCAGGCTCTCGTCGTCCAGGTCCGCCGTCGAGATGACTCCGCGAAGCGCCCCGTGTTTCCGCAGGCGCAGCGTCACAAGCCGCGTGTCCACGCCCTCGATCCCGACCACGCCGGCCTTCTTCAGGTACGTCGCGAGATCCTCCGTGGACCGGAAGTTCGAACGCACGCGCGACGACTCCCTCACCACAAACCCCTCGGCCTGCGGCCCGCGCGCTTCGATGTCCGCGCCGTTCACGCCGTAATTCCCGATCAGCGGGTACGTCATCGTCACGATCTGCCCGCGGTACGACGGGTCCGTCAGGATTTCCTGATACCCCGTCATGGAAGTGTTGAAGACCACTTCGCCAAACCGCTCGCCTTCAGCGCCGAAAGAAGTGCCGTTGAAGACGGTCCCGTCCTCAAGCGCGAGTTTTGCGCGCATCGCAAGCCCTTATCGCACAATAACTTAGGAGTGGATCGGACGCGTGTCCGCCGAGCCGCGAATTATAGACCGTGGAAGCGGGGTCGCAAGGAAATCCGATCCGGCAGGTACACTTGAGCCATGTCCCCACCGTTCCGAATCTTCCTTGCCGTCTTACTCGTCGGAGCGAGCATCGGCGGGATTTGGTTTATTGCGAGGAAGAGTGACGGGAAACTGCCCACCCCCGCGCGCAGCGCGAGAACTTTCGGCATGGTCGATACTGAGTTGCTCCCATTCAGTGACACACAGAAGGCCCGCCTGCCTGTGGCCTCGGCGGCGGATGGATCGCCACTCTCAATCCTCGCCGTCGCGGGGAGCTACACGCAGCGCATTGGCGAAGGCGGCGCTTCTCTGGCGATCGATCGTCAGGGTCACTGGGACTGCACTTGGATGGGTTGCATACCACCCGGGAGCCATTCGCGGGGAGTCGTCACCGTCGCCGATGGCAACCTCGTATTCGAATCCGTGTCGGCGGTCGGAGTTCTGACGGGGAAGTCTTGCGTCTGCGTTCCGGTCTGGTGGAACCGTGGGATCCTGCTGCTCACACTCCAGGACTTGGTATCGCTATGCAATTTCGTCAATTGGGGAGGTCCGGAATTCCGTCGAAATGCATCCTCCTTTTTCTTTGTTTGTGAGCGGCCTGACGATGGTTCGGAGCCGGATACAGGAGGGTTGTCGCTGCCCCATCCGATCACGAGTTGGATTTTGCGTGAACCCGTTCGTGCACAACTCACGGAGGTCAAGGCCGACGGCAGCGCGGTCGCCGACTTCGGCGCTTCCAGAGGGGCCTTCGTCGGAATGAACATCGATATCGCGCAGGACGAGATCGGGATCGCTACGTTTCACGTGACCTCGGTGACGGACGACTCATGCACGGTCGTGTGCCCCAACCCGGAGCACCTGGCCGGCCCCCTCCGGGTCGGACTTCGACTGTGGTGTGACGCGAAAGGCGCCGGGTTGATCAAGTAGGTGACGGGCGAGGCCGTCAGTCGCCTGGTCGAGGGCCCGCATCGACATTACGTTTGACGCCCCCCCCGCGCCCCCTAAGATTTCCTCGCGCACCCCGCGCACCCCCATCGAAAGGCTCCCCATGCGGCTCCCGCGCGCCATCGCCCTCTTCCTCGCCCTTGCGGCTTCATCGGCGTACGCGATCGACACGGCGCCGGACGAAGGGGCGGAGGACGACAAGGAGACGGATTCGTATATCCCGAACCGTTTCTCGATCACGCTTCATGGCGAGTACGACTTCTTCCTCCAGTCGCGCGACGTGGACGACACGGGGGGCGGCGGGTTGCGAGTCGGGTTCCGCGTGAACCGGTGGGCGGAGCTGGAGTTCGGGGCGGATTACCTGATCACGGGGCTGCCGGCGCACGGGCACGACGGAAGCGTCGTAGACCTGGGGCGCGCGAACCTGATCCCGATTTACCTCCAGGTACGGCTCGACATCACGCACATCGACGCGAAGATCCCGTGGCCGCTTCCGTGGTGCCGCCCGATGCTGATCGGCGGGCTGGGGTTCGCGTCGCTGCACGTGAAAGAGGAAGCCGACGCGCCGATCGACCTCAAGCACACGAGCGGCGGGCCGATCGTGCGGGGCGGTGCGGGCGTCGAGTTCGGCGCGGCGGACGCGCGGGTGACGTTCGGGGTGGAGTGGATTTACACGTGGGTCGCGCACGACATCAAGGTGGACGATCCCTCGGGGAACCTGCCCGGGCGGCTGAATATGGATTACTGGTCGCTGGGGGCTTATGTGTCGCTGAGGTTTTGAGGAAGGGCTTTATCCGCGACGTTTCCGCGAAATCCGTTGTGATCTGCGTCCGAGGTTGTAGAGGTATTTTGAAGCAGGGCGGACGCTGATCACGGCCGATCACGCTGAAACGGCCGCAGATACAACTTCGCGTGGAAAGAGTCCGATCCAGCCCTTGTCGCGCTTCCCGCCAATTTGGGATTTGGAGTTGGGATTTGGCCCTTGCCGTTCCCTCCCAGCCCCCTACTTCTTCTTCAACTCCCCCTTCTCATCCACCGGACCCGACACGACAAGCCACAGCGCCTTCGGATCCAGATGCTTCTGCGCCGCGGCCAGCACCTGCTCCGGCGTCACGGCCTTCACCCTTTCCGCGAATTTCTCCGGGTAGTCCAGCCCCAGCCCGTACCGCTCGACGGAGACCAGCCAGTCCGCCATCTGCGCGTTCGTCTCCATCCCGAGCGCGAAACTCCCCGTCATGTACGCCTTCGCCGCATCCATCTCCGCCACCGGCACCAGGTCCTTCCTGATCCGGTCGATCTCCGCCCGCACCATCGAGAGCGCTTCCCCGTAGTGCGCCGGCTCGCAGGCAAACCCTGCCCGGAACGTCCCCGGCTCGATGCCGGCGCCGAGCGCGACGGAAGCGCCGATCCAGTAGACGAGCCCCTTTTCGTCGCGCACCGTCTTTGACAGGCGGTCGGTGAAACCGCTGCCCGTGCCGAAGACGTGGTCCATCACGAGAAGCGGGAAATAGTCGGGATCGTCGCGGCGGATGCCGACGTGGCCGAGGAAGACGTTGACCTGGTTGCTGTCGGGGAGAGAAACGCCCTTCGATCCGCCCGCGCCGTTCTCGGCCTTGGGGAAATCGGGGAAGTCGAGGAGCTGGAGCTTCCAGGACTTCGTCAGCTCGCGGATGCGCGCTTCGACTTTGGCCGGGTCGAAATCGCCGACGACGGCGACGATGGTGTTGTTGGGAATGAAGAACTTTTTGAAATGGCGGACGCAGTCGTCGCGGGTGAGGGACTTGACGGTGTCCTCGTAGCCGGTGTCGGGGCGATGAAGCGGGTGGTGCGCGTAGACGGCCTCCATGAAGGCCTCGCGGGCCATCTGGGTGGGGTCGTCGCGCTTGGAAGCGATTTCGTTGAGGAGGAGGGCGCGGCGGCGATCGACCCACTCCTCGGGGAAGGCCGCGTTCTCGAGGATGTCGAACGTGAGGTCGAGCGCGAGGTCCTGGTCCTTGGCGACGACGGTGGCGTCCACCCCGGTCGCGGTCGTCGAGAGCCGGCCGCCGACATTTTCAATCGCCGCGGCGATCTGCTCGGCGGTGCGCGTCGCGGTCCCGTCCTCGAGGAGCGAGCCGGTGAGGTTCGCGAGGCCCGCGTGGTCCTCCGATTCGCAGGTCTGCCCCGAGCGCGAAAAGGTCTGCACCGCGAAAATCGGGAGGTCGTGGTTTTCGAGGAGCAGCAGGATCATCCCGTTGTCGAGCACGAGGCGTTTGGCGCCGGAGAGTTTCACGGAGGCGCCCGCAGCGGCCGGCGCGGCGCCGTCTTTTCCGATGCGCCGCGGCTCGACGTCCGTCGCGTCGCCCACGCCGTCCTTGTCGGCCTTCGCGATCGACCAGCACGTTGTCCGCGTTTTCTTGCGCAGGATCCGCTTCGCCGCGTCCTTCACCGCGTCCGCCCCGACCGCCTCGATCCGCGCCACGTACGACCCGAGCGCATCGACGTTCTGCATGCACGCAAACGTCGCCAGCGTGTCGGACATCGACTGCGCACTCTCCGCGCGGAAAATAAACGCCGCGATCGTCCCGTTGCGCGCCTTCGCAATCTCCTCGGCCGTCGGCCCGTCCGCCGCGAGTTTCGCGAGCTCGTCGTCGATCGCCGCTTCGATCTTGCCCCGGTCCGATCCCTGAAGCGACTCGACGTCCACGACGAAAGTACCGGGGAAGCGCCCGGAGTCATTGGAAGCCCCGGCACCGGACGCCAGGCGGTCCTTCTCGACGAGGCGGCGGTGCAGCCGCGCCGTGCGCCCCGCGCCGAGGATGCTCGAGAGGATGTCGCAGGCGAAATCGTCGTCCTGCCCTGCCGCCGGACCGCGCCACGCCATGATCAGGCGGTCCACCTCGACGTCCTCTTCCTTCTCCCACCGCCGCTCCTTTTCCTGCGGCGGCTCCACCACGTCCAGCTTCGGCACCGGCGTCCCCGTCGCGATCTTCGCGAACAGGGTCTTCACCTTGCCGAAAACCACTTCGCGATCCACGTCGCCGACGATGACGAGCACGGCGTTCGTGGGCTTGTAGTACTTGTCGTAGAACTCCTTCATCTGCGCCCGCGTCATCTTGCGGATCTCGGGTTCGTAGCCGATCACGGGATGGTGGTACGGGTGCTTCGTGAAAACCTCCGCCTGCGCCTGCTCCCACAGCCGGCTCCATGGGTTGTCGAGCCCCGCCTTCAGCTCCTCGCAGACCGGCCCCTTTTCCGCTTCGAATTCCCCTTCATCCAGCGTCGACTGCCCCAGCATTTCCGAGAGGATTTTCAGCGCGGCGTCGAGGCCGGAAGCGGGCATCGTGAAATGAAACGTCGTCATGTCGCGGGAGGTGTACGCGTTGTTCTGGCCGCCGTTTTTCGCGGTGTAGGCGTCGATGTCGCCCTTCTTGAAGCTGGTGGAGCCCTTGAAGAGCATGTGCTCGAGGAAATGGGCGATGCCGCGTTCCTTGTCGCGCTCATCGACGGCGCCGACCTTGAAGGCGAGCTGGCAGGTGATGACGGGGGCGCCGTGGCGTTCGCGAACGAGGACCGTGAGGCCGTTCTGGAGCTGGCGCGATTCGACGGCCGCCGCGATGTCCCACGCGTTCTCCGGCTTCCGCGGCGCGCGGATGTTTTTCCAGGTGGTGTCGGGCGCGGGGCGCGACTCCTGCGTGCCTTCGCCGCCCGCCGGCTTTTCCCCGCCCGCCGGCTTGTCGCCGCTCTTCCCACCCGCAGGTTCCGGGTCGCCGCCGCAGCCAAGGAGGATCGAGAGGGCGAGGAGGGGCAGGAAGCGCATGGTCGTCTCCGTGGAAAACGGTGTCAGGTGCGGGGCGAGCGGGTGCAGCGCCGCGGTCGGCTGAACGAGCCCGGAAGGCTATCACGACGAACAAACGGACGTCCCCGGAAAGTCCGGGGACCTGGAAAGCTACCGCTTGTCGTGGGGCCGAGGGCCGCGACCAGGCGGCTTGCCGCCTCGGCTGCTGCCGCGGTCGCCGCGCGGGCTGCTGCGATAGCCGCCCTCGGACGATCCGCCATCACGGGTGGGGCCACCGTAGGGTTTGCCTCCGCCGGAAGCGCCGCCGGGGCGAGGTCCGCTCCACGGTGTCCCGCCGCCTGAGCTTCCGCCCTCACGACGCGGGCCGCCATACGACGGCCGGTCGCCGCCGCCGGAGCCTTCGCGACGCGGGCCGCTCCACGGCTTCCCGCCGCCTGAGCTTCCGCCCTCGCGACGCGGACCGCCATACGACGGCCGGTCGCCGCCACCGGAGCCTTCGCGACGCGGACCGCTCCACGGCTTCCCGCCGCCTGAGCTTCCACCTTCACGACGCGGGCCGCCATACGACGGCCGCTCGCCGCCTCCAGCGCCTTCGCGACGCGGGCCACTCCACGGCTTCCCGCCTCCCGAGCTCCCGCCCTCACGACG
>JAIOPR010000030.1 GCA_021413805.1 Planctomycetota bacterium
CGCCGGAGCCGAGGGAAGCGCCGATGGCGCGCGTGCCTTCGAAGGTGAGCGGGGTGTCGAGCTTGTCGGGGCCGACGAACGTCCCCGCGGCGCCGCCGAGAAGGACGGCGCGGATGCCTTTTCCGCCGGTGACGCCGCCGGCAAGCGCGATGACTTCGCGCAGCGTGCGGCCGAAGGGGACCTCGAAAACCCCGGGGCGCACGACGTGCCCCGACACGCAGAACAGTTTCACCCCGTTCGAGCCGGCCGTGCCGGTCCCCGCGTACGCCGCGCCGCCGTCGCGGAGGATCAGCGGGATGTTCGCGAGCGTCTCGACGTTGTTCACGAGGGTGGGTTTGCCGAACAGCCCGACCTGGACGGGGAAGGGCGGCTTGTTGCGGGGCTCGCCGCGTTTCCCTTCGATCGAATTGATAAGGGCGGTTTCCTCGCCGCAGATATAGGCGCCGGCGCCGCGGCGGATTTCGACGTCGAAGGCGAAGCCGGCGTTCATCACGTTGGGGCCGAGGAGGCCGCCGTGGCGCGCGAGGTCGATGGCCTTCTGGATGCGGAGCTGGGCAAGCGGATACTCACCGCGGATGTAGATGAACCCGCGCTCGCAGCCCGTGGCGAACCCGCCGATCGTCATTCCCTCGATCACGGCGAACGGGTCGCCTTCCATGAGCAGCCGGTCCTTGAACGTCCCCGGCTCCGATTCGTCGGCGTTGCAGACCAGGTAGTGCGGCCGTGCCGGCTCTTTCGCCACCGCGTCCCACTTGCGTCCCGTCGGGAACATCGCGCCGCCGCGCCCGACGAGTTTGGACGCCGTCACCTCCGCGATGACACCGGCCGGGCCCAGCTCGACCGCCCGCTTCAACGCCTCGTACCCGCCATTCCTGCGGTATTCGTCGAGACTCCCCGGCTCGACGCTCCCGACGCGGCCGAGCAGGCGAAGAGCGCTTTGTCCCGCCTGTGGCACCGAGCGGCGCATCGACTCGAGATTCTCCGCCGGCCTCGCCCCGTTGAGCGCCGCGATGATTTCCTCGGCGCCCGTCGTTTCCGTCACCGTGTACGTCCCGGCGTTTTCACCGGACCGCACGATCATCGCCGCCGGGGCTCGCTCGCATTGCCCGAGACACGGGCTGCGCTTCCACCCGGTCGGCGTGCCTGCGTGGCCCGAGCCCGCCGGCCCGAGCTGCTTCTCAATCTCGCGGCACAGCGCTTCGCCCCCCTTGACCCGGCAGGCGATGTCGTCGCAGACGTGCGCGACGACGGCGGGGCGCGGAGCGGTCGAGAAGAGGTGGTAGAACGTCGCCACGCCATAGGCTTCCGCCGGCGGCACCGTCAGCCGGCGGCAGACGTAGTTCAGCGCGCCCTGGGGGATCCAGCCGAAGCGATCCTGGATGGCGTGGAGTGCGGGGAGGAGGAGGTCGCGCCTCGAACGCGCCTCGTGGCCGCCGAGATTCGTCGTGCGCCCTTCGCCCTCGAGGTCGCGTGCCCCGCCGGCCCACGCCGAGACGGCCGGCCCGAGCACGCTGTCCACGGCGGCGCGCTCGTCCGCGGTGGGCTCCGGCCCGTGAATGTGAAGATCCATCAGCGTCCCACGCGCTCCACTCGCACCGCCGCCGCCTTGAATTCCGCGGTCCCCGACTTCGGGTCCGTTGCGTCGATCGTGAGCAGGTTCGTGGCGACGTCGTCGGGGAAGTGCAGCGTCATGAACGTCAGCCCAGGGCGCAGGCCCTCATCGAAGCGCGCCTTGACGTCCACCGTGCCGCGCCGCGAACTCACCCGGACAATCTCCCCGTCGCGCACGCCGAGCTTTGCGCCATCCTCCGGCGACATGTCGAGACTTTCGCTTCGGCGCATCGGCGAACGGTATCCGCCCGACTGCACTCCCGTGTTGTATTCGTCCAGCCGCCGCCCCGTCGTCAGCCGGAACGGGTATTCCGCCGACAGCTTCTCAACCGGCGGCTCGTGCTCCACCGGCACGAACGCCACCCTCGGGCCCTTCACCGGACGTTCCCACAGCCGACTGTGCAGGAACAGCTCGCCCGGGTGGGACTCGTCGTAGCAGGGCCACTGGAGCCCGTGGAGCTTCTCGAGCCGCGCGTAGCTCATCCCCGCGTGCACCGGGCTCAGCGACCGCAGCTCGTCCCAGATCTTCTCCGAATCCGGCGTCCCCCAGTCGTGCCCGAGCCGCTTCGCCAGCTCGAAAAGGATCGCGGTGTCGTCGCGGGCGCCGGGCGGCGGCTCGATGGCCTTGCGGACGCGCTGGACGCGGCGCTCGCTGTTCGTGACGGTGCCTTCGGTTTCGCACCAGGCGGCGGAAGCGGGGAAGACGACGTCGGCGAGCGCGGCGGTTTTCGTGAGGAAAATGTCCTGCGCGATCATGAAGTCGAGGCCCTCGAGCAGGTGGCGGGCGTGGTTCTGGTCGGCCTCGGACTGAAGCGGGTTTTCGCCGATGACGTAGAGGGCGCGCAGTTCGCGGCGGGACATCGCTTCGAACATCTGCGTGAGGTTCCAGCCTTTCTTCGGGGGCACGGTGGCGTTCCACGCATGGTCGAATTTCGCGCGGAAGACGTCGTGCTCGACGTGCTGGAAGCCGGGGAGGCGGTCGGGAAGGGCGCCCATGTCGCCGCCGCCCTGGACATTGTTCTGGCCGCGGAGGGGGTTGAGGCCGCAGGCGTAGCGGCCGACCTTGCCGGTGAGGAGGGCGAGGCTGATGAGCGAGAGGACGTTATCGACGGCGTTGTGGTGTTCGGTGATGCCGAGGGTCCAGCAGAGGATGCCGGTTTTGGCGGTGCCCCAGGCGCGGGCCATGTCGCGGATGACGGCCGCGGGGACGCCGGTTTCGCGCTCGGCGAAGGCGAGGGTGTATTTTTCGACGCCGGCCTTGTACGCCTCGAAGCCGTTAGTGGCATTTTCGATGAAATCGCGGTTCTCGAGGCCCAGGGCGATGATTTCGCGGCCGATGGCGTTGGCGAGGGCGATATCGGAGCCGACGTCGAGCCCGGCCCAGACGTCCGCCCATTTCACCGAGCTGGTCCGGCGCGGATCAATGGCATAGAGCCGCGCTCCGTTGCGGACGCCCTTCAGGAGATGGTGGAAGAAAATCGGGTGCGTCTCGCGGGCATTGGAGCCCCAGAGAAAGATGACGTCGGTCTTCTCGATCTCCTCGTAGGAGTTCGTCCCGCCGCCCGCGCCGAAGACTGTCGCCAGACCGACGACACTGGGAGCGTGTCAGGTCCGGTTGCAGCTGTCGATATTGTTGCTGCCGAAGATGGCGCGCATGAATTTCTGCGCGACGTAATTCATCTCGTTGGTCGCCTTCGAGCAGCTGAACATCCCGAGCGCCTTCGGGCCATAGGCGTCCGTGACGGCGCGGAGACCTTTCGCGGCCCGGTCGAAGGCTTCCTCCCACGACGCCGGGCGAAGCGGGCCGTGGCGGCCGCCGTCGCGGACGAGGGGCTGAGTGAGTCGCGCGTACCGTCCGGGCTTGCTCATCGGCGGAACCTCGAGGAGGGAAAGGCAGGAAGGGCATTATAGCAGGGCTCCGCCGGGCGCGGGGCCGCCCTGCAACATTTGAACGCCGGTTCAAATAGTGCTTGATCGACCCCTGCGCATTCCGCATCCTCACGGCCATGAGCAACCCACACGGGACCGGCGCCGATGTCACGGGGCGTGCGCGGGTCAAAATGACGGTGAACGGCGACCCCACCGACGTGACATTCGGCGGACACAAGACCCTTCTCGAGGTCCTCCGCGAGGACCTCAACCTCACCGGGACCAAGCACGGCTGCGAGCTCGGCGAGTGCGGCGCGTGTGCGGTCCTCGTGGACGGCAAACCCGTCCTCTCGTGCCTCATGCTCGCGGTCGAGGCCGACGGCGCGAAGGTCACGACCGTCGAGGGCCTGGCCGATGAAGCGCGGCTGCATCCGCTTCAGGAGGCGTTCGCGGACTGTGGTGCGGCGCAGTGCGGGTACTGCACGCCCGGGTTCCTCGTCACGGCGAAGGCGCTTCTCGATGCGAAGCCGAAGGCGACGCGCAAGGAAATCTGCGAAGGGCTGGCGGGGAACCTGTGCCGGTGCACGGGGTATATCCAGATCTTCGAAGCGGTGGAGACGGCGGCCGCGAAGATGGCCGCGGACGGAGTCAAAAAGTGAGCGCTTCCAAAGAACTGAAAGTGATCGGCCAGTCGCGGCGCCGGGTGGACGGGCGCGCGAAGGTGATGGGGCAGACGAAATTCGCGGACGACCTTGTGTTCTCGCGGATGCTGCATTGCCGGCTGGTGCGCTCGACGGTGCCTCACGGGCGGATCAAGTCGGTGGACGCGTCGAAAGCGCTCGCGATGGAGGGCGTGAAGGCGGTGCTCACGGGGGCGGACTTCCCGATCACGTACGGGATCCTGCCCGTGTCGCAGGACGAGCATCCGTTGTGCCGGGAGAAGGTGCGGTTCGTGGGGGACCCGGAGGCGGCGGTGGTGGCGACGTCTGAGGAAATCGCGATCGAGGCGGCGCTTCTGGTGAAGGTCGAGTACGAGCCGCTGAAGACGATCTCGGACCCGCAGGAGGCGCTGAAGACGCCGGAACCGCGGATTCACGATTACGGCGACCACGGGAACGTGCACAAGGCGGTGGCGCTGGAGTTCGGGGAAGTGGACGCGGCGATCGCGGGGGCGGACCGCGTGTTCGAGGACACGTTTTTCTTCCAGGGGAACACGCATCTGCCGCTGGAGCAGCACGCGGCGGTGGGGATGGTGGACCCGGACGGGAAGCTGTGCCTGTGGTCGTCCACGCAGACGCCGCACTACGTACACCGGGCGCTGGCACGGGCGCTGGCGATGCCGCCGCACCTGATCCGCGTGATCGCCACCCCGAACGGCGGCGGCTTCGGCGGGAAGACGGACCCGTTCAACCATGAGATCGTCGTCGCGAAGGCCGCGATGGTGACCGGCCGGCCGGTGAAAATCTGCCTGACGCGCGAAGAGGTCTTTTACTCCCGGCGGAGCTCAGGCTGAAGCAACTGGCGCCGGCGAACTCGATCACGGCGAACTGGTTCCGGATCGGGACGAGCGGGCTCAGGCGGTGCATTGAAGAGGTGGTGAAGCGGTCGGGATTCCGGGAGAAGTGGGGAAAGATGCCGCCGGGGCGCGGCGTCGGGCTCGCGTGCTCGACGTATCTCACGGGCGCCGGCCACCCGATCTACTGGAACGACCTGCCGCACACGGGCGTGCAACTGCAGTTCGACCGGTCGGGCGCGGTCGTGGCGTTCTGCGGCGCGACGGACTGCGGGCAGGGCTCCGACGACGTTCTCGCCGCGATGATCGCCGAGGTCTTCGGCCTCACCACCAACGACATCCGCCTCGTGACCGGCGACACCGGGATCACCCCCGTGGACCTCGGGTCGTACTCGTCGCGCGTGACGCTCATGATGGGGAACGCCGCGATCCAGGCCGCGGAGCGCGCGAAGGCGCTGATTGCGGAAGCGGTCTCGAAGAAGCTCGAGATCCCGCTCGACCGGCTCGTCTTCGCCGGCGGCCGCGTGTTCGACGCTTCGGATCCGGCGAAGGGCCTCACGTGGCAGGACGCCGTCATCCAGGGCGAAGCCATGCACGGCACCCTCGGCTCCACCGGCTCGTACAAGCCGCCCGCCGTCCCCGCGAAATACAAGGGCGGCGGCGTCGGTCCCAGCCCGGCCTACTCGTTCACGGCGGCCGTCGTCGAGGTCGAGGTGGACAAGGACACGTGCTTCCTCGACGTGAAGAAAGTCTGGATCGCCCACGACATCGGCCGCGTCCTCAACCCCGTCCTCGCCCGCGGCCAGGTCGAAGGCTCCGTCTACATGGGCCTGGGCGAAGCGCTCATGGAAGAGTCCGCCTTCCGCCGTCTCCCCGCGAACCTCTCCGGCGCGCTCGTCCACAAGCAGCCCTCTATGCTCGAGTACAAGTCCCCGACCACGCTCGAGATGCCCGAAGTGGACACCATCTTTATCGAAGACCCCGACCCCAACGGCCCATACGGCGCCAAGGAAGTCGGCCAGGGCCCGCTTCTCCCCATGCCGCCGTGCGTGGCCAACGCCGTCTACGACGCCATCGGCGTCCGCGTAGACGAGTCCCCGATCACCCCCGAGAAAATCGCGAAGGCCGTCTGGGACAAGGAACACGGCCGCGAGGGCCGCTTCGGCCCCAAGGATTTCCCCGTGATCGAGTGGCCCGAGGCCTCCAAAGTCAAGACACCCGCCGAGGGCGGCGACGGCACCGCTTCCAATGAGAAGCCTCGGAAGTCCAAGCTCATGGCCTCCGGCTTCCGCCTCGCGCCCGATTCCCCCGGCGCGAAGGTCGAGGGGGTGCGGTCATGATGCGCTGCCCGTCGTTCCGCTACCACGCGGCGAAGTCGGTGAAAGAAGCGGCGTCGGTGCTCGCCGACGAGGGACCGAAGGCGATGCTGCTCGCGGGCGGGACGGACCTCGTCCCGAACATGAAGCGCCGCCAGCACATGCCCGCCGTGTTGGTGTCGCTGCGCAAGGTGAAGGGCCTGCGTGGCGTGAAGATCGCGAAGGACGGTTCGGCGACGATCGGCGCGTGCTCGACGCTCGCCGACCTCGCGCTTCATCCAAGACTCGCGAAAGGCTGGCCCGGCCTCTCGCGCGCCGTCAGCAGCATCGCCAGCCCGCTGATCCGTGCCGCGGCGACGCTGGGCGGCAACCTGTGCGTGGACACGCGGTGCAACTACTACAACCAGAACCACGAGTGGCGCGAGTCGATTTCGTTCTGCATGAAGGCGCCGGGGCCGCACGGCACGGCGATCCAGGAGAAGACGCACGGGACGTGCTGGGTGGCGCCGTCGAGCCCGCGGTGCTGGGCGGTGTCGTCCACGGACAGCGGGCCGATGCTGATGGCGCTGGGCGCGACGGTGACGCTCGAATCGAAGGCGCGCGGCGTGCGCGAAATCCCGGTGAGCGCGCTCTACGGCGACGACGGGATGGCGTTCCTGAAGAAGATGCCCGACGAACTGCTCACGCAAGTGCGCGTCCCGGCGCACGCAGGCGCAAAATCCGCATACTGGAAGCTGCGCCGCCGCGGATCGTTCGACTTCCCGGTCATGTCCGTCGCGGCCTGGGTCAAGCTCGCCCCCGGCGGCGAGGTCGAGGACGCGCGCGTCGTCCTCGGCGCCGTAACCTCGCGTCCGCTCGATTGCCCGGAAGCGGCGATCCTGCTCGGCCGGAAACTCACCGACGAGTCCATCGCGGAGTTCGCCGAAAAGGCGTCCGCCCACGCCCGCCCCCTCGACAACACCGACTTCCAGGCCGCCTGGCGCAAGAAAACCGCCCGCGCTTTCCTCGCCGGCGCCCTTAAGGAAATCCGCGGCGACGACAAGGCGACCCTCGGCGTGCTGGCGCAGCGCGTCATGCAGGGAGCCAGCTGTCTTGGGTAAGAAGCCGCTTCCGCCGGAACGCGAGCCCGTGACGGCCCGTGCGGTCCGGCGCGTCGCGGGTACCACAATCCGCCCTGCGGAACTCGACGCCATCGCCGTCGAGGAACCCCTCGAAATCCGCCTCGGCGGCCGGCCCCTCGCCGTCACCATGCGCACCCCGGGGCTGGAAAAGGAAATGGTGCTCGGCTTTCTTTTCGCTGAAGGGCTGATCACCGGCCCGGCCGACGTCGCCCTCTCTCCCGGCCGCGGCGGCAACGTTTTCCGCGCGAAACTCCTCAAGCGAAGCGCTTCCGGCCGCCGCCGCACCGCGATGACGCGCCGCGGCACGCTGACGACGAGCGCGTGCGGCGTCTGCGGCCGGCTGACGATCGACGACCTCCTGGCGCGCATCGGCACGGCGCGCCGCGCGCCCCAGGTCCCGATCGCGGCGATCCACGGAGCCCCCGACGTCCTCCGCGAGTCGCAGGCGTCCTTCGACCAGACGGGTGGTCTCCACGCCGCCGGCGCCCTCGATCGCCAGGGCCGCCTCCTCTTCGCCGCCGAGGACATCGGCCGCCACAACGCCGTGGACAAAGTCGTCGGCCTCCTCCTCGCCAGCGCCCGCCTCGACGAAGCCGCCATCCTCGCCGTCAGCGGCCGCGCCAGTTTCGAAATCCTCCAGAAAGCCGCAGCCGCGCGCATCCCTGTCGTCGCCGCCGTCGGTGCGCCGTCATCGCTCGCGATCGACCTGGCCGAGGGCGCGGGAATCTGCCTCGCGGCGTTTGTGCGGGGGAAGAAGTTCAATGTGTATACGCATGCCGAGAGGTTGGTCGGTGGCGGCGGTTAAAGGTTCAGATCCACGCGCCGAGCAGGGCCATGATCACGCCGACGATGAAGAGGAAGACGCCGAAGAAGGGCGACGCGGCGGCAAGGATGATGCCGGCGAAGGCGAGAGCCCGACCGGCGCCCTCGAGCATGCGCCGGTTCGCTTGCAGCATTTCCCGGATCCCGAGGGCCGCGCAGGCGACTCCATGGCCACCGTTGCATGCCCCGGCGCCGCTTCGGCCGCCTCGTCCACGTTTTGGAACTCCGCCGCGCCGATCACTTCCGCGGCGCCACGCCCGGTGTCTCTCCCGTCCATTCGATGGCGTCGGTGGAACTCGGGAAGAGCCCGACCAGTTCCTCGAGGCGCGGCGGGTTGGCGCTGCACCGGTAGAGGGCGAGCGGGTGCTGGCGCTCCAGGTTGGCGTCGAGACCGGCGTCGAGCCATTGGCCCACCACGAACGACTTGTCGCTCGCGGACCAAGAGTTCCCGTGCGACAGGAGGATCAACTTCCCCGGCGCCGCGCTCACCCCCGGCGGAAGTCCCTTCACCTCCCACGTTTTCCCGACAGGAATCTGCAGCACTTCCGATTTCGGAGAAGTGCGTCCGCCGGCGTCGAATGTGAGAACGCGGATCGAGTCGGCGCTCAGGCCATCGTGGAAGCGGACCAGGATGCGCCGGCCGTCGCGCGACCAGTTCGCGGTCGAGGGTGCCGAGTAGGTTCCCGGGGCGAGAGAGTGCAGGACCGTGACCGGGGCATTCGCATTGAGAAACAGGAGACGGCCCGTCGGGCTCGTCCACTCGTTCGTCTCGGCCACCGCCACGAGGCCGCAGGACGATTCGGCACGAAGCCCGCAGCGGTCCACGAGGATCTGGCCCTTCTCGTCGCGCAGCCGGTTCCATTCGTGCGAAGAGCAGCACCAGCCTTCCCCCATGCTGTCCACTTTCAGGTCGCGGAATTGGGTCGTCCGAAGCGGCGTTTGCGGCCCGGGCACCGGAAGGGTGGTGCGCGCGGCGGCCCGGACCCAGAGGACGTCACCCACCGCGAGGAGCGTGAGGACAGCGCCGCCGATGCAAGTCGCAAGCGAAGGGGCCTTTTTCATGTCCAGATCCGCTTCTCTTCTGAACCCGTGGTTACCCCCGGAGCGGTTCCGGTCCGCCTCTCGAGGGCGCCCGGGGGGAAGGGCAGAAGGGCGCCGTCGCGGAACGCCATCGTGAGGCAGGCGAAGGAAGCGGCCCACGCGACGGAGCCGGGAAGGGTGCCGTACTCGATGGCGCGGGC
>JAIOPR010000130.1 GCA_021413805.1 Planctomycetota bacterium
GCGACATCGAGGACGACCTCGCGGTGGACGGGCTTCGGCTGAGGGAAAAACTGCATTCGGTCTCGGATCTCTCACGCGCGGCCCTTCGCTCCGCCCTCCAGCAGGTCCAGCTTCGCCAACTCGAGAGTGGTTCACTGGGAATTCAGGAAGGTTTCGCTGCCCCTGCCAACGACTGGGTCACGATGTCCCGGGCCGACTACTCCATCGCGGCGTTGGACAGCCTCAGGGCGGAGGATCACCGGGCAAAGCCGATTCACAAGGCCAGGGACTGGTGGATCGTCGCGGTCGGGCCGCTGAACTCGCCTGCCGAGAGGGCTGGTGTCTTTGCGGCCGCAACGTCGGTCAATGACCTGATCGGAAAGTCGATGACCGAGGTCCGGACAATCTCAGACGTCATCCCGGTCGGGGACGCGCTGTTCCTCGCCGTCGCGGTGCCCTTCTTTGAGGAATCGACCAGCCTGCAGCGCTTCTGCGCCCTCGAGGACCGGGAAGCAGGGCTCTCCCAGGCCGAACGGGAAGCGGAGCACGCCAGCTTTCGCGCCGAGGTTCCGGCCATCGGCGTAGCCGTGACTCTCACGGAGCTGTCCAGCGACTGGGCGCGCCGCAACCGGCTCCGGAAACCGGAAGCCGAGCGGGGGGGCCAGGACACCCGGCCCATGAACGAGATCTTCCAGGTCATCTTCGACGGGCCGCGTGTCACCGCGACCTCCATGCCGGAACCGGGCCCCGCCCTTGCCGCGTTTTCAAGGGCGCGGTCCGGTTCTGTCGCGAGATTTCGCGCGCCCCTCGAAATCTCCGATCACTCCGAAACCTACATCGGCCTCGCCCTGAATTTCGATGACGGCCCCTTCTCCTGGGACCGCCCGGGGTTCATCACGCTCAAGTCCTTCGACCAGGAGCTCGTCCCCCTTCACCGTCTGCTCCGGCAGATCTCCGGGTTCGGCGCAGTCTTCGCCATCCTCGGTGCCTTCGTGGCCTACGGCGCCGCGTGGCTGGTCATCCGGCGCCTGCGGTCACTCCAGGTCGCCACCGACAAAGTCCGCGGCGGCAATTTCGAGGTCAGCGTCCCCGTCACGAGCCGCGACGAAGTCGGGACGCTCTCGGCCGCGTTCAACAACATGATCAAGGGCCTCCAGGCGCTGGGGCTTTATACGGACAGCGTGCTGGCGCGAAGCGTTCTGGACAACCCGGAGCTGCTGGGGAACAAGGCGGCGCGGCACGAGGGGACGATCCTCTTTACGGACATCCGGAATTTCACGGGGATCACGGAGTCGATGGACGCGGCCGAGCTCACGGCGCAGCTGAACGAATATTTCACGGCGATCGGCGAGCACGTGAAGAAGGAAGGCGGCTACCTCGACAAGTTCATCGGCGACGCCGTCATGGCGTTCTGGGGCCCGCCGTTCCTCACGACCGCCGACTACGCCGTCCGCGCCTGTCGCGCCGCCCTCCTCTGCATGCGGGCCACGGCCGACCTGCGCCGCCACTGGCAGGCGGAAGGTCGCCCGATGTTCTTCCAGCGCATTGGCGTCGCCACGGGCGAGGTCGTCGTGGGGAACATCGGAAGCGCCACGAAGAAGAACTTCACCGTGATCGGCGACAGCGTAAACCTCGCCAGCCGCCTCGAGGGTGCCAGCAAGATCTACGGGACGGAAATCCTCGTGGACGAACGCACGGCCGACCTGGCGGGAAGCGCCGTTTTCGTGCGCGAGATCGACGAAATCCTCGTCCGCGGCAAGCAGAAACCGGTGCGCGTCTTCGAGCTGCTCGGCATGGCCGCGGATACAACGACGCGTGCGAAGCGCCTGATCGACGGCTACGGCCGCGCGCTTTCGAAATACCGTGCGAACGATTTCGCGGGCGCTTCCGGGATCCTGGAAGGCGTGATCAAGTCCGACCCCGAGGACGGGCCGTCGAAGTGGCTCCTGGAACGCTGCCGCGACGCGATGAAGGGCCACGCGGTACCGAAGCCGATCCAGGTCACGAAATCGTATGGTCCCATGAAGGACGCAGGGCAAGTCTAGTCCTTGCCGATTCCCGGCCGCTCCGCAAGAATCCCGCGCCATGCCCACCCACATCCTTGGCGTCTGCGGTTCCATGTCCGGCGACTCACGCACCCGGAAAATGCTCGAGATCGTCCTGGGCTCGGCGGCCGCGGCCGGCGCAGAGACGAGGACCCTCGACCTCCGCGAAACCGTCCTGCCCCTGATGGACCCCGAAAGCAAGGACCAGGGCGACCTTCCCGCCGTCAAGCTCGTGCGCGAAAACGCGGTCTGGGCCGAAGGATTCGTGCTGGCGACCCCGGAGTACCACGGCAACCAGTCCGGCGCGCTCAAGAACTGGTTCGACTTTCTCTATCCCGAACTCGCGGGGAAGGTCGCGGCCGTCATCGCGATGACCGGCGGCGGCCACGGCGACATGGCAATCATCAGCACCAAGAACAGCTTCAACTGGTGCCACGGGTTCACGCTTCCCTTCCACGCCGCTGCCACCAGCGCCCATTGGGACGGCGACAAGCTCAACGAGAAGGTGCACGACCGGCTCATCCGGCTCGGGAAGGACGTGGTCCGTTACGCGGGCGTGATCGGCAGGGCGTGGGCCGACGCGAAGTCGCTCGGGAAAGGCCCGGACGCGGGGTTCGCGGGATTCCACGCCAAATAAAAACGGGCCGCCGCTCCCTCGAGCGACGGCCCGCGCGAATCGACCTCTTCCCTACGGCAGGCGCTTCCCGACCGAGTCCCAGTCCACGATGCTCCACCACGCGTTGATGTAGTCCGCGCGCTTGTTCTGGTACTTGAGGTAGTAGGCGTGCTCCCAGACGTCGAGCCCGAGGATCGGGGTCGAACCGGCGGAGAGCGGAGAATCCTGGTTGGGGAGCGAAGAGATCTCGAGCTTGCCGTCCTTCGCGCTGAGCCACGCCCAGCCGCTTCCAAAGTGCTTGGTCGCCTTATCGCTGAAGGCGGTCTTGAAGGCGTCAAAGCTGGTGAAGGAGCCCTTGATCGCGTCCGCGAGCTTGCCCGTCGCTTCCCCGCCGCCGCCCTTTTTCATCGAGTTCCAGAACAGGGTGTGGTTGAAGTGCCCGCCGGCGTGGTTGCGGACGGCGGTCTGGATATCGGCGGGGAGACCGGAGAGACCCTTGAGGAGGTCTTCGACCGACTTTTTGGCGTGCTCGGTCCCGGCGACGGCCTTGTTGAGGTTGGCGACGTAGGCGGCGTGGTGTTTGTCGTGGTGGATCTGCATGGTCTCCTTGTCGATGGCGGGTTCGAGGGCATCGAAACCGTAAGGAAGAGGAGCCAGCGTGAAGGCGTCGGCGGGCTTGGGATCCTCGGCGAAGACACCGAGGGGGCGGATGAGGCCGATGGCGGCGGCGGCGCCAGCGACCCCGAGGAACCCGCGGCGGGTCAGGATCGGACTGTCATTCATGAAATGGCTCTCCTGAGCAGGGTTTGGTCCGCCCGAAGAGGGCGGGCCTGGAGTGTAGGGACCGGATTGTAACGGAAGTCACGCCGGGAGGATTCCCGCGCCGCAAAAAGGAAACAGAAAGGGTGAAATGCGCGGAATACCCCTTCTCCCCCCGCTGTTACAATTCGCGAGAGGACGGGAGGAACCCAAGTGAACCGAGCCGACAAGCAAACCTTCGAAAAGATCGCTTTCGAATACGTCGACCGCCTGCACGGGACAGCGCTCAAGCTGACCCGGAACAGCGCGGAGGCGGACGACCTTGTCCAGGAGACCTACGCCCGGGCGTTCCAGCATTTCGGCCAGTTCGAGCAGGGCACGAACTTCAAGGCCTGGATCTTCCGCATCCTGGTGAACACGTACATCAACGGGTACCGCCGCAAGGAACGCGCGCCGGTGCTCGTGGACTTCACGGAGATGGAGCCGGTCTTCCACGAAGCCTCGCAGGAGGTTTCGTTCCTCAACCAGCCGATGGACAGCCTTTACGAGCGGCTGGACGAAGAGGTCAAGCAGGCGCTGGAGAAATTGCCTGAGGAGTACCGGGTGGTGCTTCTGCTGGCTTCGGTCGAAGGTTTTTCGTACGAGGAGATTGCAAAGATGGTGGGGATCCCGATCGGGACGGTGATGAGTCGCCTTTTCCGTGCGAGGGCGCTGATGAGGCGCAACCTGACGGACTACGCGAAGGAGCACGGGCTCGAGGAGAAGTCGCAATGAATTGCCAGGAAGCCCGCAAGCTGGTGCACCTGTTCGTGGACGGGGCGCTCGATCCCCGTGCGAACGTCGATGTCCTGGCGCATGTCAACATGTGCTCGGCGTGCAACGACCGGTTCGCGGACGCGAAGAGGTTCGAGGATTTCCTGAAGGAGAAGTTGAAGCCGAGCGCGGTGCCGGAGAGCGTGAAGTCGAAGATTGAGTTCCGGCTGAACGAGATGTGCACGCCGTTCCCGCTGCGTCTCGCCGGCAGCCTTCGCCGCAAGCCCGCGGTGGCGATGCTCGGCGTCGCGGCGCTTCTCGCCCTTTCATTCGCTTCGCTGCGCACCTACGAGCGCATGGGAACCTGCCCGTTCGTCGTGGATGCCACCAAGTTCACGAAGCAGATCGAGAGTGGCGATGTCTCGACGGCGCCTGAGAACCCGCAGGGGCAGATGAAGAAGACGGTGGAGCAGGCGGGACCGATCCCCAAGCTCCCGGGGATGATCGCCAACGGCGGGTACGTGTTCTCCATGGGACCGAGCGGCCGCGACACATATGCCTGCTCTTTCCGGATGGACAACTGCGCGGAGGACGCGCACTGCCTCGTGCTCTACTTCGTCGATTTCCCGGGGTTGAAGCTCGAGGACCACAACTGCATCGTGAAGCACGGCAAGAAGTTCTGCTGCTGGGAGTACGATGACTGCCGCGTGGTCAGCTGGAAGGACGAGACGCGCGGGCTGTACTGCCTGATGGTCTGCCAGAAGAAGGAAATGGAGCACGAATCCCTCGTTAACTTCGCAAGCGTGGCGGCTACCCGATGAAGACAATTCTCCGATCGATTGCCGTGACAGCTTGTGCGCTTGTCCTCGTGGCCTGCGGGGAGGACACGACCGCGAAAGGGAACGCGGGAGGCGCGGTAGACAAGGGTGCCTGGCTCGGCGACATGGACAGCGCCATCAAGGAGGCGATGGCCACGAAGAAGCCCATCCTCGTGGACTTCGGCGCCGAGTGGTGAGGAGGCTGTAAACAGCTGGCCGGCCAGTTGGCCGACCCGAAGGTGCAGGAAGTGCTCAAGGGCTTTGTCCTTCTCCACGTGGACCTGACCGACCCGGCCGCGGGCTCTCCCGCCTCGAAGACCGCTGAGAAATTCGGCGTGCGCTCGATCCCGGACCTGCGGATCCTGGCTCCCGATGGATCGCAGAAGCAACTCGTCGATTCGCGCGAAGCCGCGGACCTCGTGGTCGAACTGAAGAAGGCGCTCGGGAAGTAGAGTGAATGCGCCGGGCGCCCTTCGGCGATAGCATGGCGACCATGCGCACCTCTATTCTCGCCCTTGCCGTCTTCCTCGCCGCACTTCCCGCCCGGGCCGAACTCCGCGCCTCGGCCTCCGCGATCGACATCACGCCGGACACCAAGACATCCAAGGTGTGGATGGCCGGCTTCAGCATGAACCGCCGAGCCACCGGGGTGCACGACCCGATCCGCTCCCGGGCACTTTTCGTGACCGACGGGAAGACCCGCGTGGCAATCGTGGTCCTCGACGTTGTCGGTTTCATGCGGCCGCATGTCGAAAAGGTGCGCGCGAAAATCGGCGAAGCGGCCGATTACGTCCTCGTCGCCAGCACGCACAACCACGAAGGCCCTGACGCCATGGGAATCTGGGGGCCGACGCCGTTCGTGTCCGGGCTTGACCCGGTGTGGATCGACGCGACCATCGAAGCGATCGCGGGGCAGGTCAAGGCGCTTGCCGCCGAAACCCGGCCCGTGACGATCCGCGCCGCGCAGCTTGAGGGGCCGGTGAAGGACTTCGTCTGCGACCACCGCGACCCCGTGGTCATCGACAACACGCTGTCCGCGCTTCAGCTCCTCGCCCCCGACGGCAAGACCGTGGCGACGATCGTGAACTGGGCGTGCCACCCGGAGACGCTGTGGAGCGACAACACGTTGCTCACGGCGGACTACCCGGGGTACCTCTGCGGCCGCATGGAAGAGCGCCTTGGCGGCACCGCACTTTTTATTTCGGGAGCCCTGGGCGGGATGATGACCCCCGATCCGCTTCGAGACGCCAAAGGCGAGAAGCTGCGGACGCACGAAGAAGCCTCCCGTGTCGGGCGCGGCATCGCGGATCTCGCGGCGGACGCGCTCGAAAAAGCGGTCCCCGCGAAGGAACCGGGGCTTTCGATCCGCACGAAGGAGATCCTCCTTCCGTGCACCAACCCGCGCTTCCAGATCGCCATGGCAATGGGGTTGCTGTCGCGGGCCATTTTCAACGCCGACGGGACGCCGTTCACGGGCAAGCTCACGGTGAAATCGACGACGTGGGTGAAGGCCGAAGTGGGGGTGCTCACGCTGGGCCCGGTACAGGCGGCGCTCGTCCCGGGCGAGCTTTTCCCCGAGCTGGCGGTCGGCGGGTTCGACGGGTCGAAAGCGTTCGGGGCGGACCTGGTGAAGAAGGACAACCCGAATCCGCCGAAGGTGGCGGAAGCGCCGAAGGGGCCGTACCTGCGGGACCTGCTGGACGCGCCGGTGGAGATGATCGTGGGGCTCGCGAACGACGAGCTGGGGTACATCGTGCCCGAGTACGATTTCCAGGTGAACGCGGCGAGCGGGACGCTGGAACCGCACCCGCCGGGAGATCACTACGAGGAGACGAATTCGCTGGGGAAGGAGACGGCGAAGCGGGTGATGGGGGCGTTTGGAGAGCTGTTGGCGAAGTGAGGTTGAGGAGTTGAGCGGTTGGGGGTTGAGAAGGACCCCGGCCCAGTTTCTCAACCCCTCAACCTCTCAACCCACCAACCCCCTTCCGGTCGCCCCGCGCGCACCCTACAATCCCCCCATGCGCCGGCTCACCCTCCTCCTGCTCGTTTCCGCAGCCTTCGCGGACGATCCCGCGATCGACGTGGCGACGATCATCCCGAAAATCCGCTCGGGCTCCCCTTCCGAATGCGTCGAGGCCGTCGGCAAGCTGCCTCCGGGGAAGGAAGAACGCGCGGCGAAACCGATCGCCATCCGCCTCGTCACCGAAGCGGATGCGCAGGCCAGGGCGGTGCTTCGCGAGGCGCTCGCCGCCTACAAGGGCGCCGTTCTCGTCCAGGCGGTGAAGACGGGGCTCGAAACCAAGGGAGTCACCGACGACTACCGGCAGATGGCGCTCGACCTCCTCGGGAAGGAGAAGAACGACACGGCGGTGACGCTCGTCGGCAAGATCGCGTTCGAGAGCGAAATGAAGGCGATGCGCGAGTCCGGGCAGAAGACCCTCGTCGCATTCGGGGACGATGGAGTGAAATCCGCAGCGACTTACATCCGTTCCGCTGACCAGAAAATCGCCAGCGAAGCCGTCCAGGTCCTCAAGGCCTTCAACTCGGAAGAAGCCGGCAAAGCGCTCGCC
>JAIOPR010000311.1 GCA_021413805.1 Planctomycetota bacterium
GCGAAGAAGCACGTCTGCATGATCGTGTTGATGCGACCGCCCATGCCGGTGTCGCCGGCAACCTTCCAGGCGTCGATGGTGTAGAAGCGGAGTTTGCGCGCGAGGATCTGCTGCTGGGCCTCGAGAGGGATGTGGTCCCACACGTCCTCGGGGGACCACGGCGAGTTCAGCAGGAACGTCGCGCCCGGCGCGGCGCATTCGAGGACGTCGAGCTTCTCGAGCAGAAACGCCTGGTGGCAGGCCACGAACCCGGCGCTTCGGATCAGGTACGACGACCGGATGTCGCGCGGCCCGAACCGCAGGTGCGAAATCGTCACCGCGCCCGATTTCTTCGAGTCGTAGACGAAATATCCCTGCGCGCTCAGCGGCGTCTTCTCGCCGATGATCGCGATCGAATTCTTGTTCGCACCCACCGTCCCGTCCGATCCCAGCCCGTAAAACACCGCGCGGCTGACTTCCGCCGGCTCGATGTCGAACGCCTTGTCGTACGGCAATGACAGCCCCGTCACGTCGTCGATGATCCCCACCGTGAAGCGCCGCTTCGGCTTCGCCACCGTCAACTCGTCGAACACGGCCTTCACCATCGCCGGCGTGAATTCCTTCCCCGACAGCCCGTACCGCCCCCCGATGACCTTCGGCTCCCGCGCGATCACCCCGTCCTGCTGGGCTTCGCGAAGCGCCGCTTCCACGTCCATGCGAAGCGGCTCGCCGGGGGCGCCGGGTTCCTTGGTGCGGTCGAGAACGGCGATCGACTTCACCGAGGCCGGGAGGGCGCGGGCGAAATCGTTGATGCTGAAAGGCCGGTAGAGGCGGACCTTGAGGACGCCGACCTTCGCGCCGTGGGCGTTCAGGTACTCGACGGTTTCGTGTGCGACCTCCGCGCCGGAACCCATCATCACGATGACGCGGTCCGCGTCCGGCGCGCCGACATAGTCGTACAGCCCGTATTTGCGCCCCGTCAGTTTCGCGAACTGCTCCATGCCCTGCTTCACGATCCCCACGACCTTCTCGTAGTAAACGTTGCACGCTTCGCGCGCCTGGAAGAATGCGTCGGGATTCTGGGCTGTCCCTCGAAGCGTCGGCGCGTCCGGCGTCAGGGCGCGCGCCCGGTGTGACTGGACGAGATCCTCCGTCACCATCGCGGCCAGCACGTCGTCGGTCAGCTCTTCGATTTTGCGAATTTCATGGGAAGTGCGGAACCCGTCGAAGAAATGGAGGAAGGGGATGCGCGAGCGGAGAGTCGCGGCGTGCGAAACGAGCGCGAGATCCTGCGCTTCCTGCGGAGACCCCGAGGCCAGCATCGCGAACCCGGTCTGGCGGACGCCCATCACGTCGGAATGGTCCCCGAAGATCGAAAGGGCATGGGTGGCCAGCGTTCGCGCGGCGACGTGCATGACGAAAGGCGCGAGTTCGCCGGCGAGCTTGTACATCGTGGGGATCATGAGGAGGAGTCCCTGCGACGCAGTAAACGTCGTCGCGAGCGCCCCGGCCTGGACGGCGCCGTGGGCCGCGGCAACCGCGCCACCCTCGGACTGCATCTCCATGACGTCAGGGACGGCACCCCAGATGTTTCGCTTCCCGACCGCCGACCACTCGTCCGCCAATTCTCCCATCGTGGACGAAGGCGTGATCGGGTAAATCGCGATGACTTCGCTCAAGCGGTGCGCGACGGCGGCGACCGCTTCGTTGCCATCGACCGTGATTCGACGAGGTTTTGCCATGGTGCTCCGGAGGGCCGAAGGCGGGGAATTCCGCGATCAACTGCGCAGAAGTCCGCGAAATCCGGGGTTTCTGCGGCAGTTTTCCCTCTAGAACGCAACCACAGTGCCGGACTTGGGATGGAGCCGGCCGAACTCGCAAACGGCGGCTCTCAGTCCCGCGAGGCCACGACGGCCGACGGGCGAATGTTCAGCCCCCCGTCCGCTTCGATCGTCAGCCGATAGGTCCGCCCCGCATCCAGGCGCAGATAAACCGCTTCTCCCTGCGCCACCCGAACTCCCAACGCCGCGGCGCGGTCCGGATCCGCCGCCAGCTCCCAGAACTGCTTCCACAGATTCGACTCAAAGGTCCCGGCGCCGACACGAAGCGCAGCGGGGACGCCGTCCGGCGAAGATCCATCGAGCGGGAACCCGTCGGCAGGCGCCTGGTACTCACCGAAAACGCGGCGGAACAGGTGAAGCGACCGGCCGCGGAGGGCGTCGCCTTCGCCGACGTAACGGTCCTCGAACTTGAGAACCAGGGCATCGAAATACGCCACGTCGCCCTTGATGGTGAACGGGCGCGCTTCGAGCGCATTGCCCTCCCGGTCGTACTCAACGAAGCGGAAAGTCGTGTGGCGGTCGCGGCCGCGGGGGCCGTCCTGTGCGGTCACGATGACATCCGCGACCCGGTACTCCGTCCCGAGGCGCGAGATCATGTCCTGCAACCGCCGGTTGTCGCGCTCCAGGTCACCCGCCCGGCGTTCGCGGAGAAACAGGCCCCAGCCAATCGCGCCGGCGAGGGCGAAGAGGAGGAGCGAGGCGAAGAGAAGCTTCTTCATGCTGGTTTATCGGCGGCATGCGGAGGCTGGCTGAAGTCCCTCGAACAGGGGCCTGCGGAGTTACTTTCCCGTAACCAATCGGGGAGCCGGTAACGCATTGCAGGCCTGACGACGCGTATTTCGCGGGAATCGCGCGGCACGCGGGTTGCTCTAGTCGTCCTTCGGACCGGAGTGTCCCCGCGGGGTATTGACGCACTGCGTCAATGCTCCGCGGCCAACTCCCGGCTCTCGATGTTTTCTTTTCGCGCGGTGCCGCGCCGATCCTTCCCTCGGAAACTCCGGTCTCGCGCTCTCTCTTCAAAATAAAAACATCGAGACGTTACCGTCGCGCAACGGCATTTCCCCCTCGTAACGCCCGATCCGGTCGAAACAGGCGGGGAAGCGCGTTTGGGCCTCTGGTCCCCGATTTGCAGATCATGAGGACGGCCCGAAATTGACGCAGTGCGTCAAAATCGCGGACGCCCCTGGCGCCCGCGCCTCGAAGGGGGAGCGGATGCGCGGACGCGATGACCGGGGATTCACGTTGATCGAGCTTGCGATCGTCGTGGCCATCCTCGTCTTCCTGGTCGCTGGTCTCGCGGCGGTCTGCGCGGGGGTGACCCAGCGCTCCAAGGTGGAGTCCACCCGGTCGCTCGTGCGCGCCCTCGAGGCCGGGTGCGAAGCTTACCGCGCCAACCTCGGAGTATTCCCGGGCTCCCCGTCTGCAACCTCCGACACGACCCTGCTCTACCGTTCGCTCTGCGTCCCTCTTCCCTCCGGCGGCGCCGATCGCATGGACGCGCCGTTCGTCGTTCTTCCCTCGGCCCGCCTCGGGTGCGCGCCCCAGATCCAGGACGAGTGGGGCTGGCCCGTCCGCTATTCGCTTCCGGGCCGCCCGCACGGGTCCGACGGCTCCGACAATTCCCGCCGTTTCGACATCGATGCGTCCAGCAGCGAAGGTGGCGTGATCGGCAACTGGCCGGCCGCGCGCTAAGCGCTGCCCCCTGGAGATCGTGATGAAAAGAACAAGCCGCGGGTTCACGTTGATCGAATTGCTGGTCGCTGTTTCCTTGGCGGCCGTCCTCGTCACGGTCCTGGCGATCCTCTTCGCCCGGACGACGTCCACGGTGATGGCGGGCGAAGCCAGGATGGCCGTCGCTGAGGACGGACGGCACGCGCTGGACCAGGTGGCGATCGACCTGGACGGGGCGATCCCTTCCTCGGCCGGGTCCCAGCGGTTCATCGTCGTCGACGGGCCGGGCTCCGCGGTGCCGGGACCGGATGTCTCGGAAGCCCAGGACGCCCTCGCGCTCGTCACCTCGACCACTGTTCCCGACGGCGCCGGCGGGCGCGTCACCACGATGGCCCTCGTCGAACTCTACCTCCAGCCCGAATCCGACACCGAATTGTCCATCGCCGGCGCAAACCCCAACGCGATCCGCTCCGGCCGCCCGATGAAGGCGCTTCATCGCCGCGTCTGGCGCATCGCCAAGGACACCGGCCTCGCAGCCGTAAAAGCGCCGATCCCGATGAACACAGCCGTGGCGACCGCCGCAGGCTTGCAACTCGTCTCGGACGACGTCCTGCACCAGTACGTGATGTCCATGAACCTCGAGATTTTCGAGGGTGGGAAGTGGCTGGAAGTTCACGATAAGGGGAGCATCCTGCTCAAGGCGATGCCGATTGGCGACGTGTCCGGGGATCCGGGGATGCCGCGGAAGTTGCGGGTCTCGATGCGGGTGATTGAAGGCTCGGGTGAGTCTTGCGAGCGTCTGTTCCAGCGCGAAATGTGGATTCCGGCCGAGTAGAGGAGCGACGGAAATGGCTATTCACGCTGGACTTGAGGCGGCTGCACCGGTAAAGTTACCGGAAGGTAACGTGAAGCATTACGGAGCGGTAACGCCTATGAAAGTCCTGCTCGCCGAAGACGAAAAATCGATCGCCCTCACACTGGGCGACGAACTGGAAGCGGCCGGCCACGAGGTCACCCACAAAGCCGACGGGCTTTCGGCCCTCGATGCGGCGCTGAACGGCCAGTTCGACGCCGTCATCTCCGACATCCGCATGCCGCACGTGGACGGGGAACAGCTCCTCGCCCGCATCAAGGAAGTCAAACCCGACCTGCCCGTCGTCCTCATGACCGGGTTCGGCACGATGGAATCGGTCATCAAGGCCATGCGCCTCGGCGCCTACGACTACCTGCAGAAGCCGTTCGATACGCGCGAGGCCGTCCTCATCCTTGAACGTCTCGGACGCGAAATGGAGCTCAAGCGCAAGTGCGCGCAGCTCCAGGAACAGCTCCAGGACAAGTACCGCTTCGAAAACATCATCGGCTCTTCGCCGAAGATGCAGTCCGTCTACCAGCTCATCCGCGCGGCGGCCGGCAACGATTTCCCCGTGCTGATCACCGGCGAAACGGGAACCGGCAAGGAACTCGTGGCGCAGGCCATCCACGTGAATTCCCCGCGGCGCAAGTTCGACCTCGTCAAGGTCTCCTGCCAGAATTTCCCCGAGTCGCTGCTCGAGTCCGAGCTCTTCGGCCACGAAAAGGGCGCATTCACCGACGCGAAGGAACAGAAGATCGGCCGCTTCGAACGCGCTCACCGCGGCACGATTTTCATCGACGATATCGACGACATGCCCGCCGGCGCGCAGGCCAAGATCCTCAACGTCCTGGCCGAGCGCAAACTCGAACGGCTCGGCGGCACGAAGACGATCCAGGTCGATATCCGCATCATCGCCGCGACGAAGACGGACCTGCAGAAGGCCGTGCGCGAAGGGCGCTTCCGCGACGACCTCTTCTATCGCCTCAATGTCGTCCCGATCGATCTCCCGCCGCTCCGCGAGCGCGACGGCGACCTGCCGTACCTGATGAAGGAATTCATCAAGAAGTACGCGGGGGGCCGGCAGTTCACGGTTTCGCCCCAGGCGATGGCGGAGCTGGAGCATTACCCGTGGCCGGGAAACGTGCGCGAGCTGGAGGGTTCGGTGCAGCGCGCGATCGCACTCTCGGGCGACACGGGCGAGTTGCGGCGCGAACACCTGATCCGCGTGACGGCGAACACGCCGAAAGAAGCCCTGCTCCGGAGCGACCGGCGTCCGCTTCGGGATGTGCTGTTCGAAGCAGAAAAAGCGCACATTCTTGCGGTGCTGAAGATCTGCAACAACAAGAAGGGTGAAGCGGCGGAGTTGCTGGGGATCAGCCGGAAGAATCTCTGGGAGAAGCTGAAGGCTTACGGGGTGGATGCCGGGGAGGATGCGGAGAAGTAGGATCAGAAAGGGAGAGGCTTCGTAGCTGAACGCGCGAACGAAGGCTCTTCATATGAAGGATCTTAACTTAAAAGAAGTGCATGTGCCTTGAAGAGTCTGTTCCACGCCATGAAAGACCGGGAGAAGCCATGAGACGCGACGCGGGCCTGACGGTCATTGAAGCGGCCGTCCTGTGCTTCATTGTCCTGGCCGTGATTGCGCTTCTGCTGCCGATTCCCCCCGGCGATCGGTGCCGCTCCAGGCATAGCGCGAGCCAGGCGACCATCTGGGCCTCGGGGTGCGGCGACGCGCCGGCCTGCGACGCCGCGACTTCCGAGCCCGCCGACAAGGCAACCCTCAAAAACTGGTAGGAGAGATCCATGCGCCGACGTGGAAATGGGTTCACGCTTCTTGAATTGCTCGTGGTCATCGCGATCATCGGGTTCCTCGCCGCGACGCTCGTGGTCGCGACCGTCGGGCTGAAGCAGCGCTCGAAATATGAAAAGGCGAACGCGCTGATCCGCCGGCTCGACGCCGCCTGCGAATCGTACTTCACGAAGTTCCAGGACTACCCGAGCGACTTCCCGAAGCTGACGGCCGCGGACAAGGCCGGCGGGATCATCTGGCCCGGCGGCCCGCCCAAGGACAAGCATCTCTACGACTATCTCGGCCAGCCGCTCTCCATCGTGGTGCGCTTTACGGGTGCTTCCAGCACTTCCGCAATCCTGGATCCGTTCGTCGAATTCTCGCCCTCCGAAGTGTCCGGCCCGAGCGCCGGGGTCCACACCGTCCAGATCCTCGACCCGTGGGGCGGGCCCGTGTGGTACGAGTTGCCCGGTTGCGACCACGGCACCCGCTACCCCGATTTTTCCCGGGGCCCGTCGTCATCCACCAACTCGCGCTTCGACCTGACCTCCGCCGGGCCGGACGGTCACGCGGACTCGTTCGACGACAAGCTCAACCCGAAAGATGACGTCACCAACTACAACTACCCGTAACGGAGATTCACCCATGCGTCGAGGACAACGCGGATTTACCCTGATCGAGATCCTGATCGCGATGGTGCTCCTGATGATCGGGATTGTCGGGATCCTGAGCCTGTTCCCGGTCGCGATCAAGAACGTGCAGAGTTCGGTGGAAGATTCGGCGGCGTCGAACCTTGCCCAGTCGCTGTATGGCTCGATGACGGAGGCAATGCGGCGGCCGGTGGCGAAGGATGTGACGGTGACGCACGACGGGCTACCGGGCGGGCGCCTCACGTTTACGCTTCCGTCCTCGACCGGTTCGGTGACGCTCTATCCCGCGCCTGGGGCGGGAACGGACCCGACCCTCGAGGTTTACCAGCTCGGGACGGACTCGCGGACGATGGCCCAGGTCAACGACATCCGGCAGTCGCCGCCGAGCGGGTGGTCGCGGGGAGGCGACCCGACCGAACCGACGACGCAGTACTCTTTCCAGTTTGAGGTCAGCAGGCCGCCGGAGTCGGTGATCGTCGTGGACACGGCGCATACCACCACGGATCTGCCGCTCTACCAGTTTCGATTTGTGATTTATCACGGCTACTACTCTGCGGCAGTCCCCGGGGGGCAGACGCACCCGGCGCAGGTGAAGGAGTTCACGACGTTCATCGCAGGGACAGGGTTGTAGGCAGAAGCGAGGACGGCACCGTGGAGTAACGCGGTAACGCGGCAGTAACCCGGGGTTTGGTGAAGTTGCTTCAGTTTCCTTCTTATAAGGAGTGTTTAAGGCAAGATAAGGCATGTAGGGGGTCAGTCCGAACGCTGGCCCTGAAATTGCGCTTACGAAGTTGCCGGCCGAACTACACCCGACTTGTCACGGTTTCACCGGTTTTCAGGAGACCGCCATGCGCCGCAGCAGTGGTTTTACCATCGTTGAACTTCTCGTCGTCATCACGATCATCGGCATTCTGGCCGCGCTTCTGCTGCCTGCTCTCAGCGCCGCTCGTTGCCGCGCGAAGCACAGTGCCAGCCAGGCGAGCGTCCAGGATTTCTCCGTCGCTCTCAAGGCCTATGAGACCGACTTCGGGCGCTATCCTCCCGAGGAAGCCACCAACGACGTGACGCAGCTCGTTGCCGCTTCGCTCATCAACGTCATGTCCTCCCCGGGCCCGAAGAACGTGCCCTACTACCAGTTCCGTCCCGACCAGATCAACGGCGCCAAGCAGTGGATCACGGCGCTTCAGACCCCCTACAAGTACCGTGAGAACGCGAGCAAGGCAAAGATCGCGGTGCCGGACCCGCTGATCATGATGAACTTCTTCTCGTTCGACATGTGGGCCTGCGGCTGCCGGGATGAGTCGGCCACGCCGCCTTGCAGCCCGACGACTTCCATGCCGCCAACGGCTGCCACGATCAAGAACTGGTAGAGGAGCTAACGCGATGATCCGACTGAATCGGGGCTTTACGCTGCTTGAACTCCTGGTCGTGATCGCCATCATCGGCTTTCTCGCCGCGACGCTGACCATCGCTGCGGCAGGGCTGAAACAGCGGGCGAACATCGAGAAGACGGCGGCGCTGATTCGCCGGATGGACGCGGGATGTGAAGCGTACTTCACGAAGTTCCAGGACTATCCTTCCGACTACGCGAAGCTGACCGCTGCCGACAAGAAGTCGGGCAAGGTGTGGCCGGCGATCAAGAGCGACAAGTACCTGTTCGACTACCTGGCGAAGCCGATGACCGTGACGGAGGGTTTCACTTCGGCAGGCTCGAAGGTCCGTGACTTGTCGCCGTTCGTTGAGATGAAGGATTCAGAAGTCCTGGGGCCGGACTCAGGGCCTCATTCCGTGCAGTGCCTGGACGCCTGGGAAGGCCCGATCTGGTACGAGCTTCCTGGATACGCGCACGGCACGAACTTTCCTGACCGCTCGGCCAAGTTCGACCTGACCTCGTGTGGGGCGAACAAGGTCGGGGATTCGCTGATCGACAAGATCAATCCGCTCGATGACGTGACGAACTGGACCTTCGACCGCAAATAACAAGGGCCAACTCATGCGCAAGGCGAACCGGGGTTTTTCGCTCGTGGAAATGCTGGTTGTCGTCGCCATCATCCTGATCATGGTGACGGGCTCGATTTCGATCATGAGCGTGTTCATGCGCGGCCAGGGCATCAAGCAGGCCGGGCGCATCATCCAGGGCCAGTTCATGAACGCGCGCCAGAAAGCGACGTCTGAGAAGACCGTCTACTTCCTTGTTTTCGATACCCAGAAGAACGTGATGCGTCTGTACCGCGATGTCGATCCCGACGGGCCTACGGCCCCCAAGACCTACGACCGTGTCCTCGTCCTCGTCGGTGCGGACGCCGATGCCCAGGAAGGCGACGAACACCCGCTTCCCAAGAATATCGAATTTGCCTGCAACCATGCAGGGTGGGGTTCGAAAAGCCTGACCAGCACGCCGCCGTACAATGTCCTCGGGTCGTCCTTCTACATCACCTTCTATCCTGACGGGACGTGCGTTCTCCCGATCGTGGAGAAGGCGTACGATCCGGACGGCACTTCGACCGGGACCACGCAGGCTGACCTGGTCCTCGTGCAGGCGGGCCAGACGAGCAGGCTGTTCCTGGATATCGGGCCGTCGGTCGGCAAGATTCGCAAGCAGGCTTTCCGCACGCAATAGGAGACGACCATGAAGCGCCTTCGCAAGGGTGATGCCGGGTTCACCCTGATCGAGATCCTGATCGCCCTGGTTCTTCTGATGGTGGGGATTGTCGGCATCCTGAGCCTGTTCCCCGTTGCCATCAAGAACGTGAACAGCGCGGTCGAGGATTCTGCTTCCTCAAACCTCGCCCAGTCGCTGTATTCGTCGATGACGGAGGCGATGCGGCGCCCGGTTACCGGGGTGGTCTACCTGACGCACGACGGACTTCCGGGTGGACTGCTGAACTTTCCGCTTCCCGTGTCTGTCGGCGCGCCGGTTCTGTACCCGGCTCCCGGCTCGGGCACCGATCCGACCTTGGAGGTTTACCAGCTGGGGACGGATGCGCGGACGGACGCCCAGGTGAAGGACATCCAGAAGCCCCCGATCCTGTGGTCGCGCGGCGGAGACCCGACGGAGCCGACGCGCCAGTATTCGTACCAGTTCGAAGTGAGCAAGCCGCCGGAATCGGTGATCGTCGTGGACACGGCGGGGACGACGACAAATCTCCCGCTGTACCAGTTCCGCTTCGTGATCTACCGGAGCTACTTCAAGACGGTTGTGCCCGCCGGGAAGACGCACCCTGCGCAGGTCAAGGAGTTCACGACGTTCATCGCCGGGACGGGACTCTAGGAGCCGCCACAAATGAAGAAAAATTCCGGCTTCACGCTGATTGAACTGCTGGTTGCGGTAGGCCTGATGGTCATCCTGATGACGGCCATCGTGCTGATTTTCTACCGCGCCACGGACGTGATGAAGATCAACGACGCGCGCATCAACATCTATGAGAACGCGCGGTCGGCGATGGACATCCTTGAGAATGACATCAAGAACTCGGTCCCGGTTGTGGGGGGCCAACAGCGCATGTACATCGCCGACTACAATCGTCCCGTCGCCGGCATCGTTCCCGCCGGCACGAATGCGGATGGCGCGGCGGATTACATCGGGCTCGTGACCGTAACCACCACGCCCGCCGGTGCGGGCGCCACGGCCACTCGCGAGCTCAAGACCGTTTACGTCGAGTACTTCCTCACCACCGACGACGATGCCGAAACATCCTTCACCGGCAAGGGCTATACGACCAGTCAGCGCAGCGCGAGGAAGATCTTCGTGTTGAAGCGCCGGATCTGGGCGCTCCCGACGCTCATCACGACCTTGCAGACCCAGCAGACGGTCGGTGTGCCGATATTCAATGCCATGCCCGGCCCGCTCGTCGTGACTTCCTCTCTCCTGCCGCCGGGACCGTCTCCGGCGACGATGACGCTGATCGAGGACGGCGACCTGTGCCACTGGATTGTGTCGTTCAACATCGAGTGCCTGAACTACAACCCCGCTGCGGCTCCGGGCCCGACGAATCCGAAATACTACGAGCTCACGGAGTCCGGAAATGTTTACGTCAAGGGCGTCATGCCCCTGGGCGACGCGGTCGGCGTCGAGCCTGTCACTCCCCGCAAGATGCGCATTTCTCTTCGGGTGATCGACGGCGCCGGCGAACGGCAGGAGA
>JAIOPR010000085.1 GCA_021413805.1 Planctomycetota bacterium
GGCACTACGCGGTTTTCGCGGTGGTGACGGGATTCCTGCCGTGGACGCTGGTTCTGCCGGAAGCGATCTGGCGGGGCGTGAAGCGGGCTTCCGCGAGCCGGCGAAGCGCGGGGCCGGGCGTTTCTGCTTTCGGTTGGGCCCGGCAAGGCTACACGAAGGTGCGCGAGACGGAGCCGGGGATGCATCTCGCGCTGTGGTGGGCGGGGACGACGAAGGCGGTGTTCACGATTTCAGTGTCCAAGCTGACCACCTACTACCTCCCGATGTTCCCCGCGCTCGCAGTCCTGACTGCCCGTGGCCTGGGGTGCGGTGGCGAGCCCCGGCGCATCACGGCCCGGGTCCTCGGCATCTTCGCAGTCGCAATCCCCACCGTCGTCCTCGTCGCGCCGCACCTCATCGAACACATCCTGAAAGGCGACGCCCTGACCTCGGCCCGCCTCGCCCTGTCCGGCGCCATGCCGATCGCCCTCGCCCTCGTCCTCGGCGCTGCCGCGGGCCTCACGGGATGGCTCTTCGCCCGCGGCCGCTCCTTCCACGCGTGCCAGGCCATGCTCGCAGGCTTCGCCCTCGCCATGCTCCCCGGCGCCGCCATGATCCATCGCTTCGACAACGTGCGCTCCACCCGCCAGATTCTCCTCCGGAACGCCGACCTCATCCGCTCCGCGGACGCCGTCATTTCCGACCGTTCACCCATCGGCCTCCCCGAGTGGTACCTCGGTGTCCCCGTCTGGTACATGGGCGCCCCGCACGACTTCTTCTCCGGACGCGACCTTGCTCCCGAGAAGGGCCGTTTCCTCGAGATCCGCGCCGTCCCCGAATTCCTGAAAACTCACCCGCGCACAGTCCTTCTCACCGTGCTCCGCAAAAGGGAGGATATGCAGGGCGATTACCCGACGTTTCACGAGGTCGACCTGGACGAAGGCAACGTCCTTCTCGCTTCACCGGAGGTTAAATGATCCGCTTCGGAGTCATCGGCTGCGGCCACTGGGGCCGGAATTACGTGCGCGTGCTGAGCGAACTCGGCGACGCCGCGAAACTTGTCGAGATCTGCGACGAAAACCGCGCCGGCGTGGACGGGCTGCGCAAGCGCTTCCCGCTGGTCAACGCGACAACGAGCGCGGACCAGGTGATCAACAACCCGGAAATCGAAGCGGTGGTCATCGCGACCCCGGCGGCGACGCATGCGGCGCTGGCGGAGAAGGCGCTGACGGCAGGGAAGCACGTGCTGCTGGAGAAGCCGCTGGCCTCGACGCTGAAGGATGCGGTGAAGGTGGGGAAAGTGGCGCAGGAGAAGGGGCGGACGCTGATGGTGGGGCACACGTTCCGGTACAACGACGGGGTGCGGAAGTTGAAGGAGTTGATCGGGAAGGCGGAGTTCGGGAAGCCGTATTACATGTCGGCGAGGCGGAACCACCTGGGGCTGATCCGGCCGGACGTCTCGGCGGTCTGGGACCTGGCGCCGCATGACATCGAGATTTTCACATTCCTCGCCGGGGCGCAGCCGGTGACGGTGAGCGCGGTCGGCGCCTGTTTCCTCAGGCCGGGGCGGCAGGACGTCGCCTTCGCGACGCTCACCTACCCGAGCGGCGTGATCGGGAACATCCAGGTCTCGTGGATCGACTCGAATAAGGTCCGCGAGGTCGTCGTCATCGGCGACCGCCAGCGCGTGGTGTTCGACGACCTCAACCCGCTCGAGCCCGTCCGCATCTACGACAAGGGCGCCGAGATCCAGGGCGACGTCAACTCGTTCGGCGAGTTCAAGCTCCAGCTGCGCGACGGCGACATCCGCTCCCCGAAGGTCGAGATGCGCGAGCCCCTCCGTTCCCAGATCGAGCACTTCATCGACTGCATCGTGAACAAGAAGACTCCCCTCACCGGCGGCGGCGAAGGCGCCGACGTCGTGGCCGTGCTGGAAGCGATCGACCGGTCGATGGCGGCCGGCGGCGCCCCCGCACAGGTCGAAAACTGGCGCAAGGCCCAGGAGCCGGCAAAGAAATGACCGAAGCGGTCGCGGGAGATGCGAAGGTTCCGGAACCGGACGGCAAGGCCGCCGCAGGGGCCGCTCTGCCCGCGGAACCCGCGGTCGAAAAGCACGCTTCACGCCCGCCGTCCCTGGACTACGCCCCGCACCGCCAGCCGCATCCTGGGCAGCCGCCGCTTCCCGTCCCTGCCGACGCCGCGGCCGCCCACGGAAAGCTCCCGGGGCTGAGCGTCATCGTCACCGCTTACAACGAGGAGGGCGCGCTCGAGGACGTCGTCGAGGCCGTCCGCCGCGTCGCGCCGCAGATCTCCGAGCGCCACGAGATCCTCATCGTCAACGACGGCTCGCGCGACAAGACCGGGGAAATCGCCAACCGCCTCGGGGAGAAATACCCCGCGGAAGTCCGCCCCATCCACCACCCCTTCAACCTGGGCTTCGGCGGCGCCCAGAAAACGGGCTTCCTCAACTCGCGCTACGAGTGGTGCTCCCTCGTCCCCGGCGACCACCAGTTCTTCCCCGAGGACCTCGCCCATTTCCTCCCGTTCACCAAGGATGCCGACATCGTCGTCGGCTACCGCGTCGGCCGCAAAGACTCCCGCATGCGCCGCATCAACACCAAGATGTTCCGCTTCGTCATGCGCATCCTCTTCGGCGTCACCCTCCGCGACCTCAACTGGGTCAAGCTCTTCCGCCGCGACCTCGTCAGCCACCTCGAGCTGGAATTCCGCGGCATCGGCGTCGACGCCGAGGTCGTCGTCAAGGCGGCCCGCAAGGGATGCCGCTTCGCGGAAACCCAGGTCGGCTACCACCCGCGCACCACCGGCGTCTCCACCGGCGACAAGTTCATCAACGTCGTCATCACCATCCTCGAGCTGGTCTACCTCTCGTTTACCGTCGGCCGGGCGAGGAAACCGAAGAAATGAAGAGCTGGACGCTGCGATTCGAGCCCGGCGAGGGCCCCGCGTGGATGGCGGGGCGGGAGGCGACCGTGTTCGCGGAGCTCGGCGCGGAGCCGGCGGGGAAGCGGGTCGCGTGCTGCGAAATGAAAACATCGGTCGCGGAGGAAGGCGGACTTCTGAAGTGCGCCTTCGATGTCCGGGCGGCGCTCGAGGTTCTCCGCACCGAGTCCTACCGCCTCCCCGCGAAGCCCGTCACGCGGTTTCTCCCGTTCCACTACCACCACATCCCCGGCGGCGTCCGGATCAAGATCGGGCAGGCACTGGAAGCGCTTCAGAAACAGGAATTCCCCCGCTGGCCGATCGATCCCTCCGGTGACGCCCTCCGTTGGCTCCTCGGTGAGCGCGGCGGCCGCTGGCCGAACGGCAAATCATTCGCGCTTGTGCTCAGCCACGACGTGGACACGGCGAAGGGGATGAAGCTGTCTCGGAAGCTTCTGGAGATCGAGGCGAAGCACGGGGTGCCGGCGGTGTACTCGTTCGTGTCGGCGACGTACGCGATCGACAAGCCGTTTCTGCGCGACGTGATCGCGGCGGGCGGCGAGATCGCGTGGCACAGCGACCTGCACGACAACCGGATCGCGTTCGAAGACGAGGCCGACATCCGCCGCCGCATCGACGCTGCGCGCCCGTTCCTCGACGAGTTCGACGTCCGCGGCTTCCGGTCGCCGTCGCTCTGCCGGACGCCGCTTCTCCTCCGCATCGCCGGCGAACGGTTCTCGTGGGATTCGTCCGTCCCCGACACCGGCCCGGGCGGCGGCTGCGCGACCGTGCAGCCCTGGAGGATCGGGAAAATGCTCGAGGTTCCGCTGACCCTCCCCATGGACGCCGACCTCGTCTTCCGCCGCCAGAAGCCCGTGGCGTGGGCCGGCGCCTGGCTCGACAAGGCGCGCTTCGTCAGGGAAGTCGGCGGCGCCGCCGTCCTCTGCACGCACCCCGAGCCGCATTTCTCGGGAAGCGCCCCGGCCTGGGCGGCCTACGACGACTTCCTCAAGCGGATCAAAGATCTCGACCCCTGGATCTGTGTCCCTCGCGGCATCGATGCGCGCTTCAAGGAAGCCGCCTAGCCCTTTTTCCCAACCCCTCAACTCCTCAACCCACAACCCCAAACCGCCATCATTCGGAGAATCCCAGTGCCCGACGACATCAAGAAAGAGCCCGGCGTCATCATCGGCTACCCGACCGGCCGCAAGATTGCGGACCGCTCGGTGAAGATCGGCCCGGGGGCCGTGCTTCGCCCGAACACGGTCGTGTACGAAGGCGTGAAGATCGGCAAGGGCCTTCAGACGGGCCACAACGTCGTCATTCGCGAGGAGAACACGATCGGCGACGAGACCTGCATCTGGTCGAACTCCGTCATCGACTACGGATGCAAGGTCGGAAGCCACGTCCTGATCCACACCAACGTCTACATCTGCCAGTTCTCGACCATCGAGGACGACGCGTTCATCGCGCCAGGTGTTTCGTTCGCGAACGACCCTTACCCGGTGCAGAGACAAGTCCTGACCGGCCCCACCGTGAAGAAAGGCGCGCGCGTCGGCCTGAACGTGACGCTGTTGCCCGGCGTGGTCATCGGGGAGAATTCGGTGATCGGCGCGGGAAGCGTGGTGACGAAGGACGTGCCGCCGGGGCGGCTCTGGTTCGGGAATCCCGCGAAAGATCGCGGGCCGATCCAGGCGCTGAAGGACGAGGACGGAAACCCCGTCTACGACAAGGAAGGAAGGAGGATCACACCGAAATGAGCGCTCCCGCAGGCATTCCGCTGGTGGACCTGAAGGCGCAGTTCGCGACGATCGCGAATGAGCTTCGCGAAGCGACCGTGAAGGCGCTGGAACGGACGGACTACATCCTGGGCGGTGAAGTGGCGGAGTTCGAGAAGGAATTCGCCGCGTGGACGGGGACGAAGCACTGCGTGGCCTGCGCGAGCGGGACCGACGCGCTGATGCTGGCATTCCGGTCGCTCGGGATCGGCGCGGGCGACGAGGTCGTGATGCAGGCGAACACGTTCGTCGCGACGCCCCTCGGGGCGATCCTCGGCGGCGCGCGACCCGCGTTCGTCGACTGCGACCCGAAGACGCTGCAGGTGGACATCGCCGCGATGGAAAAGGCGATCACGCAGAAGACGAGGGCCCTAGTGCCCGTCCATCTCTACGGACAGGCCGTGGGCAAAAATCTCGGCGCGGCCGGCGACGGCGGCGCCCTCACAACGAACAGCGACGAGATCGCCCAGAAGCTCAAGCTCCTGCGCAATTACGGCTCGGTGGTGAAGTACGTCCATGACACGTTCGGCACCAACTCCCGCCTCGACACCATCCAGGCCGCCGTCCTCCGCGTAAAACTGCGTCACCTCACGAAATGGGTCGATGCCCGGCAGGCCGCCGCCGCGCGCTTCCATGAGCTCCTCGCGGGGATCAAGGGAGTGACGCTTCCGGCACCGTGCGGGAAGGAAGAGCACTGCTGGCACCTTTACGTCGTCCGGGTCGAAGAGCGCGACAGGGTCCTGAAACAGCTTCAGGACGCGGGCGTCGGCGCCGGGATCCATTACCCGATCCCGTGCCACCTGCAGGGAGCGATGAAGGACCTCGGCTACCGGAAAGGCGATTTCCCGAACGCGGAGGCGACGGCAGGGAAGATCCTTTCGCTGCCGATTTACCCGGAGATCACGGGGGATCAGCAGAAGCGGGTGGCGGAGGAGCTGGCAAAGGCTGTGAAGAAGTAACGGCGATCAACGG
>JAIOPR010000086.1 GCA_021413805.1 Planctomycetota bacterium
GCCATCGCCGGGCGCGGCGCGGACGAAACACGCGGCGCAGCACTCGCCAACGGGTCTGCGGCGGGAAGCGCCCCCGCCGCGAATTCCGGCGTCGTTTCCGTTTCGCCCGGCTCTGGCGCCGGCGGCCGCTTCCCGAATTTCGGCTCTTCGCGCGTCCCGTCCGGCAATCCCGCGCCCTCGCCCTTCCAGACATCCGGCGGCGGAACGAAGAGCGATTTCGGCGGCGAGAGAGTGAGCTTGAGGGGGAGGGACTCGGGTTTCGAGTACTGCCGGTAAACGCAGACGCTCAACACGGCCGCAATGAAGACATGGAGGCCGATCGCGAGGGCGAGCGAGCCTGCCGTGGAAGCGGCGGAGACGAGACCTGCGAGCGGCCGGCCGTGCCTGCTGCGTTTCGGCTCTTGCACCACGGGCGCGAGAGGAGACGGGGGAGGGGGCGGCGCGATTTCGAGCGACACAGGCGCCGGCTCAGCAGGCTTTGAGGATTGCTTTGAGAGTTCCGCGAGAAGCGCGGCGGCGGGGGAATGGGGAGGAACGGGAGCGGATACGTTCGACTCGCTCACGCCCGCCGCGACGATCTCGCGGCGGGTGGTTCCCAGGCCCGAGCCGGGGGCGGGAGGGGGGGAGATTCCCGTCACACCGGGGTCCGGAAGCTGCAACCGCTGCAGACATTCCGCTCGGGCCTGGCCACCGCCTGTTTTGAATTTGAAGAGAGCTGGACCGATCGTTACGGCCAGCCCATCTGTCACGGTCACCCGGTTGACTCTGCTTTCACCGACCAGGAGACCGTTCTTGCTTCCGGCGTCCACCAGTTCTGCCGTTCCGTCCTCGGCGATCTCGATCCTTGCGTGACGGCCGGAAATCCTGGGATGAACGAGGCGGATATCTGCGGACCGCGAGCGTCCGATCACCGTCGTCCTGCAATGGAGTTCTCGGGTTTGTTTCGTCCCCTCGATCTCTATGGTGACGGTGACCATGTTCGTTTTCCTCGTACGTCACTCTTCTAAAGCAACCGTTGTGCCCGAGTTGTGAAAATCCATAAGTAGTTGCAGCTATTGGAATAACAACTTATCAACAAATTGACCACCCCCTGCTTTGTCAACCCGGTTGACACGATAGTGCCGGATTCCTTGAAGTGTGTTCAGGGTGCTGACAAGGCAATACCCGGCACGCCCTTCTCGCGGGCCAGCCGGAGGTAGAGATCCTGGTTCGCGCTCACCATCCGCTCCACGGTGTAGTCGCGCTCGACGACACGCCGTCCTTCGCGTCCCATGGTTTCCGCCCGCGCCCCGTCTTCCAGCACCTCCGCGAGCCTCACCGCCAGCGCCACCGCGTCCCCCGGCTCCACGAGGTGCCCCGTTTTCCCCTCGCGCACCAGTTCCACCGATCCGCCGACCGCCGTCGCCACCACCGGCACCCCCCACGCCATCGCCTCCAGCACCGCGTTGGGGAGCCCTTCCCATCGACTGGGAAGCGCCAGCACCCGGGCGGTCCGCCAGAACGGCGCGAGGTCGGTCTGGAATCCGCACCACTCCACGCCGTCCACGTCGAGCGCGCGCAACTCGGCCTCCTGCGGTCCCTTGCCGACGATGCGCAGCACTGCTGCCGGGATGCGACGGCGGACGAGCGGCCAGGCCGCGAGAAGCGTCCGGACATCCTTCTGCGGCTCGAGGCGCCCGAGAAAGAGAGCTTCCGGCCGCGATCGATCCAGCCCGTCCAGCGCGGGCAGCTCGACGCCGTTCGGGATCGCCACGAGCTTCTTCTCGTCGATCCCCGCTTCACGCTCCGTGTATTCCCGGACGGATTCGCAGACGCACGTTTCGCAGTCCATCTGTCCCTGGGTCAGCCGGTCCCACAGGAGGTGGTGACGCCGCGTTTCGCAGACCCGGACGCTCCCGATCACGACCGGCACCCCGGCCCTCCTCGCGACGAGCCGGCCGAGCATGTTGGCATGGAAGAGGAACGAGTGCAGGATGTCGGGTTTCCACTCGGCCAGCTTCTTCCGCAGCCGGAACGGCGCCCCTACATCCCACTTTCGCTTCATCCCCAGCGTATCCGCGGGCACTCCTGCCTTGCGAAGCGCTTCGCCGATGGCGCCGAACCCGCGGAGGCAGAGGACGCGCGGCTCGAAGCGGGCGCGATCGAGTCCGGTGGCGAGGTGAAGGAGTTGCTTTTCGGCGCCGCCGGGGTCGAGCTCGGTGATGAGGAACTGGATTTTGAGAGGCACGGGCTGGGGGCCAGACAAGAGGGGCGGGCGGAGCACGAACGGATGAATGATCAAATTCCAATGATCAATTTTCAATGATCAATGCACAAGGGCAGAACCGGCGGGCGCGGCGGGCGTTGACTACGGGTGGGGCGGACTCTACGCTTCCGCCATATTCAGGAGACGACCGCATGGCCCGCGTTGCCTCGTTTGCCTTCCTTGCCGCAGTCCTGGTTGCCGGCGCCGCGCTGGCCGGGGACCCGAGTCCCGACCGCTGGACGAAATTCAAGCCGGGGAGCTTCGTGAAAATAAAAACCACGGCGAAGCTCTCGGGCGAGGAAATGGTCGAGGAATCGAAATACACCGTGACCGAGGTCACCGCGGACTACTACGCACTCAAGATCGAGACCTCCATGGGCGGCAATGCGCTTCCCGTCACCGAGATCAAGTTCCCCCTTGGCCCTTCGGCCGCGCCGGACTGGACGTGGGAGGAAAAGGCGGCGGAGGAACTGGAGATCGATGGGCAGAAGCTGAAATGTTCCGTGCGGCTGGGGACCAGCTCGGACAAGAAGAGCACGAAGACGGTGTGGACGGCGGACATCGGCGGCGGGCCGCTGGAGGTGAAATCGGAATCGAAACTGTGCGTCCCGGGCGGAGCGCGGACCGAGACGATGGTGCTGACGAAGGTGGCGGAAACGGTCACGGTGAACGGCAAGGATGTGACGTGCTGGGTGAAGTCAACCGTGCTGGACGTGGAAGGGCAGAAAGCGATCAGCACGGTCTGGGAGAGCCGGGAGATGCCGGGGTTGACCGTGAAGAGCGAGCAGAAGACGACGTCGGGGACGCTCGTGATGACGACGACCCGCGAGGTGGTTGAATTTGAGGTCAAGAAGGCGGACTGAGACGGCAAGAGCCAAGGAGCCAACTTTCAAACTCCAAGGAAATTCCAAATTTCAAACGCCAATACTTCTCGTGTCCTGATCTTCGATCTCGACGGGACGCTGGCCGAGACGCGGCGCGATATCGCCGCTTCGGCCAACCACGCGCTTTGCGCGGTCGGGCTCCGGGCGCTCCCCGAGGAACTGATTACGACGTTCGTCGGGGAAGGGGCCGGAAAGCTGATCGAGCGCTGCCTCGGGGCGCGGCAAGACCTGCACGGCGCGGCGATGGCGGCGTGGAGCGCGCACTACGAGGAACACCTGCTGGATACCACACAGCTCTATCCTGGAGTGGCGGAAGCCCTGGCGCACCTGCCCCGGCCGCTCGCCGTGCTCTCGAACAAGCCCGAGCGAATGACGCGCCGCATGATCGAAGCGCTCGGGATCGCTTCGTTTTTCGGGACGGCGCTCGGCGGGGATTCGCTTCCAGAACGCAAACCCCACCCGTCCGGCGTCGCCCGCATCCTCCGCGAGTCCGGCGCTTCCAACGCCGTCCTCATCGGCGACTCCCTGATCGATTTCGAAACCGCGAAGGCCGCCCGCATCCCGTTCTGGGGCGCGACGTACGGGTTCCTTGGTCGCGCCCCGCTCGCCGCGGCGGGGGCGGATCAGCTTTTCGACACATTCTCCGAGGTCGTGCGCCTGGCCCATTGAGGAATTGTTTTCGCCATGGACTCCCTTCTTCGCAACGCCTTTCGCCTCCTCGCCCTCCCGCCGGGCGCTCCTCTCGCTGCCGCGTACGCCCGCCGCGACGCCATCCGGTTGGACCGCGCCGCTGGCCGGCCGGCACTTCAGGAAACGGAAATCACCGAAGCGATCAAGCGCATCGAGAACCCGGAAAGCCGGTTGCGGGAAGCGGTGTACGGGGGGATGCCGGAGTCGTCGGGGCACGCGCCGCTGTGCGGGCGGCTGGCGGACCTGTTTCTGCGGGGCGGGAGTTCGGTGGAGTGGCTGGAATCGCTGAACGCGTTTGCGGCGCTGTCGCGGCACGAGCCGTTCCGCGCCGGGGTGCTGGCATGGGCGGCGCTTCAGAAGAACGTCCGGCTGACGCCGCCGGTGGTGAAAGGGTACATCGACGGGATCCCGGTGGAGCTCCTGCTGATCAACGTGAATCTGGGCAAGGCGGCGTTGAAACAGGGCGACCGGGCGACGGCGAAGGTGCAGGCCGAGGTGATCGCGGGGGCGCCGGTTCCGGCCGAGGTCCGGGAGCGGGCGCTGCAGGTGATGGCGGAAGCGGTGTCGGCGCCGGCGCTGGAGCGGATGGCGGCGTTCGGGAAGCTTCTGGAGAGCCTGGAGAGCGCGAAGAACCCGGGTGGAGGCGGGGACCTGGCGTCGCGGCTTGAGGACGTCGCAAGCACAAGTGCGGCCGCAGCCACGACGGCGATTTCGGAACTCGATTCGCTGGCGCCTGGCGCTTCCGACGTCGTCCGGAACGCCCACGCGCGGCTTCTGCGGAGGCTGGCGATGCTGAACGCGCGGTCCGGCGGCGCGGAGCCGGCGACACGGCGGTGGCTGGAAGCGGCGATGAAGGAGGCGAGGACACCGTTGCTGGTCAAGCTGCTGGAGGCGGACCTGCGCGACCCGAAGACCTCGGCCGAGATCGAAGCCTCGATCGCCCTGGCACGGGCGGGCAAAGTCGAGGCGGCGCGCAAGGCGCTTCGAAACCTCCTCCGTTCGAACAGGAACCCGGAAGCGGGGCTGCGCATCCGGGAAGTCCTGGACGAGCCGCGGTACCTCATGGGGCCGATCGGCGCTTCGCCGCCGATGTTCCGGCTCAACGGGTTCGGGGCCGGGATTTACGGTTCTCGGGACACCGACACGGACGGGACCTACGTGACGACGCTCTGCGTTTCGGCGCTCTTCATCCCGGTGTTCCCGATCCGCTCGTACCTGGTGAAACCTGCGGGCGGAAGCGGCTACACGTTCTACGGCCGCGTTCCGCTGTCCGGATTTGCGCGCGGCTGGCGCAACCTCATCCTGCTCACGGCGGGCGTCCTCCTCGCGTGGGGAATCGGCGCGGCGGCGTTTGAAAACACCGATTACGCGAAGGAGAAGAAGGCGCTTGAAGCGGCAAGTTACGAGCGATTTTCTCCCGGCCGCATGATTGAGGCGCTTCGCCCGACGTTCACGACCTCCAGCCCGGAGAGAGCCGCGCGGCGCGACCAGCTCGTTCGCGGCGTGCTCAAGGACCGCCTGAAAGCGGCGCGCGACCTGGCTGAGCTCGGGCGGATTGCGATGGAGACCGAGACGTCGCTGAATTCGGTGCCGCCGGAAATCCGCGCCCGCTGGTTTGATGCGGAACTCGACGGGCTCATCATGGAACGCCTCGGGGCGGTGACTTGCCCGGCGCCCCAGGTGCCGGGAGATGCTTCGAATCCCCAGAACTGGAATTTCTACGAAACCGCGGGGCTAGGCGCGCAGCATTTCCTCGCAATGGTTACTTCCTCCAGCCCCGGGCTCGCGCCCCGCCGCTTCGAACTCGCCGCGGCGCTCTATGCACGGTCGCCGCATCTGCACGTCGCGCTGCTGCCGGTGAAATGGCACGTCGAAGCGAAAGACGCGTGCGCTGCCGAGGAACTCGACCACCTCGAGGTCCTGCTGACGAAAGTCCCGTGCCCTTCGTGGCGCGACGGTTTCTTCTGGTTCAAGCAGGCGGCGCCGGCAGCGCGGGCGTCGGCGGTGCTGGCGGCGCGGTTGAAGCGCGTCTGGCTCGGGTATGAAATGGCGGGTGCGTTGATCGAGTTCAGGACGGAGATGCCGCCGCTTCTGGCGAAACTGGTCGAGGCGGACGCCGAGCCTTCGATCCCCGAGCGAGTCGCGCTTCTCGGGAAAATCCCCGGCGCGATGGCGGCCATTCCCGAAGGCGGCCCGCCCCCGACGGATGATGCCGGGCTGACCGCCGCGGGCATTGCGCGCCGGCAGTCCACGATGTTCGAGTCGCTCAACGATCAGGACCCCGACAAGTGGTCGTATGGACTTGTCAGGGAATGGGCGATCCGCGCTTCGGCGTGGAATCCCGACGACCCCGCCCTGGCTTCGCGGGCGATGCAGCACCTTCTCGCGACCGGCGACGCGGAACGCGCCGTGACGACCGGCGAGCCCCACGGCACCGACCCGCGCGTCCTCCCGTGGCTCGGCGTCGCCTACGCCCGCGCCGGCCGGCCGGCCGACGCCGAACGCATCCTCGACCCGTACGTTTCGACAAACCTCACCCCGTTCATCGACGGATACGCGGCCTGGAACGCGAAATCAGAAGCGGCCGCCAAGTCCGCGTGGGAACGACTGCACAGCGGTGCGAGGGTGGACCAGAATTTCATCCGCAGGTTGAACTCGCTTCCCAAGGACCAGTCCGATGCGGAAGCGGCGCGCTGGGTGCGGGAGCGGGTCGCCGAGGACGGCAGCGTCAGCGCCGCCGAGCGCCAGTGGCGCCCGCTCGAGCCTGTCCGGTTCGCGGCCCGCGAACTCGCCGTCCTCAGGCTCCAGGAGGCGCGCGCCCTCCCCGCCGGCGACCAGCGCACCGCGCTTCTCGCTTCCGCGGAAAAACTGTTCCTCTCCCTCCGGAAAGCCCTCGGCGACAACCCCGGCGACGAGCTCGCCCTCGCCCAGGTTTATTTCTGGCTCGGCCGCTCCAAGGAAGCGAACGAGATCTTCGAGAAGCTGGAGAAGGACGCCCCGGGCGAACTCCTGATCGACATGGGCGAAGCGATGCGGACGATCGGGCGCGAATCGACGGCGCGCGACTACCTCGAGAAGGCGTGGAACCTGCTCCAGGGAGATGCGAAGGAACGCGCGGCCCGCACCCGGGTCCTCACCTCGGACGGGATTGAGGACGAGCTGAAGTGGCTCGAGCGCTGCGACGGGACCGATCCGTACATCGTCACGATGAAAGGCCGCCTGCAGGCACGGATCGCGATGCGCGACGGGCGCTTCGCCGACGCCGTGGCGGGGCTGAGGGCCGAGGTGAAATACTACTCCGCGTTGGGGGAGGACCCGACGATCCTGAACAACCTGGGACTCGCGCAGATCGACCTGTTCGTCGCGATGGGGGACCCGGCGGCGCTCAAGGAAGGGGTGCGGCTCCTGAAGCGTGCCGTGGAGAAGGAACCTGACGGCGGCATCGTGGTGGTGAACGCGACGTCGGCGGAACTGGCGTCCGCGTACTGGCAACTCTGCGGCGGCGCGATCGACCCGGCGCCGATTCACGAGCGCCCTTCCTCCGAGTGGCTGGATCTCGCGTGGGCCGGGCTGACCGCCGAGGAACGCCACACCCGCGCCAAGGCACAGCCGGCGCTTCGGCACGCCAGCGAACTGGGCGCCCGTGCCACGGTCCTCGCGCCGGAACGGATCGAGGGATACGAGGCGCAGCTGGCGTTCCTGTGGTTGACAGGGGACGGCGAGGGCATGACGCGGCTTCGCGACTCGCTCGAGTCGTCGCCGCCTTCCCGCCCGGAGTCGGCCTTCGCGCTCCTGGGCGCCCGCAAGGACGCGTGGACGGACGAGGACCGGGCCGAGGCGGCTCGGACCGTGAAGCGGTGCGAGATGATCGTTGCCGAGGCGAAGCACAAAGGCAGCCCGGCGACGCTCGCTCTCGCGCTGGCCCGCCTGGCCGATGCGCGGGAGACGATGTTCGCCGTGCACGCGGAAGGATCGACGCTGGAAAGTGCGCTGGAAGCGATCCGTGACGCGCGAAATACCCTGGACGCACCGTCGCTTCGCGCCGACCAGGCCCGCCTCCTCCTCGCGATGGAGGCCGATGAGTTCGCGAAAGTCGACAAGGACTTCAAGGGGATGCGCGATTCTTCCCCGGATGCCCGCGGCGCGGCGCTTCTGTGGATGTACGCCGACACGACTGCGGCGGGTGCCGAGCGGGTCCGCGGCCGGCCCGGCGTCAAGGCCGCGGCGAATCTCATCGCGGGAGGCCTCGACGCGCCAGGGCTCGAGCCCCAGGTGTTCGCGTGGGCGGTCCTCGCGATGGCCGGCCACCCGCGGGCGGAGGATCTCCGCAAACGGATTGCCGCTTCGCCCCTCGACGCCGACCGGATCCGCTGCCTTTCGTCCCTGGAGGCGCAGTCGTGTTTCCGGGTGGGCTGGGCGATTGCGGCGGCGAAGGCGGAGGGGGATACGGATGGCGAGAAATGGTTGAGGGACTGGGCGAAGGCGAAGGGGATGTTCAAGATGGGGAAGTGAGGGAGGTGGATGGAGGAGGCGAGGTTCCCAGAACGGCCGGGGCCACAGAGGACGCGGAGGTTCAGGGGAGAAAAGCTGAGAAAAAGGCGGGACGATTGGTGGATTCCGGGAGGGAACGGCCAGGATAAAAGGCTCTTTGGCTTGGGAAATGGAAGGATTTGTGGGGCACGGCCCGGAGAGTCGCTGGCTATGCCTTGGGCACTGCCGTTGACCCCTTTCGGCCCCGCCAATAGACTGCGCGGCTTCATGCCACCCCGCTCCCGCACGAATTGCCACGGACCGCGATCATGACCCCCGACCAGGCCGCACGCACGCTGGGGGAAGTGCTTGCCAACTCCCCCGAGTTCGCCGATCTGGTCGCGTGTGAGAAGGCCTACGCCGCCGACTCCGCCTCCCAGTCGCTCGTAAGGGCGGCGCAGACCGCGGGCGCCCGGATCCAGGAACTCCAGAAGAGCGGCCGCAAGCTCGAGGCCGCCGAAGCGCGCCGGATCGCCGAAGTCCAGGCGAACCTCGACGCCTGCACGATTGTTCAACGGCTGGTGGCCTCGCAGAAGGCGTATGACGCGCTGGCCCAGAAACTCAATGGTGTTGTGCAGGCCGTCGTCGAGGAGAAACGGAAGAATTCATGAGCGAAAGACCCGAAGACAAGCTGCTCGCCGACCGGCGGGCGCACATGGAAGCCGTCAAGGCGAAGGGAATCGACCCGTGGGGCGGCCGGCAGGACGGCGTCCAGTCGATCGCCCCGCTCGTCGCCGCGTACGCCGAAGGCCTCGAGGTCTCCGCTGCCGGCCGCATGACGGGCCGCCGCCAGTTCGGCAAGGCCAACTTCCTCGACCTCCGCGACTGGACCGGCAAAATCCAGCTCTACGTGAAGAAGGACATCGTCGGCGACCCCGCGATGGAGCTTTTCAACCTCCTCGACATCGGCGACCTCCTCTCCGTGAAGGGCAAGCTCTTCAAGACCAAGACCGGTGAAATCACCATCGAGGTGAAGGAGTTCCGCGTCCTCACGAAGTCCCTCCGGCCGCTTCCCGAAAAGTGGCACGGCCTTTCGAACGTGGAAATCCGCTACCGGCAGCGCTATCTCGACTTGATTGCGAACCCGGAAGTGATGGAGACGTTCCGGAAGCGGTCGCAGATCGTGGCGGAGTGGCGGCGCTGGCTGACGGAGCGCGGGTTCATCGAGGTGGAAACGCCGATGATGCAGCCGATTCCCGGCGGCGCGACCGCGAAGCCCTTCGTGACGCACCACAACGCTCTCGACATGCAGCTGTTCCTGCGGATCGCGCCGGAGCTGTATTTGAAGAGGCTGCTGGTGGGCGGGATGGAGAAGGTGTTCGAGATCAACCGCAACTTCCGGAACGAGGGGATCAGCCCGCGGCACAACCCCGAGTTCACGATGATGGAGCTGTACCAGGCGTACAGCGACTACAACGGGATGATGGAGCTGACCGAGGGGCTGCTGTCGCACCTCGCGAAGACGGTGACGGGCGGGACGAAGGTCAAGTTCGACGGGCGCGAGTTTGAACTCGCCGCGCCGTGGCCGCGCAAGAAGTACCTCGAGCTGTTCCAGGAAAAGGCCGGCTTCGACTGGTTCGACGCGGAGAAAGTCGCGGCGAAGGCGCGCGAGTTGAAGATCGAAGTGGGGAAGAGGGCGCCCGAGGCGATCGCAAGCGACGTGTGGGAGCACCTGGTCGAGCCGGACCTGTCCGGCCCGGTTTTCGTGATCGATTTCCCTGTCGAGTTAAGCCCGCTGACCAAGCGTTCGCCCCGCGACCCGCGGACGGTCGAGCGCTTCGAGCTGTACATCGCGAACATGGAAATCGCCAACGCCTACACCGAGCTGAACGACCCGATCGAGCAGCGCGAACGGTTCGAGCGCCAGCTGAAGGGCAAGGAAGAAGGGATGGAGACGATTGACGAGGATTTCCTTGTCGCGCAAGAGCATGGAATGCCACCGGCCGGAGGGATCGGCATCGGTGTCGATCGCGTTGTGATGGTGATCACCGACAGCAAGTCGATCCGCGATGTTGTGCTCTTCCCGCTGATGCGCAAGACCGACTAAAAGCGTGCGCAGCCGAGAGTGGATAGTTGATAGGGGATAGGGGATAGGAACGACCAAAAGACGCAGGATTCGGGCGGTTGGTGAAAGGATCGGACGTGGAGCTACCGTAGTGTGATCGCAAGCGCCCGACGATTGTCGCCGTTCCTATCCACTATCCACCATCCCCTATCCACTGTCCTTCGTGTTCGACCAGGAGTGCGACGCAAACCGTGTACAAGCTGTTCCTAGCGATACGTTACCTCCGCAAGCGCCGCATCAGCCTCCTCTCGGTGATGGGAGTCGCCTTCGGCGTTCTCACGCTCCTGACGGTCACGAGCATCATGGGCGGCTTTGCCCGCGACCTCCGGGCCCGCATCCGGGGGATGACGGCGCACATCACCGTTTCCGGGTCGCGGTCGCGGATGTCGCCGATCGAGAACTGGGAGGAGATCGCAAAGCAGATCAAGGCCGCGGCGCCGGACGAGGTCATCGCGGTCGCGCCGCAGATCGAATGGCCGATCATGATCAGCAAGGGGCCGAAACCCGCGATGCTCGTCGGGATCGTTCCCGAGCTTGAAAAGCAGGTCAGCGGCTTCGAGGAACACCTCCTCGACGGCCACCCCCCCGATTTTTCAAATTTCACGGGCCGCAAACTCCCCGATGGCTGGGGACCGTGCATCATCGGCTCCGGCGTCCTCGGCGGGCACCAGAACAAGGACGTCATCTTCATCTGCAACGGCCCCGGCTCCAACGCTTCGGCCGTCGCCTGCCTGCCCGTCGTCAACCCGAAGGACAAATACACCGTCATCGCCGGCAATTCGCACTTCACCGGCGACCTCAATTCCGGCGGCGAGGAGCGCGAGGCCCACGCGGCGGCGAAGTGGCTTGCTTCGCGGGCCGACGCCGGCGTCCCCGACTGGGCGCCTGCCTTCGAGGAGGCTTTCGGCCTCGTTGGGTACGACACGAAAGGCGAGGATCGTCCGGTCTGGGTGATCCTCCTGTCCGCTTCCGCCCCGCCCCCCGATGCCATCCGCTCGGCATTCAACCGCCTGCCCGTCGGGAAGCGGCGCTGGTTGCGGGTTCCGTCCGGGACGGAAATGCTGCAGGAACCGGGCGTCGAGAAGGCCCGGAACGTGAACATACTGGTGATCGAGCCGGGGCCGAAAGCGAAGATGGACATGGTTGATTCCGTCGAGAACCCGTACGTCGGCATCGGGATCTCGGTCACGACCATCACACCGGAAGACGCCCGCGGCGGCGGCATTGCGCGCCGCATCACGCCAACGGATGCCAAGTTTGCGATCGTCGGCGCCTTCAACTCCGGGATGAACGAGTACGACACGCAGATCATCTACGCGCCGCTCGAATACGCGCAGATTCTCCTGCGCGAGTGCCGCCTCGACCCGGACTCGAAGCTCCCCGTGCTGGACGGGAACGGCAAGCCCCTGGACGGCCGCGTCAATCGCCTCCGGGTCCGTGTGAAAGATTTCGACGACGCCGAAGCGATCGCCCTTCGCATCAGCAAGGGGCTCAAGAACCGCTTCGATGTCACCACCTGGCAGCAGGAAAAATCGACGCTGTTGCAGGCCGTCGCCGTCGAGCGGACGCTGAACGGGGTGATCCTGTTCTTCATCATCCTGGTCGCGGCGTTCTCGATCCTCGCGATCCTTTCGATGCTTCATGACGATTTTCCTGACCGAGGGTGTCGTCATCGGCGGAGTCGGCTGCGGCCTCGGCGTCGGCATCGCGAAATACATCCTCGACCACCTGAACCCGCTCGCGGACTGGATCTACGACCGCACCGGCTGGTACCCGTTCCCCAAGAACATCTACCTGCTCGACCGCATCCCGCACCAGGTGGACGCGCCGGTCTGGGCGCTCGTCATCGGCGCCACGCTCGTCGTCTGCCTCCTCGCCGCCTTCTGGCCCGCCTGGAAGGCCGCCCGTCTCAACCCGATCGAGGCGCTGCGCTACGAATGAGCGGATTCCTCGACGCCAAAGACGTGCGCCGCGAATTCCAGATCGGCGACCGCACCATCTCCGTCCTCCGCGGCATCGACCTCTCCGTCGAGCCCGGCGACGTCGTCGCCATTGTCGGCCCCAGCGGCGCCGGCAAAAGCACCTTCCTCCACATCCTCGGCCTCCTCGACCGCCCGACGTCCGGCAGCATCGAGTTCAAGGGCAAGTCCTTCAGCGACCTCGGCGACGGCGAACGCGCCCGCATGCGCAACTCGACCTTCTCTTTCGTCTTCCAGTTCTACCACCTCCTCCCCGAACTCACCGCGATCGAAAACGTGGTCATGCCCATCATGATCCAGTCCTCCATCTTCGCCTGGCCCATCGCCCGCCGCGAAGCCCGCCACCGCGCCACCGAACTCCTCGAGCGCATGGGGATGGGGAAGCGCCTGAAGCATGTCCCGGGCGCCCTGTCCGGCGGCGAAAGGCAGCGCGTCGCGATCGCCAGGGCGCTCATGACCAACCCCGAGGTCGTCTTCTGCGACGAGCCGACCGGCAACC
>JAIOPR010000186.1 GCA_021413805.1 Planctomycetota bacterium
ACGTCGGCGTAGGCGGTCACGCGATGCAGGTCCAGGTTGCGGAAACCCCACGCGAGAAGGGCGCGGGCGGCCTCGGTGGTGAAGCCGCGGCCCGCGCGGTCCTGTCGGACCCAGTACCCGAGTTCCGCGGCGCGGCGCGCGGGGACGGCGTCCTCGAGGGAGATGTGCCCCGCCAGCCGGCCGTCGGGCTCGAAAATCCCGCGGTGCGCCTCCCCTTCTGCGTTGCGGCGCTGGCAGCGATCGATGAAGACGCGCAGGTCGCCGTGGGCGCGGACCGCTTCCGCCCACGGGAGCCAGCGCTCCAGGAATTGACGCGATGCGTCAATGGCGTCGAAGAGCGCCGGGACGTCGGCGAACGTGAGCGGGCGGAGCACGAGCCGGGGAGTCCGGATCTCGACGTCGTCACGGGGCCGGAGGCCAAAGCTCATGCGCGGATGCTAACCGGAAAGCGGCTTCGACTCCCGCCACACCGTCTCCAGTTCCTCCGGCGTCAGCGCTTCCGGGCGTTTCATCGCGTGCTCCCCCTCGTACCGGAATCCCAGCCGCTTCAACCCCGACGACATCATCTTGCGCCGCTGGGAGAAGACGCTCTTCACGAACGCCTTGTACCCCGGCCAGTTTCCCTCGAAAGCCTTCGCGCCGAATTCGACACGCACGAGGGCCGAGTAGACCTGGGGCATGGGCCAGAAGAGCTGCGGCGGAACTTCGCGGATCTTTTTCGTGGTGGCGAGGCGGCCGATCAGGATCCCGAGCGGGCCGTACGCCTCCTGCGCAGCGCCGGCGATGAGGCGGTCGGCGACTTCGTCCTGGAGAGTCCCGAGGGCGTCGTGGGCCGGGAGCTGCCCCTCGGCGAGCGCGAGCAGGATCGACCCGCCGACGGCATACGGGAAGTTCGAGACGACGCGGAGACGCCGGCCGTCGAGCCGCGCCTTCACCCGCTGGACCAGTTCCGGCGAGAGCGTGTCGCCCCCCGGGATCGCGTCCGCCTGGAGGAATTCGATGTTGGGAAGCGTCAGCCGCGCTTTCGCGAAGGCGTGCAGCTGCGGGTCGATGTCGATCGTGAGGACGAACGCCGCCTGCTGCGCCAGCCGCTCCGTGAGCTGGCCCGGCCCCGTGCCGAACTCCACCACCACGTCGTCGGCGCGCAGGTCCGCTTCGCGCACCATCAGCTCGAGAAAGTGCGCATCGAAGAGGAAATTCTGCCCGAACTGGCGCTTCGGTTTCCACCCGAGGTCGAGGAGTTCCTGGGCGAGGGGGTTCACCGCTTGAGCAGGATGGTCCGGTAGATCTCGGACTCTTCCTTGCCGGCCTTCTTCCAGTGAATGGTGACGACGGCCTCGATTTCGTTCACGCCGGCCTGGGTGAGCGTCACGTCGTAGGTGTAGCCGTCGAACGCGGGGTTGGTCTTCCCCGTCATGTTCGCCAGCGTGCCCGGGTTCGGCACCTGCTCCAGTTCCGCGAGGACCGAGTAGGCGAGTTGCGAGGCGTTCTGGGCGGCGACGGCGCGGCGATGGGAAGCGGAGGCGGCGCCGAAGAGGGCGAAGATGGAGACAAGGGAGACGATGAGGATGAGGAGGGCGATGAGGATTTCGAGGAGCGTGAAGCCGCCGTTGCGGCGAGGGTGGGAGGCTGTGCGATGAGAAGCGATTTGAATCACAGGGAGAGGATACCCGGCGTGCGCCATGAGGCGAAGATCCGCGTGTGCAGAGGGCCTAAGGGTTCTGGTCGTCCTTGAAAGCCGGGATCCCGATGACGGTCTGGAACGTTTCGCCGTAGCGGATCGTGGCGCCGGCGGCGTGAGCGGCAGCCGTTGTACCCCGCAGGCCGCGCTTCACTCCTGACAGGCCGCTTCCAGAGCGCGTCTCGTACGAGATCCATTCGTCGTCGATGCGGCAGAGGCCGGGGCCTTCGGGGAAGGCGGACAGGAGGTCGGCGAAAATCGTGGGCGCGCCGCGGTCGGCGTCGGTTTTCAGCTTCGACACCGCAGCGCCCGGGCTCGTCGGGCGCTCGAGCGTCAGCGTCACCTCCACCCGGTGCGGCAGGATGTCGTCCAGCGGGTCGTTCACCGTCATCCCCTGGCGCTTCAGCGGGAATTCCTTGTCGCGCCAGCGCGTCGAGTCCCACCGGGTCTCGGGGCCGTTCTCGCCCTGCTGCGGGTTCCAGGCGGCGGTCTTCTGCGACCAGAAATGCAGGCCGAGATAGATCACGCCGTCCGACAGCAACGACATGTTCTGGGTGATCCAGTCCGCGCGCTCGATGACATCGAGCGGCATCTTCGACCCGAAATCCTTGTCGAATGCGAACTGCCCGCGGTAGAGCTTCGGCGCCTTCGGGTCCGCGTCGAAACAGTAGATGACCTCGTATTTCCGCATCGTGTCGGCGGCGGCAAAAAACTGCACGTCCTTGTCCTTGTACCCGCCCGGCGCCGCCAGCGACCCCTGCGCAGGCACCAGGCCGACCCTCGTGAAAAACAGAAGCGGCCGCTCGTGTTTGTCCGGCACGCAGGTGAAATTCAGGTTTATTCCCTTCGGGTCCGCTTCACGGTGGATCGCCGCGCACGACAGGTCGCCGCGGAGGGTGTCGAAGAGAATGGAAGCGCGCTCGTACGCGTCGCGCCGGGCCTCGCCGCGGTCCCAGAGGCGGACGCCGGAGCGGAGGAGCCCGATGAGCATGAGGCCGAGGAGAATGAAGATCGAGATGGAGACGAGAAGCTCCATCAGCGTGAAAGCGGAGTCGGGACGGGTTCGGCGCATCGCAGTTGTGAGTATAACGCGCTCCCGGTAGGGTTATCGCTCTTCGTGCTGGTGAATGACGTTGTCCTGCTCGTAAATCGCCTCGAGGCCGCGGAATTCCGGCGCGGCCTTCCACTGGCCCCGCTTGTACGCCCCGTCCAGGTACTCGAACATCACGCGCACGTCCACCTGGTCCGCGACGGTCCCTTCCAGCGAGCCGCCCTTGGGGTCTTCGAACTCGATGAAGCGCGGGATTGGCTCCTTTTTCCGCCCTTTTGACTCGAGCGGCATTTCGATCCAGCGGGGGCCGGCGTCGAAGCGGACGAAGAGGCGGATGTTGGTAGAGCCGTTGCCGAGGATCTCGTCCCACTTGAGGGATTTCCAGCGTGCGCCGGTGGCCCGGAAGGTGGCGCCGAACCAGTGGAGATCGGAGTCGTCGGCGGCGCGGGTGTAGCGGTCGAAGTAGCGGAACGGCATGGCGTAGACGAGGGCGTCCTTGGAGTGGTTCGTGGCTTCGGTGCCGAAGGCGCCGCGGAATGAGCACCCGCGCGGGGATGTGAGGTTGTCGGTCTTCTGGCGGGAAGCGCCGATGATTTCCGTGTCCACGAGGACGAAGCTCTCGGCCGGGAAGCCGCCGAGGCTGTTGAGCGGGAGGTCGTTGCCGCCCTTGTCGATCGCCGCTGCGAGGGCGCCGATCGCGAGGTGAATGAGCGGGAAGGAAACGCTCCCCTTTGCGTGGGCCCGCGCCGTGGTTCCAAGGTAGCCGCGCTGCACACCCTTCAGCGAACGGCTGGGCGCATCGTATTCCGCGTACCCGATGATCTCGTCGTCGATGAGGATAGCGCCCCCGAGGGTGTCGAGCTGGGTGAACGGAATCGGCGGAGCAGGAACCGCCGGTACCAACTTTCCCGGCGGCGGCGGCATCGCGTACGGGTCTTCCGGCGTCCAGACGCCGAACTGGATCAGGGTCGTTACGGAATCGATCGGCTCCCACAGGCCGAAATTGTCGGGGCGCGAATGCATCACCCGCACCTCGTCCACCCATTCGGTCAGCTCTTTCGGCGCCGTCGGGATTTCCGAAACGCCGACCTTGAACGCCGCGGGCGCCGCGTATGGGAGCTCACCCGACGGAAATTGCAGGATCCGCGAGTACTTCCCGTCCGCTTTCACTTCGTGGATCACCTGCCGATCCAGCCCCGCCAGCAAGAACTCGGGCACCACGAGAGTGTCCGGGAAAAACAGCCCCGGCGGCTCCGGCGACGGTTTGCCTCCCTCGAGCCAGACCGCGTTCCCGATCCACGCTTCTTCGCGCTTATCCAGGTCCTTCTGCACAAGCGTCACCCGGTCGCCCTTCCCCGCCTTCCAGTCCGCCAGCGCGAACGTCGGCATGACGCGGGCGTTGGCAGCGTGGGGAATGTCCCCCCCGGCGCCGGTCCAGAACTTGCCCCGAAGAAGCGGAATGGCCGTCGTCCCGGTGTCCTGCGACCCGATCAGGGAGACCCATCCGTCCGTGCCTTCCTTCTGAAGGGGCCCGATGAATTCGCCGTCGATCATCAGGATCGTCGGGCTGGGGTAACCGGCGTTGGAACTGACCTTGAAGCCGAAGAGCACGACTGCTTCGCCCCACATATGCGGGATATCGGCCGTCCCGAAGAGCCCGCGCTTGAGGCCCGAGAAGCGCGAGTCGGTGTGGCTGTCGTACGAGACGAGTTCGGGATCCTGGCCCCCGAGCCAGAGCCAGCCCTCTGCCGGGAATTCCACCGCGCCCCCCGGGGCGACCTCGAGGATGGCCTCGCCGGCGTCGAGGCCGACGCTGGGCGGATCGGTTGGCGCGAGGGAACGGACACCCGTGATGGTCTGGATCTCGGTGCCGAATCCATGCTGCAGGTTTCCGTTGGTCTCGGGGATGCGGTCCCAGTACAGCGGCGGAAAAGTCTGCCCCGCGTTCACATAGGTCACTCGCGCTTCGCCGACCAGCGAGTGGTATCCCCACGGCGCGACAGTCACGCCGAAGGGATGTTCGAGCGCCTTCGTGCCGCGCGCGCCGCGAGTGCAGCCGGTGAACCTGGCCCCGGTGCGCCCCGAGTATTCGATGCATTCCGAGCCGATGGCGATGGCTCCCGCGAGCGGCCACGAGTCCGGCGCCGCGTCCACGGCGAACTGCGTCACGCCCTTCGCCAGCCCGATGGCGAGATGCACCGCGACGCCCTGGTCCGGCGCGTCCTGGTTCCCCGCGGCGCCCGGCACCGCCTGCCACTCGCCCACCGGGAGGCCGTCGAGCATCATCCCGACCTCGCCGTTGCGCGTCCCGCGCCAGAAGCCGCCGACGTGGTACCAGGTTTTCTCAACCAGCCGCACGTGGTGGATCACCTGCGACCGGCCGTGCTCCAGCGTCGCGTCCTTCACCGAAAGCCGCAGGAACGGCCCTTCGGTTCCACCGTTGACTTCGTACGTCAGCACGATGCGGTTCGACCACTCCTCCGAGCCCGCTTCGAAAATCGTCGCGCTCGTGGCCGGTGCGCGGAACCAGAGTTCGGCGGCGCCCGCGGGCCAGCAGGGGTCGTCGCCCTCGCGGAAGGACGCCAGCCCGTCGTAAGTGAGTCCGCCGTCGAGGAGCTGCCCGTTGTTGTTGCCGTCGAAGTGCGCGGTCATGTCCCAGCCTCCGCGGAGATCTTTACCGGTGACCGGCGTGAGCCACGCGTCCTTTCCGCGGTCGGGATTGGGCTGCTCGCCTTTGCTTCGAAGCGCCGGGCCCGTCACGACGCCGCGCCCGAATCCCAGCGCGAGGCTGCGCTCGAAATCGACCTGGCTGCGATGGCGCCAGCGGATCGGCCCGGCCGGCGCGACTTCCACGACCTCGCGAATCTCGCACTCCGCCCCCACCGCTTTCGTCGGCCGCTCGCAGATCCCGTGCGCCGTGATCGCGACGATGTTCCACGACTGGCAGGTGAACGGCACCGTCCCCGTTCCCCCCAGGTCCTCCGATGTCGGGCAAGACATGTTCACGACGATCGCGGACCAGTCCGCATCGCTGATCACCTTCTGCTCCACCTGGTCCCCGAGAAATTTCAGGAGGTCCATCTCGTCCCGAAACGTCTCCCCCACCATCCGCTCCGCCACCCGGTCCGCTTCCGCACGCGTCACCTTGTCCTTGTCCAGCTCCCAGTACAGCGCCAGCCCTTCCATGCACGCCGCCAGCACCTGCCGGCTCGCCGTGTTCACGTTCACCGGGTGACGCGCTTCCAGTTCGAGAAGCGAATCGACCTGCGTGGCGGCGGTGACGCCGGAAGCGACGTACCCGCCGTCGCTGCGGTCGTATTCGATGATCTCGCCCACCAGCGGCGCGCCGGTGCCCGTGACCCGGATGCGCGAACCGACGCTGTACGGCCGTCCCGAATCGATCCAGAACTTCACCAGGTCCGGGCGTTCCGCGAACGGAGCCATCCACCGGATCGTCTGCGGGAAAATCCAGGCCGCCGGCCGTCCGCTCGCCTCGGTCAAGTGCCCCCGCCGGTCCTCCACCCGCCCGTCAACCCGCTTCAGGAGATTCTTAACCGCCATCTCCGGCGCCGTCCGGACGTTCAGTTTTCCCTGCTCGTCCTGCACCGAAGCGCCGGACTCGAGGCCCGCGCCGGGGGCGCGCCCGGCATGCCCGGGCCAGAATTCGCGGGAAGTGTCGAACCAGGGGGTATTGAAAGGCAGGGGCGAAGTGAGCTTTTCCTCGAGCGTCTCGTGCCCGGGGATCGCCGCGGCGACGGCGCGGTTCCGGGCGGCGACGGCGGCGAAGCGGGCGTGGACCCGGTCGTTGGCTCCGCGGGCGCCGCTTTCGTGGGCCCGCATGGACAGGGCGAACGGGATCGCGATGGCCGCCAGGAGGGCGGCGATGACGACGACCATGACCAGGGCCATGCCGCGATTGTGGGTCGAGAGTCTCACGAGGGGCTAAGACGCAAACCGCAGGCCCGATTTTTCAGCGTAAACACCCGTACGGCAGGGGTTTGGGGAGCGGAGGGTTTACGATTTGCCTCGGCTGTTTACGTCTGAGTGCGTGAGAAACATTCGCCCTACGGCCCGCGACACCAGCCCGTCCGGCGCAGACGAGGCGTTGAGAGTGGGATCCGGTTTTCGAGGCGCGCCGGACGGGCCGATGCCGCGTGCCTTCGCGCGACTGCTTCTCACGCTCTCAGGGATCGTTGCCGAACGGAAGATGTGAGTCAGAGCGTGACAAGAATCCGCGCGGGTCGGGCGGAGTCGGCCCTCCGACGAATACCCCTTCGAGTAACAATCACCCGGCCGACGCAGCCTGACACGCCGGATTCTTGTCACGATCTGAGCGGCCAGTGAGGGCGCTTGCTGGATTCGGGGACTGCGCCTCGACCACTTTGAGCCTGCGAAGACGCTACTTCTCCTCGTGATAGTGAATCACCGGCTCTTGCTCGTAGTCCACGGCCAGGCCGCGGAACTGCGCGCAATCCTTCCACTCACCGCTTGTGTAAGCGTTGTCGAGCCACACGAAGTCCACTCGCACGTCGATCTCGTCGCCCCTCGCGTTGCCGAGGCTTCCGCCCGTGGGCGCGTCGAACAGCCAGATCCCGCCCCCCTTCCCCACCACGTACGGCCGGTTCGTCGGCACGTTCGCCCAGCGGGGCTCGGAGTTGAAACGGACGCGCACCTGGAGATCGAGCGACTTGTTCGGCAGGACTTCTTCCCACGTGATCTTCCCCCACTTCGCCCCGGTGGCGCGGTGGGCCGCGCCGAACCAGGAGAGCTGGGAGTCGTCGGAGTTGGCCGTGAAGCGATCGTAGTAGCGGAAGGGCATGGCGTAGACGAGGTCGTTCTGGTTGTGGCTGGCGGCGACGGTGCCGAAGGCGCCGCGGAAATCGCAGCCGTCGGGGAAGACGAGGCCGGCACCGGAGGGGCGCGTGTAGCCGATCAGTTCGGTCCCGACGAGGACGAAGCCGTCGGGCATGAAGCCGTTCGGGACGATGGGAATCGACTTGTCGGTCGCGCCCATCGGCGCCGTCAGCGAGGCGATGGCGAGGAACGCCAGGTTGAACACGCGGTCGCCCTGCTCGTGGACCTTCGCGGTCGACCCCAGGTAGCCCCGGGTGCAGTTGATGAGCGTGTTCGTCGCCGGGTCGGTGCCGGCGTACCCGATCACTTCGTCGCCGACCAGGATCGCCCCGCCTTCCGCGTCCATCCCGCCGACCGTCGCCATCGGGATGGTCACCACCGCCGCATCGATCGCCGCCGACATCTGGAACCCGAGATTTTTCGGCCCGTTCGTCATCCGCACTTCGTCAATCAGCCCCGACATCCCGGCGGGCGCACTGGGAATCGTCGAACCGGCGAAGGTCATGAGCTGCTGCGGCACGCCCATCAGCTCGCCTGAAGGGAATTTCAGCGCGCGGACCCACAGGTTGTCGGGAACCCAGTCCTTCTTCACAAATGTCCCCAGCGAGGCCACCAGCATCGTCCCAGGGGTCGGAGTGCCGATTCCCTGCCCACCCGGCCCCGGCCACACATGCCGGATCACGTGCTCTTCACGCGTCGCAGGATCCTTCTCCACCAGCGTGACCGTGTCCCCGTCCCCGGCCTGCATGTCCGCCAGTGTGAATGTCGGGAAAACATTCGTCCCGGTTGCGTGCGCCGCGAGCGCGGTGCCGAACGGCTGGGGACCGCGGAAGAGCGGAAGCGGAACCGTCACGCCGTTCCGGGAAATCACGACGCCGCGCCATCCGTCCGCGCCCTCCTTGATCACGGGCCCGAACCACTCGTCGTCGATCGCGAGCACGGTGGGCGTCAGGTAGTTCGTGTTGTCCGTGACATGGAATCCCCAGAGCTGGATTCGCTCGCCCTGGAGGTGATTCTTGTCGGTGGTGCCGAACAGGCCGCGCTTCAGCCCCGTGAACTGCGTCGCCGTCCGCCCCGTGTACTCCACGACTTCCCCCTGCGGGCCGCTTCCCACCACCAGCCACCCGGTCGGCGGAAACTCGACGGAGACGTTCCCCGCAGCAGGAGTGCCGGTGCCCGCGGGAGCGACGTCGAGGATGATCGCGGCCATCGCGAGGCCGACGGGAGGCGGCGAGACGGGTGCCGCGGTCGTGACGTAGCTCAGCGTGTTGGAACCGATCGCGCCGGCGGTCTGGCCGCCGCCCGTGGTCAGGCGGTCCCAGGTGAGGACCGGCATCGTGGGGTTCTGGAACGTCAGCGTCCCTTTCGCCAGTTTCGACGTGTACCCGAGCACCGTGATCCCGGATCCGGCCTGGTGCGCATACCCGGGGCGAGGGTTCGCACCGGGATTCGGCGACGTGTTGCGGGCGCCGCGCAGGCAGCCGGTGAACGAAGTACCCGAAGCGCCGGTGTACTCGATGACTTCCTGCCCGATTTCGATCGCGCCCGTTGCTGGGAAACCCGTGACCGACGTCGTGGTCGTGATCGTGGTCACCACGTCGTCAATCGCTGCCGCAAGCTCCGTGTGCCGCGACTGCCCCGTCTCCGTCCACACGCCGTAGCTCCCGACCGGCAGCCCGTCCACCGTGATCATCGCGTGGCCGAATTTCGTCCCTTTCCAGAACGCCCCCAGGTGATACCACGTGTCGGGCGTCAGCGTGATCTTGTGGACCACCTCGGCGTAGGTGTGCTCGAGCGACGAATCCTTCACCACGAACTTCAGCACGTTCGCGGCCTGCACGCTGTCAAACCCGTACGAGAAAAAGAGGCGGTTGCTCCACTCCTCCGTCCCGGCATCGAAGATCGTAAAATTCGTGCTCGAAGTCTTGACCCACAGCTCTGCGGCGCCCGCTTCGATGTCCACGTTCCCGTTCGCGATCGTCAGGATCTGGTTCGCGCGCTGCTGGTAGGCGCCCTTCGCCGTCGAGATGCCCGCGATCGTGTTGTCAAAGTGGTTGAAGACCTTCCAGGCCGCGCGTTCGTCCCGGCCGAGGCGCGTGGTCACCCATGCCGCGACGGAACGGTCCGTGGAAGGAGGCTCCATGTTCGCGATGCAGGCGGGCCACGTGACCACAAACCGGCCCAGCGGCAGGCGCAGCATGCGCTCGAAATCGTACTGGGACTTCACGCGCCACCGAAGCGTCCCGGACGGCGCCATTTCCACGACTTCGCGGAGGTCGGCCAGCGCGGACACCGTGTGGCTCGGCAGATCCTGGATCCCCTGCGCGATGACCGTGACGTAGTTGTCGGAGGTCAGGGTAAACGGAAGCGTCCCGGTCCCCGCGAGCCGCCGGGAATTCGGGTTAGAGAAATTCAGGAGGATCGCCGTCACGTCGTTGGGCGTGATCGTCCCCGCGGACATCAGCTCGCCGAGCAGCTTCGAGAAGTCCTCGTACGTGGCGAATTTCTTCTTGATCATCGCCGCCGCGACTGCCGTCGCTTCGTCCTTCGTCACCGGGTCTTCGGTTTCCTTGCCGCGGAGCGCGAGTCCCTCGAGGCAGGACGCGATGACGACGGAGGGCGCGGTATTGATGTTGATGGGGTGGCGGACCTCGATCTCGACGACGGCGCCGATCATGGAGTCGCTGTCCTTGATCCCGACGACCGTGATGTCGCTTCCCAGCGTATTCACCGAGTCCACGTAGCCGTACTCGGGAGCACCGGCCCAGGTCACGCGGACTTTCGCGCCCTCGGCGAAGGCGTTGCCGTCATCGATCTGCAAGGTCAGCGCGGGATCCCCGTTCTTCGCGACGGCGGGCACGATGCCGCGGATCGTCTGGGGTCCGGCAAACGCGGCCGACCGGCCGTTCCATTCGGTCAGGTAGTCGCGCATGTCCTGCGTCCACGGGTCGATGCGCGCCTTGACCCGGTCGATGACCGCCTGCGGAGCGGTCCGGACATTTACCTTTCCCTGCTCGTCCTGCAGAATCCCGCCGCGCAGCCGACCCGTCCCGTCCTCCTCCGTCCGCGCCGGCACCGAGCCGCTCCACGTCACCTGGAACTCTTCCGGCCCGTCCGCATACGGCGTGTTGAAAGGCGCCGCCGCCTTGCCTTCCTCCATCCACTCGTGCCCGCGGACCACTCCGGCCAGGGCATGGTTCCGGCCCGCCACCGCCGCGTACCGGGCCTGCGCACGGTCCAGCCCCCCCTGCGCCCCGCGCTCCTGGTGGCGCATTGAAATCGCGAACGGGATCGCGATCGCCATCAGCGCCACCGAGACGACGATCACCATGATCAGCGCAAACCCGCGGCGCTTCCCGCCCTGAGTTTTCATTGTGATCCCCCGAGCAGGTTGATCGTGACCCCCGTCGAGTCGATCGGGCTTTTGATCGTGATGGTCGCGGGGCCCGTATGAAGCGTTGCGTCAAGCGCGCCCGTTTCGTCCCACCGGATTTCCGCGGGGCCCGACACCGTCAGGTTGTCGCGCAGGACGGTGCGGGAATCCTCGAGAAGCGCGTCCACGCGCAACTCGTCAACCCACCCGTCCAGCGGGAATTCCTTCGTCCCGATCATCACGGGAGCGTCGCCCATCGCGAACGTCGCTTTGCCGGTCTTCCTCGCCAGCGGGTGGTCGTTCACCGCCAGCGTCAGCCCCGTCCCGTCCCAGAGCAGGGAAACCTTGGACCAGCGCCCCTCGGGCAGCGGCGCGTCCGTCATCGCGATCGACACCCGCTGCGCTTCGACACCGACAAACCCCTGCACGTACCCGAACCGCGAAATCGCCAGCCCGAACTCGCCGCTCTTCTGGACCAGGACCCGGTCCTTCTTGTGAAGTTTCGGCCGGTACCAGATTTCGACGATGAGCCCCTGGTCGGTCGAGTACATCGCCACGTTCCCGCAGTCGATGTTCCCGCCGGAGTCGGAGAATGCGACCGCGCGGCCGATCCGCCCGTCGTCCGTGAGCTTCCCGCCGGCCAGCGTCGCCGTGTGGCCAAGCGCGCCCACCAGCGAATCTTCCTCGAAATGCCACGCCCCCATCGGGCGCCTCACGACGGTCGTCAGAAACTTCCCTCCCGGGTCGATCCGGATCGAGACCGGGGCGCGGGTGTTCCGGGCGGCGGTGCGGGCGAAGCGGCACATTCCCAGGACCGAGCCGCGCGCAGCGCGCAGCCCCATGTCCTTGTTCGACTCGGACATCATGGCCATGCCGACGCCGAGCAGGACCGCGATGATGCTCATCACGACCATCAGCTCGATCAGCGTTACGCCAGTGGCCCGACGCCTGTTCATCCTGCCTCCGGACTGCCTTACACCTGAGGACGCTGATCGCGGTCCACCGTTACGCGGACATTAGTTCCACGAAGCGATGTCTTCCTCGCCGCCATTCTGGTTCTCGCCATCCCCGCCGGCACTCCACAGCATGTACTTCCCCGGCGAATGGTAATTCCCCGTCTTCGGGCTCTTCTGCGGCACGCAATCGACTTCCTTCCCGCCAATCGTGTACTTCCCGTACTTGGACGGCTTCGCGTAGTCGCGGTTGTGGATATAGATGAACGGGTTCTTGAACTCGTCCCCCAGTTCCATCAGCTCGTTCTTCATGTAGGTGGACTGGTCGGGCGCCTTCGCCGTCGCGTCCGCATCCACGTTGATCAGCTTTTCTTCCCACGTGCTCATGTCCAGGTACGGGCCGCCCTTCTGGGTCGTGAAGAGGTGCCACACCAGGCTCTCGCTTCCCCAGTTCAGGTCGTTCGCGCCCTTCACGAACATCCCGCTCGGCGGGTAGTCCGCGAACTTCGTCTCGTACGACGACAGCGCCGTGTCGATCTGCGTGATCGTCGACCGGCACGCTTTTTCCTTCGAGTGACGTTTTGCGGACATCAGGGCGGGAAGCGCGATCCCGATGAGGACACCGATGATCGAGATGACGACGAGCAGCTCAAGAAGCGTAAACCCGCGGCGTTTCATGTCACTTGGCCTCGATGAGCCGGACGTTGTCGATCCCCAGCTCCCACGCTTCGTCCTTGAACGCATGCCCGAACACGCCGACCTCGAGCTTCTGGCTCCGCAACTCGCAGCGGACCGGGGTGCCGACCTGGGTGCCGTTGGCGAAGAGGAGGTAGTCCGAGGCATTCCCGGGGGCGCGTTCGATGCGCAGCCTCACGACACCGGCGGGGCAGGGCCCGATCTCCTTCGGCTGCGGCGGCGGCGTGAGAGCTCCCTGGGCGACGGTGAGCTGGCCCTTGGCGTTGCGCGCAAAGCGGAGGACGATCCCGTTGTTGGCCTGGCCCGTCTGGGGGATGGAAACCGTGATGCCGGCCGTGGCACGGCCGACCTTCGCGAAATCCAGGTCGGCCTCGAAAGACAGGAACCGGTCTGAAGTCGGGCGCAGCAGCGCCGTGACCCCGTCGTCGCGATTCTGCTTCCCGGCGAACTGCGCGTGCCCCCCGGCCAGCAGGACGCGCAGGCCCTCCTTTTCCTTCTCGAGCCAGGTGCGCCGCACCGCGTCGCCGTCTTTCCGCTCGAATTCGTCGTGCCACCACCGACGCGTGGACGCCTCGTTCGCCAGCCGCTTGCCGCGCTGCGCGAAAGCATTGTCCGGAACGCGCGAAAGGACCGCGTCGAATCGCCCGCGCGCATCGGCCAGCTCATGCCTTGCATAAACGACCGCAGCCAGCCCGCACGCCGCCAGCACGTGCGCCGAGTCCGCTTCCGTCGCCAGCCGGAACTCCGCCTCCGCGGCGCTGAAATTCGTCGGGAGAAGCGCGAAACCCAGCAGGGCGTGCGCGTCCGGGTCGGTCGAACCGTCGGCGGCGCGGCGAAGCGCCTCGACGGCGCCGGATGTGTTCTTCAAGCGGAGCCGGGCGAGCCCCAGTTCGCGGAACGCCCTGCTCCCAGCGCCGGCCTTCAGCGCGGAAATCAGCTTCTCCTCGGCGGTCTTCGGGTCTCCCCCGTCGAGCGCGATCTTTCCCTTGCCGAGCAGCGCGAAAGCGCACCGCGCGTCCCGCTTCAGCGCTTCGTCCCACGCGTTCCCGGCTTCCACGGCCTTTCCCTGCTTCAGCTGGGACCAGCCGATCGCGGCCCACGGGTACGGCGAGATCGGGGCGCGGAAGGAGGCCTCTTCAAAGCAAGCTTGTGCCCTGGGGGCATCCCCTGCCGAAGCGCAGACAACGCCGAGATCGATCCAGGCGTCGATATTATCGGGGTTTGCCTCGAGCGCAGCCTTGAACGAACCCGCGGCCGCCTTGCCGTCGCCGAGAGAAAGCTGGGCGCAGCCGAGCAGGTGGGAGCCCGCAGGGCCTGCGAGCGCGAGTTCCGTCGCCGCGTTTTCGAAGCGCCCCGCGAAATACGCCAGTGTGCCGGCGGCGAGGTGCGTTTCCGGCAGGTCCTTCGCCTTGGCATCCGATGACAGCCCCGCGAGCTGCTGCTCCGCTTCGCCGAGCCGGCCTTCCATCGCGAGGATCGTGACCAGGCGCTGCTTCGCGTCCGCGTAAAACGGCGAAACCTTGAGTGCGTTCAGGTAGGCGTCCATGGCGCGCGTCGGCAACCCGAGCACCTCGTAAACGCGGCCCAGCCGGTCCCACACCGACTCCGCGCCGGTGGGCCGCTTCTCAAGCAGCTCCCGGTACATCCGGACTTCGCGGTCGGGATCGGACAGCAGCGTATAGACCTCGTTCAGCCTTGCCAGCGTCGCCGTCTTCAGCGACAGCCGCGCCGATTCTTCGAATTCCTTCGCCGCTTCTTCGTACAGGCGCTTCCCCATGCACCACTCCGCGAGCTTCTCGTGCTCCGAGACGCTTCCCGACTTGATCGCGACCGCGCGGGACTGGTATTCCTGGGCGGGGGTCTGGGCGTAGTGGTACTCGACGTAGTCACCTTTGTGGTAGGTCACGGTCGCGTTGCCGCCTTTGAGCTGCAACTGGATCGTCCCGGCGGCATCGATCTTGAGGATCTTGCCGATCTTCACGCCGGCGGAAGTGGTGACGGAGTCAAACAGCGGCTCGTCCTCCGGCGGCACGGGGGTCGAACTGGCTTTCCCGGCGGCGCGCAGGCCGGTGAGGGCGGCGTCGTCGGGAAGGTCGGTGACCGCGGCCTTGACTGGCTTGAGCATGGCCCTGGCGTCCGCCGCGGGGCGGAACGGGAGGGACGGAAGCGGGTTGGCGGGGAAATCGGGGAGGCCGAGGTCCTCGGCGGGCAGGTCGCTCCATTCCGTGGCAGGGGCCATGGGGTCCTTGCCTTCGGTCCAGACCGAAGCGATATCCTGGCCGATCCAGCGCGGCTCGGGGACGGGGGCGGCGTCGTACGTGCCGCGCGCCGTCACGCTGACGGTGCCGGCTTCACCGGGGCCGCTGGTGAGGAACAGGACGACGGCGAGCAGCGCGGCCGCGCCGCCGACGATCCATTCGCGGGGGAGGTATTTCATCGTCCGAAAAAAAAACCACCACAGTCGCAGTATCCCATTTCCACGATCTTCGCGTCGCCGACATCGATGCCGAACGACGCAAACCCTACGG
>JAIOPR010000187.1 GCA_021413805.1 Planctomycetota bacterium
CCGCGCAGAACGCGGCCGTGCCGCCGCCGAAGAAAACGAGGATCGCGACGACTAGGAGGGTCATGGAGACGCTAGGCCTTCGCGCCCGGAGCCGCCTCCGCTTCGACCCTGCGAGCCTCCGCCAGAAGCGCATCAAAAGAGGCCTTCTGGAGAACCGCCGCCTTGAAACCGGGGTCGTTGAGCGCGGCACAGAGCCGCGAGAGGAGGTGAAGGTGGGCGCGCGGGGTCGGGCTGATGAGGGAGAACAGGGTGTGCACGGGTTTCCCGTCCACGGATTCGAAGTCGATCGCCTTCTCCAGGAAGCAGACGGTGACGCAGGGCTCCGCGACGTGCAGGACGACGGGGTTGCGGACGTGCGGGATCGCAATCCCGTCGCCGATCCCCGTGGACCCGATCGATTCGCGGGCCATCAGCACCGAGAACAGAAACTCGCGCTCGATCTCGGGCGGAAGCCGCAGCCGCTCCACCATCGACTTCAAGACGCTGGCTTTTTCGGTCCCCGGCACGTGGTAGTACGCGCCCCCGGCTTCCAGTGCTTTGGAGAGGGGCGGAAGCGGCCTTCCGGCGGAATCGGGCTCCTGGAACATGTCGCCGGAGATGCGGATCTTGTTGGCGGTCGCCCACTCGAGAAGCTCGGCCTTCGAGATGCGGACCTGGTCGTTCACCTTGTAGACGGGAAGCTTCTTGTCGTCGACCCAGCGGTAGAGGGTTTTTTCCGACACATCGAGGAGTTTCGCGGCGTCGCGCACGGTCAGTTGCATGATGAAACCTCAGGTAGTCTGCGAAACGGACGCCCTACGCGGAATGCAATGCAATGTATTGACATCGGACGTATTCTGACGTAATACTCCACTTCCAGTCAAGCGGAATCCGGCCCCGTTTGGAGAGGATGATGGACGACCGGCTGATGACCGTAAAGCAAATCGCCGCTTACCTTAGCGTCAACGAGCGCACAGTCCTGAAGCTCGTCTCGGACGGCTCCATCCCGGGGGTCAAGGTCGGCAACCAGTGGCGCTTCCGCAAGGCCATGATCGACACCTGGCTCGACGACCAGATGCTCGGCGTCACCCCCCGGTACGTCGAACGCACCCGCCCCCCCGACCCCTCCCGCCGAATGCTCGAACTCGATTCGTGCTTCCAACCCGACCACATTCAGCCCGCGCTGGCGGCCAGGACGAAAGACGGCGCCATTGAAGAACTTGCGGCCCTCTCCCATCGCCTCGGCCTCGTCCGCGACAAAACCTGGTTCATGGGCGCCCTCATCGAACGCGAAAACATCATGCCGAGCGCCATCGGCAACGGGATCGCCTTCCTCCACACCGTCCGCCGCCACCCCGAACAGGTCACCCGCCCTTTCATGGTCCTCGGCCGCTCGCGCGAAGGCGTCGATTTCGATGCCCTCGACGGCCAGCCCACGCACCTTCTCTTCGCTCTCGGCCTGAAATACGACGAACTCCACCTCCCCTGGCTCACCAAGCTCTCCCAGATGTTCGCCAGGCCGGAGGCCGTCCGCGAGCTGCTCGATGCCCCCGACGCCGCCGAAATCTACCGGTCCCTGTCCGAAGCCGAAAAGCGGCTCTCCCCCGCTCCCGATTCCCCCCTTTAAAGAATTCTCGCCCCTTCAACCGGGGCCGAATTTAATACCGCCACCCTGCGGTCCCCCGCGGGCCTCCTCTCACAAGACGGAGCCCTTCACCATGCCGAAGCCCACGACTGCCTCCGACGCCAAGCCCCACACGAAGAACAAAGCGCTTCTCCAGTGGGTCGCCGACGCCACTGCGCTCACCAGGCCCGACCGCGTCGTGTGGTGCGACGGGACCGAGAAGGAACACGAACGGCTCACGAAGGAAGCGGTGGACCAGAAGGTCCTGATCGCCCTGAACCAGAAAAAGCGCCCGGGGTGCTACCTGCACCGCTCGAACCCCAACGACGTCGCGCGGGTCGAGCACCTGACGTTCATCTGCACGCCGACGAAGGAAGAAGCCGGGCCGACGAACCAGTGGATGGCGCCCGACGAGGCCAAGGCCAAGCTGACAAAGCTGTGCGATGGAGCGATGAAAGGCCGCACGATGTACGTCGTCCCCTACGTCATGGGCCCCCTCGGTTCCCCGTTCTCCAAAATCGGCGTCGAGATCACCGACTCCATCTACGTCGTCCTCAACATGCGCATCATGACCCGCATGGGCAAGGCCGCCCTCGACATGCTCGGCGACTCCAACGACTTCAACCGCGGCTTCCACGCCCTCCTCGACGTCAACCCCGAGCGCCGCTACATCACCCATTTCCCGCAGGAGAATTTCGTCTGGTCGGTGGGAAGCGGCTACGGCGGGAACGCGCTTCTCGGGAAGAAGTGCCTGGCGCTGCGCATCGGGAGTTACCTGGCGAACCGCGAAGGATGGCTCGCGGAGCACATGCTGATCCTCGGCGTGGAATCGCCCGAGTGGCAGAAGACGTACGTCGCGGCGGCGTTCCCGAGCGCCTGCGGCAAGACGAACTTCGCGATGCTCCTCCCGCCGCGCCGGTTTGACGGCTGGAAGGTCTACACGGTGGGCGACGACATCGCCTGGCTCCGCGAGGGCTCGGACGGCCGCCTCTGGGCGATCAACCCGGAGAACGGGTATTTCGGCGTCGCGCCCGGCACGAGCTATAAGTCCAACGCGAGCGCCATGAAGTCGATCGAAAAGAACACGCTCTTCACGAACGTCGCCCTCACCCCCGACGGCGACATCTGGTGGGAAGGGATGGATAAGGAAGCCCCCGAGGGGACGGTGGACTGGCAGGGGCGCCCGTGGAAGAAGGGCGGGACGGAAAAGGCGGCGCACGCGAACAGCCGCTTCACGGCCCCGATGGCGAACAACCCGGTGCTGTCGAAGCACGTGGACGACCCGGAAGGCGTGCCGATCAGCGCGATCATTTTCGGCGGTCGGCGGGCGACGACGGTGCCGCTGGTGCTGCAGTCGTTCAACTGGAACCACGGCGTCTACATGGGCGCGACGATGGGAAGCGAGACGACGGCGGCAGCGACGGGCGAGGTGGGGGTGGTGCGGCGCGACCCGATGGCGATGCTTCCGTTCTGCGGCTACAACATGGGCGACTACTTCCGCCACTGGCTGGAGATGCGGGGCAGGATCGCGCATCCGCCGCGCATCTTCATGGTGAACTGGTTCCGGAAGGGCAAGGAAGGGCAATTCCTCTGGCCCGGGTATGGCGAGAACATGCGGGTGCTGCGCTGGATCGTGGATCGCGCGCACGTGCGCGTGGGCGGGCAGGAGACGCCGATGGGCTGGGTGCCGCGCGAGGGCGACATCGACCTCTCGGGCCTGGACATCTCGAGCGACAACTTCAAGGCCGCGACCACCGTCAACCTCGACGAATGGAAGCGCGAGCTGGAGAGCCAGAAAGAGTTCTTCGACAAGATCGGCCCGACGATGCCGACCCCGATCAAGTTGCAACGCGAACTCCTGCTTGCGGTCATTGACTCCGTCAAAGGTAAGTGACTGCGGCGAGCGGCGAGCGGCCAGCGGCGAGTGGACGGCAACGGCGTGAGACGACCCGGGAGCGGGAGATCGCCTGACCGAGGTCAACAAGGCCGTTTCTCACGGTCACGCGTTGTCCCTCGGTCGCGTTGAACTGGTCTCGGCTTCCCACATTCGTCCCACGCCGTTGCTTTTCACTCGCCGCTGGCCGCTCGCCGCTCGCCACTCTCACTCCGTTTCACCTTGTGCGGACGGGACCATGAGAGCTAGAGTAGTGGTGTCAGGGGGCCCTACAACTCACGAGGTGCAACATGCGAGCATTCCTGTTCGCCCTCGCGATCTCTCTTCCCGCTGCTGCTCTCACAGTCGAAGAAGTAACGCAGCTGGCGGACGCAGGGGTCGCGGAAGACATCATCCTTGAGCAGCTGAGATCGGACGGCAGCGTTTTCGAACTGTCGGCCCGGGAGATCGTGGATCTCCAGAAGAAAAAAGTGCCTCCCGCGGTGATCAAGTACATGGTCACTTCGCGCGGCAAGGCGCCCGCGAAATCCGAAGGCAAGCCTGCGCCGGCCCCGAAGGCGGATGTGCCGAAGGGCGCCGACGAGGAACGCGACGCGGTCCTGACGGTGCGCAACCTGGGGAAGGGGATCATCACCGTGCTTCCCTACGTCCGCGAACGCGAAATCGCGCTCGTCCAGGGCGAGATCACCAGCGGCACCGTCCTTATGAACGGCTCCCACGCCGAGATCAAGGTCCCGAGCGGGCTCTACCGCGTCCGCTGGGCCAATGAGGAGTCCTTCCGCGAAATCGCCGTCGCGAAAAACGTGACGACCGAGCTCGAGTTCCGCGAGGACGAACGCGCCTGGCGAGGCATCCGCGCCGTCGCCATCACGGACGGCAAGGAAGAGCCCGACCCGAACGCGCCGCGTGTCGTGACGCCGCCGACGCGCGAGGAAGAAATCGCCAACCCGCCGACGCGCGTCTACCAGTCCCCGACGAATTCAAGCGTGACCGTGATCCGCGACATCCAGCAGGTCCCGACCCGCGTCGTCATCGTCCCCGGGAACTCGTGCAGTTCGTATTCGTACGACTCCTGCCCGCCGACCTACTCGTACCTTTCCGACGACGGCTACTATTCCTCGGGCTACTACAGCCGCCCCCGCGTCAGCGTCGGGTTCTCGTTCGGGTCGTCCTGGTCGCACGGGTATTCGCACTATTCTTCGCCGAGCTACTACCACGGCGGACACTCCTGGGATGACCACGGCGGCCACCACTACAACCGCGTGGCGGACAACATCCAGTATTACCTCAGGTGGCCGTTCGGGCATCGGCACAGGTAGGGCGCACGATCAGCTTGAACCCCTTCCCCGCCCCGGCGAACACGCCGGGGCGGCGCTATTTCCGGGTCTCCCCCCCGTCATTTCCTTGACGGGTCTGGCCGCTCGAGGCGCAGAGTTCCTCCCTCGCGCCTGTACTGGGATCCCCGGGAGGGACACACGGCGCATTCGAGGGGGAATGTCATCATTCACTTTTAGGGAGGGCGCTACATGAAAGCACGGTGGACTGCGAAGTGGTGGCTGTGCGTTGCCAGCTTGGGCATCGCGTCGGTGGTCATCGCCGACAAGGGCATTACGGAGATGATCGAGGCCAACAAGGCCTTTGCGATTGACATCGACGACGACATCGTGGCCCAGATCAGCGCGGTCAACAGCTTCGCGAAAGAGGGCGACGCCGCGAACGCCCGGCTGCAGGGGCTTCTGAACGCTGTGAACCAGGAGCTCGTGCTGATCCAGCAGCGCCTTCAGCAGGAACAGTCCAGTCAGAACCCCGATCCGCATGTGATCGATATCCTGCAGGACAAGCTGAGTATCCTGTCGGGCACTGTGGGAGCGATGTCGGCTGCCACAGCCTCGGATAGCGCTCTCATCGCCGCACTGGACGCCCTTCGCGTCAAGCTCGTGGAAGTGAAAAACCAGGCCATTCACTTCGAAAACGCGATGCGCACCATCCTGGGGAACCCGACGATCCCGGCTTTCACGGATCCCGGAAGGACACCGCAGGGCGTCCCGACGTATACCCTTCCGAACTCCCCCGGCCTTGGCGATTTCGTCGACGACAATTCGGTGCTCTTGAACACCATCGCCGATGCCGTCGACGACGGCAAACCAGCCAAGACGGGCACTACTCCGGATAAGGCCGACGTCATCGTGGACAACAAGAAGGTGCTCGACGACCTCAACAAGAAGAAGGACGGACTGATCAAGAAGATCAACAAGGAGATCGGAAAACTCGAGGATTCCGTCGTATCTGGCGACCCTCGGATCACGACCAAAATAAATGAGCTCCGCGCCCTGAGGAATTCCTTGGGTACCATTGACACGGCCGCCTCTGACGTTGCGTTGGACGTCGATGCGATCAACGTCTCCGCCCTTCGGGATGCGATCGCAAAGGCCATCCAGGACATGAAGGATCTTAGAAAGCGCACGCCGTAGGCCGATTGAGGAGCCACGCCCATGACGACCGGTCAGCGAGCGGTCCTTACCACGATGTCCCTGGTGGCCATCGCCGGCGGCATTCTTGTCGCGGGCGAGATTGGCCAAAAGACGCGAACCGGTCGTAAGAATGACGCTGGCCGCTCAACGACAGGGGCTTCTCCGGAAAAAGACGGAGCCCATTCGGACGCAACAGTCGCTGCGGGAGGGGACGAGAAGCCTTCGTCCTCTCCCGATTTCATAAAACAGCCCCGCGGCGAAGCGGCCAGCAGATTTTGCGCCCTGCTTCAAGGGTCTTTGGTGGACGCTAGGGAGGCGTGGGAAATCTTCATGCGCCTTGGCCGCGAGGATCCTGAACGAGCAGAATCCCTGAGCTTTGATTTCCGCCTGCCATCGTCCGAGAGATTTCGATGCGCTGCCTCGCGCGTGTCGGCGGTGACGAAGCGGTCCAAGCCTTGGTTGGTGCGTACGACGCCGATACGGACATCGACGAACGGGAAACGATCCTCGAACTTCTTGGTCGGTTTGCAGCAGATCCGCGGGTTGCAGATCGGCTCAAGATCGCCGCGGAGAATCCAAAATTCAGCTCGTCCGTGGCCGTGAAGGGACTGAGTCAGACCGGCGATCCCGAAGAACAGGCGGACTACTTCATCAGCAAGCTGCTGTCCTCGACAGGCTCCGTCGCCAAGGACACATGGATGGATGGGCTGGGGCGTCTCGCGCAGAGAGGATCCTCGAAAGCCGAGGCGGCTCTCGTGAATGTCATCCGGACTTCCCCATCGGCGGGCGATCGACTCATTGCATTTCGCGTCCTTAGCAGCGCAGGAAAACTCGCTTCGCTCTCTGCGAATGAGATATCAGAACTCGAGGCGAACAAATGAGGTTTTCGTGGGCCGCCTGTGGACTTGGTCTCGTGATCGCCATCGAGGGCGGGATCCTGCTTTGCTCACGATTCGAGCGGGCCGGCTCAGCAGAAGGCGGAACAAAGCCCGCGGGCGTCGACGCTGAGCATAAACCGTCAGCGCCGTCGAAGACCGTCACCACCGACTCCGGGCCGACCGGCAACGGTGCCCCCACAACTCCCGCGTCAATTGTTGACGACTACCTCCGGCTCATGGCCACTCGGGGAGACGAGGTCGCGGACGGACGGCCGACGATGGCGCAATTGAGAGACAGAATTCTCCGCGATCCAAAATCATTTCTAGAAGAAGCATCGAAGATCGAGAAGCTCGAAGGACGCGAGGCATGGCAGTGGGCTGACACCTTACTCATGATGTTGGCTAGGTTGTCCCCGGAGCAGTGGGTGTCGCTTCTTCCGGTGTCGGACGACCTCGTCCGCAAGCTCCGTAGCGACCAGGCCCAGGAGCGCTATCTGTGGGCGGCGCTGGCGCGCGTGTCAGATCAGGAATCGGTCCGCGTCGAAGTCCTGCGAATGGCGAGCAGTGATCCCGAGGCTTGGGTCCGAGCGAAGGCCCTCGAAACTTGCGCTGCCCTCTCGGCAGACGCGCGCTTCGGGGCGGTCGTGCTCCAAGCTGCGCGGGAGGGATCTCCTGCGTGCCGACCCGCGGCGATCCGCGGATTGTCGAGCGTCAATTTGCCCGGAGCCGTTGCAGCCATTTGCTCTGGGCTGGATTCCCCAGAGGTGAATATTCGCAGCGCAGCCTACGAGTCGCTCGTGGAACGAGCTCGAAACGATCCGGATGCACTCGCAGAAATCTCAAGACTTACCAACTCTCCCCTAGACACCGAGGACGCCAAGCGTCTCTGGAACGAATTGTCGCGAAAGTCGGTCTTGTCGAAGATCTCGAGGGAGGACTTGGCGCGCCTGGAGTCTCTGACCGGCGCGCGCCGCTAAAACTTCCGCGCTTCTCAGGTGCGCGGAGCGCGGAGGCGCCACGCCATCGGGACGAATCACCGAGAGCCGAAGGCCGGGCCTCAAGGACTCGGCGGAAAAAGCCGCGTCTGGAAGAAAAGCATCGAAGCGAGACGAGCGCCGACGCGGAACGACAGGGCCCCTGAATTTCGCAGAAACTGCGAATCAGAGCCACTTCTCCAGTTCCACCACAACGTCCACGAACGGGACGACGTCGATTCCGCGTTCATGCCATCGCCGGCTGCCCAGGTGGAGGAGACAGGCCTTTGCCTCCGGGAATACTTTCAGGAACTCAAGCAACCCGGCAAAGTCTTCGCTTCGCACGCGCTCCGACGCCTTGACTTCGAAGGCGCGCAGACCGCGCTCGCCGTAGAGGACGAAATCGACCTCTTGTTCCTGCGGCGTTCGCCAATAGTGAAGTGAATAACCAAGATTGCTGTAGTCGTTGTGGGCGCGGAGATGCTGGAGGAAGAGCGTCTCGAGCGCCGGACCGCGGATTTCCGCCGGGGCGTCGAGCGGGCCGCGCGGGCGCACGGCCTGGAAGACACCGGCGTCGAAGAAATAGAACTTCGGGTGATGAGCGATGCGTCGTTTGGCGCGCCGCGAAAAGACGGGAAGGCGGAAGGCCACGAGGAGGTCTTCCAGGATTTCAAAGTAGTCCTGGACGACCTTGGCGTTGATGGAGCAATCGCGGGCGACGGAGGCCATGTTGAGAAGGGCGCCCTGCGAGTAGCTGGCTGCCTCGAGGAATCGCGCGAAGCTCCCCAGGTTCCTGGCCAGTCCCTCTTCCCGAATTTCTTCCGTCAGCCAGGTAGCCACATAGCTCTTGAGATAATCGCGGGGGGCGGAGCCGGTGCAGGCGCGAGGCATGCAGCCGAATTCCACGGCTTTCTTGAGATCGAAGTCGGCGCCGAGTTCGCGGGCGGTCAAGGGGTGCATGGCCCTGGTCACGGCGCGGCCCGCGAGCAGATTCACGCCCCGGCGGCGCAGTTTGCGGGCGCTGGAGCCGCTGATGGCGAAGCGGAGCCCGCGCGACTCGATGAGGCGGTGAACTTCGTTGAGAAGGAGAGGAAGTCGCTGGATTTCATCGAGGACGACCCAGCCGTGGTGGGACTTCGGGATCCTGTCGTCCAGGCGCGCCGGCGAGGCGAGCAGTTCGGTCCAGGTTTCGTGATGGAGGAGATCGAAGTACAGGGCATCAGGGAGCCGGCTTCTCAGCCAGGCCGTTTTTCCGACGCCCCGGGGCCCGAGCAGGAAGAAACTCCCTTGGGGAGGCTCCAGCGTTCGGGAATACATAAGACCTATATATCAGGTTTTTAGGACTTGGCAAGACCTGAATTCTGGGTGCCCGGACGGGACGGAGCCCGTTTCGCGTTGGCAAATCGCACACAATTCCACGCGTCCTCGCCCGTTGACTCCTCGGCTGGCGGCGCCCGCACCGGGCCGCTGCGCCCGCTTCGTGCCCTGCTATACTTCCGCCACGAGGGAACGAGATGCCCGAAAACAAGCCACAGGCCGGCCCGGCGACAGGCGAATGCGAAGGATGCGGCTCGCGATTCAATATCGAATCGTGGCAGCCGGATCGGCGGTACCGGTGTTCGAAATGCCAGGGCGAGTTGCGGCGGCTGTCGGCGGAAATCCCCGTGGGCGTCCCGGTGGGGCGGACGACGGCCGGCGGCGCGGGGCATTCCGGGCTCGCGGGGCTGGTCGCGGATTCGGCGAAGGGCGCGAGCGAGGTCCCGCACGTGAAGCCGGCGAAGCCCGCCGCAAAGGTCAACAAGCTCGGCAAGGTCACGCTTCTCAAGGAACTCGGGCGCGGCGGGATGGGGATCGTCTACCTCGGGCGCGAGGAGGAGTTACGCCGCACGGTCGCGGTCAAGGTGCTGCTCGCCGGCGACGACGAGAAGCTGCGGCTGCGGTTTCTGCGGGAAGCGCGGCTCGTCTCCAAACTGCGCCACCCGAATATCGTCGCCGTCCACGAACTCGGCGAGCACGAGGGCAAGGCGTATTTCACGATGGATTTCATCGAGGGCGGGTCCCTCGACGCGCGCATCAAGGACGCGGGACTCCAGCTCCGCGAACTCATGCAGGTCGTCGCCACGGTCGCGCGCGCGCTCGACTACGCGCACGCGCAAGGCCTCGTCCATCGCGACGTCAAGCCGCAGAACATCCTCGTGACGCCCGACAAGACTCCCTACCTCACCGATTTCGGCCTCGCCCGCGAAGTCGAGTCCAACACGCGCCTCACCATGAGCGGCGCCGTGATGGGCACGCCCAGCTACATGTCCCCTGAACAGGCGATGGGAAGCGCCGACATCGGGCCGCGCACCGACATCTACTCGCTCGGCGCCGTCCTCTACGAAGGCCTCACCGGGCGTCCGCCCTTTGACGGCATGGATCTCCTCACCCTCCTCGCCGCGATCGTCAACACCGACCCTGTCCCCCCTTCCCAGCGCGTCCCGGGCATCCCCGCCGACGTGGACACCATCTGCTTCAAGGCCCTTCAGAAACAGCCCGATCGCCGCTACCAGACCGGCACTGAAATGGCCGAGGACATCGAGCGGTGGCTGCGCGGGGAGGCGATTTCCGCGAAGCGCAGCGGCGCGGTCGAGCGAGCAGCGACGTGGCTTCGCCGCCGCCCCGCGGTCGTTGCGGGCGCTTCGGCCGGCCTCGCGGCGCTGTTCATCATCGGCCTCGTCATGCGGAATTCCGCGGCCACGACGCGCCAGCTGCAGGAGGAGCGCGAAGAGGAGAGCCGGGTCGCGGCGAAGAAAGCGAAGGAGCGGGACGAAGCGGCGGAGCGCGAGCGGGCGGTGATGCAGGGAAAGCTGCGCGAGCTGGAGGAGCGGCTTGCCAAGGCGGCGACGCCCGAGGACGCGGACCGGATCCGGCGGGAGATGGCCGCGCTGAATGGGGCGGCGGGCGGGTCGGAGTGGGACCGCGTCGCGGAGCGGGCGGGATCGCTGGCGGCGGCGCCGGCCTGGGATTTCGCAGGCGCGATCGCTGCGCTCGAGGGATTCACGGCGACGACGGCGGCCGACGGGGACCGGAAGACGGCGCGATTGAAGGAAATCCGCGAAGCGGCGGCGAAGCGATTCGACACGGTCAGCCGCGAGGCCGATGCCTACGAAAGCGCCGGGGAAATCAGGTCGGCCGCTGACAAGTGGCGCGGCCTCGAGAAAATCGGGATCCCCGAACTGGCGAAGAAGGCGAAGGACTCACGAGCCCGTCTCGAGGCGCTCGGGGAAGCGCCCGCCACGCCGGGGTTGCGGCCCGATGTCGCCTGGCTCCGCACCGCGGTGGCCGGGCGGCTCCGGGCGCGGGACTTTGAAGGCGCGCGCTCGCTGATTGACGGCGCGACGGGCGTGCCGAAGGCCGAGTCGCAGGAACTGGACTGGGCCCGCGCCGGTTTGCAGCGCTTCCATGAGGCCGTGCGCGCCGCGCTGACGGACCCGGTCGGTGTGCAGCTCGTGACGTGGGGCTCGGAAACGCCGGTGAAAGTGACGGGGTGGTCGGAAAAAGGAATCCGGGTAACAAAGGAAAGCGGGGCGCTGGCGCTGGTGGACTACACGGACGTGCGCCCCGAGGAACTCGTCCGGATCGCCGCGGCGCCGGCGGAGCCCGTGGCGCTGTTCTGGGCGTTCTGGGATTCCCCGCGCCTGGGAAAGACGGCGGCCGAGCGCGACGATGCCCGTGCCCGGAACGAAAAGCTCGCGCGCGCCGTCCCGCGGGTCGCCGCGCTGCTCGACGCGCTCGCCGCGGCCGCGCCTGCGGGCCCGGTCGAGGATTTCTCGAGGCTCTTTACCGTCGAGCCGTCGGGAAGCGGCGCTTCGCAGAAATGGACGTACGACTTCAGCGCGCCGGAGCAGTTGCGGGACTGGATTGCGGCGCCGCAGAAGTTCGAGGAGATGCAGGTGGGGTGGGGGGCGCGCGTCGAAGCGGGGCGGCTGCGGGTAGTGAACGCGACGGTGGCGTTCGCGGTGCTGCTTGATTTCCCCGCGACGCTGACGGTGCAGTTCGCTTCGGCCCAGCCGGCGGACCGGACGATTGTCGTGTTGCTCGACGGGTACGCGTGCGAAGTCCGCGGCGGCGGCGAGGTCGTGCTGCGGGCGCCGGACGGGCGGGAGATGAAATCCGTGCGGACGTCGCCGATCCAGGCCGGGCAGCCGTTCACGGTCGAGTTGCGCCTGCTGGACCGGAATTTCGCGGCGAGCGTGGCGGGGCAGCAGGCGGTGACGGCGGACCGCGGGAACGAGCTCGCGGTTGGACCGACGGGCGTGGCCTCGACGCGCGACGCGGTCCTCGAGATCGAGCAGATCGAAATCTCGGGGCGCGCGGACCGGACCTCCGCCGAGATGGTCCAGGCGTACCGCTCCTACCTCGGAAACGTGGACGCGCGCCGCGGCACCCTGCCTCCCGTGGACGGGTCCGCTGAAGACCAGCTCGCGAAATGGCAACGCCCGGCCGACGGCGCGTGGCAGGCGATCCCCCATGGATTCCGCGGCACCGTGAAATCCCCGGGCGAAGCGCTCCTCGACGGCCCGCGAAACTTCCGGTTTCAGTTCGACTACTGCGTTCACTCCGGCAAGGCCGCGCGTTTCCGTGCGCGCGGCAACACCGGGCTCGAATGGCCTCTTCCCTCCGACCGCGCCGGCGAGTGGCGTTCGGCGGAAGCGATTGCGATCGAGGGATTCGTTTTCCTGCGCATCGACGGCGTCCTGGCGCTTCGCATGCCGGTCATTCCCCCCGCGGCGGGCGAAGGGCGCTTCGCACTCTCCATCGGCGACGGCGACGTCTCCTTCCGTAACTTCCGCATCCAGACGTTCGCGCCGGGCGCGGTCGGCGACGAACCGGCGATGCCCTGGATCGACGCGCGGCCGGGCGGCGCCGGGCCCGGACGCCCGCCGACTCCCGAGGGCTGGACCGAGCTTTTCGACGGCCGCACGCTCACGAACTTCAACAAGAAGGAACACGTCTCGGTCTCGCTCGCCGAAGGCGCGATCCTGGTGGACTCGAGCGAACTCCTGACTTCGCGGGCGTGGAAGAGCGTCGAGGTGGAGATCGACTTCGTCCTCGACCAGGCCGGGCAGGTCTCCGGCGGCCTGCGCGGCTCGTGGTTCGGCAAGGACGAGGCCGGCCCGGGCCAGCACCGCCTCTGGATGCGCAACACCGGCGACAAAATCGAGGCGAACATCGACGGGCGCCCGCTCGGCGGCCTTCCCTGGAGTCCTTCGGGGTCGGGGTGCATCAAGATCCGGATCGAATCGACCCAGGCCCACATCTCGAGCGTCCGGTGGCGTCCGGTGACGGAGCCCGAAGCGATCCAGAAGCCGCCGGACAAACCAGGCCCCGACAAGCCGGGCCCCGACAAACCGCCACCGGACAGGCCGCCGCAGCCGGGGCCGGGGCCGAAGCCGCCGCCGCCCAAGGGACCAGGGCCCGGGCCGGGTCCCGGACCCGGGCCGGGACCGAAGCAGCCCAAGTAGCGGCCGCCGCGGGGCAGGAACGAAACCGCCCCGCGCGAGGCGGGGCGGCGTCGATCGTTTCACCTCGGGCCTACTTGTGGTCGCCCAGCTGCTCTTCGTACGGCGCCTTGTCCCCGTACGTCGAATGCGCCGTCCAGCATCCCCAGCCGCCCCCGGCCGCCTGCTTCTCGGGCGTCATGTGGAACATCGCAAAGTTCGCCTGGCGCCCGGACAGGTCCCACGAATACCCGCTGACCTTGTCGCTCAGCGTGTGCGTCAGCGCTTCGCAGTGCGTAAACGAATCTCCCCACGCGTCCATGATTCCCGTGCTCCGGACCGGCTCGGTCCGCCCCGGGTTCACGATCGCCTTCGTCTTGAGCGTCAGGATCCCCGGGATCTCGCAGCCGTACGTCAGGCCGTCCGCGCCGAGCGTCGTCTTCATCGGCACTTTCCGCATCCCGACGAACTTCCCGGCCAGGTGCGCCGCCTTGTCCCCCCAGCTCTTCACGTCGCCGTTCAGCATGTCCCCGAGCGTCTTGAACTGCGCTTCCGTCGCCGTGTCCGATACGTAGACGTACACCCAGTTCGCGGCCGTGTCCTCACCGAACCCGCGGCCCGTGATCACCCAGCTCATCCCCGACATGTCCACGTCCCCCGCGTACCCCTTGTCGATGTGCACCACGTCCGTGTGGTCGCACCCGTGACAGCTGTACGGCTTCTTGTTGATGCGGCACGGGCACGGAGACCCGCAACAGCAGCCGATCAGCCGCCACCCTTCCAGGTCAAATGCCGCCTTCGCGACCGGTTTACCGGAAGATTTCTCCGGGGCGGTTTCGCTCGAAGAGCACCCGCAAGCCACCAGCGCCATTCCGGCAAGGACGACCGCGACGGACATTTTCATGGCCCCTCCCTTTCTACCTATGAGTAGGTTGACAGCACCCAAGGCAAAAAAACACGTCCTTCAACGCGTCACCGCCTCCACCAGCCACTTCCCCGCCGACTCCAGCCGCCCCTCGTCCCCGAATGCCCTCGCGGACATCATGGCCCCTTCGAGTGAAGCGAACAGCACGCGGGCGGCCGCATCGGGCGTTCCTTCGAATTTCAGCGTCCGCGCACGTTTCCCCTCGTCCAGCACCCGCGCCAGCCACTTCTCGCTCAGGACGAAGAACGCCTTGACCTCATCCTGCACCGCGGCGGGAAGCGTGGAATACTCGACGGCGAGCATCCCGCAGAGGCACATGCGATCGCCAGCGCGGAGGGTGGAGCGGAAGAGATCGACGAAGGCCTGGAGGCGCCGGCGGGCATCCGTGGTGCGTTCGGAGATGGCGTCGAGGATGCCGGTGAAGCTCTCCCGGTAGCGCACCATGAGTTCGCGGCCGAGATCGCCCTTGGTGGGAAACCAGTAGTGGATGCTCGCGGTCTTGACGCCCACGCGATCGGCGAGGTCGCGGAAACTGAAGGCGTTATACCCGCGCGTCTGGGCGAACTCCTGGGCGACGTCAAGCAGGGCGGTGCGGGTATCGGCGTCGGGCATGGGTGGCAATCTACCTAGTGATAGGTTGGCGTCAAGGAAACAGCCGGTCACGGCACCGAGATATCCGGCCGCACGCGGCTGATCACGACCATTTTGTCCCCGCGCTGCATGATGAAGTGCCCGGTAGGGTTCAGCGTGATTTCCCGGTGCTTCCCCGGCCCCGGCCGCTCCACCGCGATCAGGATCGATTCCTTCTTCGTCAGCGTCCCCACCGCTTCGCCGAAAGACTTGCCTTCGAGCCACGGCGGGCAGTCGAGCTTGAAGAACTCGTTCCCGTACTGCACGGAGAGCAGCTCGGCGATGATGGTGCTGATCCCGCTGTGGATCGCCATCGAGCTCATCAGGGTGGCGCCGTACTCGGAAGCGCAGACGACGTCCTCGACGCCGGCCATGCGGAGATGGGCTTCGTGTTCGCGGTTGAGGAGCTCGGCGCAGGTGTAGATGTTGCGGTTGAGTTTCTCGATCGTGAGGGCGGCGAGGATGGTGCGCGCGTCGCGGTCCTGGTCGCTCCGGTTGCCGGCCTTCTCGCTCATGATGATGGCCTTCGCGGCTCGGCGGATCCCGGCTTTCTCGAGGATCTCGGCCTTCGTGAAGTCGCCCGTCAGCAGATACACCTTCTCGCGGTCCACGATCTTCCAGTTGAGCGGCGGGAGTTCCTCCAGTTCAGCGATCACGACGATGGCGCGGTGGCGTTCGTCCGCCGAGTGCTGAAGTTCCTCCAGCACGAGCGGCGCGCGACGGTCCCAGCCGCAGATGATGATGTGGTCTTCGACTTCTTCCAGGTCCATCGAGTGATCCTCCAGTCGGCGGAGTCGTTGTGACATCACCGCCGCCGCGGTGCCGGTGACGATGGCGAAAAGGCAGAGGCCGGTCATGACGACGATCACCGAAACGATTCGCCCGGCAAACGTTGCGGGCACATGGTCGGCCGGCTGGTTGGACACCATGGAAAGTATCGACCACCAGAACGCCTGATCGAAATTCGGAGCAAGACCCGTCGCCTTCTCGAATTCAGCCATGACTGACGCCGCAACCAGGACAACGACGCCCGCGATGGCAAAGATCACCACGAACTCGCCGCCGGAACCGGCGAGGTAGCGCCTCCGGACCTGGGTTCCAACCCGGAGCAGGCGTAGCAGCCTGGCCAGTCGCAGGAGGCGGAGGGGGGACGGAACCGGAAGAGGCACGGAGGCGATGATGTCCAGCCAGTACCGCGCGAAGAACCGGGAGCGGTTTCGGTAGGTCCAGCAACGCAGGCCAAGCTCGCCGAGAAACAACCCTGAGAACACTCCATCCACGAGCTGAAAGAACCGCTGCTGTCCGTCTGTGGGATTGACAATGTTCACCTGCCTGATGACCACCACGCACGAAACCAGGATCAGCACCAGAAGCGCGAGCTCAAACCACGGCTGGTGCATGAAACGCCTCACCCAGGCGCGCCTCGGCTCGCCCGGTCGATGAGGCATGACGTAGGTGTCGCTTCTCACAGCTAAGGCGCGTTCTCCAGTTCCCACAGCAACTCGGCGGGAGTGCGGAAACGGCGTTCGCGGTCCTTCGCGAGCATCCGCGGCAGGGTCGCCTTCACCCACGGCGGGATGTGGAACGTCACGTCGTCGATGAACGGCTGCTCCTTCACCTGCGCGATCAGCACGTCTTCGCGCTTCCCCGTGAACGGCAGCCGGCCGAAGATCATCTGGTAGAGGATGATGCCCATGGAGTAGACGTCGGCGCGGAAGTCGAGGTCGAGGCGGCCGAGGGCCTGCTCGGGAGACATGAATTCCGGCGTGCCGGCGGTGGTGTCGCTCATGCCGGGCGACAGGTTGCCGATCGGTTCCGCGAGCCCGAGGTCGCACAGCTTGACCTGGTCGTGCCCCGTCACGAGCAGGTTGTCCGGCTTCAGGTCGCAGTGGACGAAACCCTTCTCGACCAGCACCGAAAGCGCCTTCGCCGTGTCGAGCATCACGCGCCGCGCGATCGGCCCGATGAGCGTGCCGTTGCGCTGGATCAGGTGCGAGAGCGGGATGCACGGCACGTATTCCATCACGAGGTACGGCAGCCCGTGGACGTTCCCGCGCTTGAGGCCTTTCACGATCCACGGCGAGTTCAGGCTGAGGAGGAGCTGCGATTCGGTGGTGAAGCGATGCAGGTAGGCGGGGTTCTTCGCCTTTTCGGGGTAGAGCATCTTGATCGCGACGACCTGGAAGGTCGTCATGTCCACCGCCTTGAAGATCGCGGCGAAGCCACCGGTCGCGACCTTGCCCTGGACCTGGTAGCCCGGGATTGTCTGCGTGTCGGCGGGGGGTTCCATCAAGGACAGGTTATCACGACGGTTGTATCAGCGGCCCTTTCCGCGTGATCCGTCTTCATCTGCGTCCGTCGTTCTTCGCCGTTTCTTTCAGAAAAAAGACGGACGCAGATAACGGCTGGATCGCGCTGAAACGGCCGCAGATACAGCTCACTCCTCACCGGGCCGACCCCGCCAGCAATTTCCGGATCTTCGTCACCAGCGCGTCGTGGTCCCGCGGCCCCAGCTTCTTCGGCGGGTGCGGGTGCGTCCAGATCGGCTTGTTCCACGCCGGGTCGTCCGTCTTCCGCGGCACCAGGTGCCAGTGGATGTGCGGCTCCTGGTTCCCCAGCAGCTCGATGTTCATCTTCGTCGCGCCGAATCCCTGCTTCAGGATCCGCGCCGCCTCCGAAACCTCTTCCATCGCCGCCGCGCGCTCCTCCTTGCTCAGCTCGAAAATCTCCGTCGCGTGCTTCTTCAGCACCAGGATCGACCACCCCGGCCACGTCTGGTCCTCGGAGAGGCGCCAGACGTGGTTGGGCCACTCCTCAATGAAGTGCCCGTCGCGCTTGCTGAGGGAGTCGCACATCGTGCACATGGCGGCCTACTTCCTGTGCTCGGTCCAGAGATCGACGAAGCCCTTGTAGTTCTTCGCGACCAGGTCCACCGCCGCTTCGCGCGTCAGCTTTTTCTCCTTGAAGCCGACGAGCGCGTCCCAGAACACGGTGCGGCCGACCGCGAAGCCGATGACGCCCGGGACTTTCGCGCCGACCTTGAGCCACTCCTTGACCTTCTCCGCGCTCTCGCCGCGGCCGAGCACGATGACGCCGACCTTCGAGCGCCCGCCGGACCTCGCCGCGTCCGCGACTTTCTTCGCGTCGGCGGGATTCTCGACGCCTTCGACCTTCCACACGTCCGGCTCAACGCCGGCCTTCTGAAGCGCCACGATCGCCTCGCACATCAGCCCCGGCCGGCGCTGCGTGTCGTACTTGCCCTTGTCGCCGCCGCACTCCTTGAGCTGCGCTTCCGTCGCGGGCACGAGCAACTCGAACATGAACTTCCGCCCGACTTTCTTCAGGTACTCCGAAAGCTCCTTGAGCTTCCCCGCCTGCCGCGCATTCATCGTCGCGTCGGCGCCGGTGTTGTAGCGGACCAGCACCTTCACGAGCAGCGGGTTGAACTTCTCGATGTGCGCCGCGTATTCCTTCCCGTACTCGAAATCGAACTCGTCCTGCCCCGATTTCTCCGTCGGCGTGCACGCCGCGATCCCGTTCTTCTTCGCGTCCATCAGGCACGCTTCGCCGAACTGCTCGTCCACGAGGATCGCGCTCTTGTCCTTCGGCACGCCCATGCTCAGCGCCTTCTTGAAACCGTCGTAAACGATGTCCTTGAAGCTGCAGACGACCTTCGTTTCCTCCGCCGTCGGCTGGCGTCCCTTGATCCCGAACAGCTTCTCAAGGAACGATCCGCGGTGGTCGAACGGCATGACGAGAAGGTCGCGCGTGTAGCCGAGTTCGCTTGCCATGTTGAATGCTCCTGCGGGAAGGACCTGAAATGTGATTGAATTAACGTGATTAAGCGTAGCGGTGGGCCCGGGGAGGGTCAAGGAAGCGCATCGAACCTCCCGTGCGCCACGCCGTTTGGAAGATTCTCACTGTATCCGGAGGGTTTCCCATGCGTGCCCTGCGCGGACCGGCCCGCTTCCTCCTCTCTGCTGGCGTGCTCGCCGCGGCTTTGCTGTTCGCGATTCCTTCGGGCGCATGTTCCATCAATTTCCGGAGCCTCGACTGGATCGTCGGCCACTCGCCCCTTATCCTGGTCGGGACGGTCGAATCAATCGAAAAGCTTGAGCCGGGAGACCAGGATCGAGCACTGTTCGGGGGGCCGGAAGCGGGCACGGGACCCGTGCTCGCGAAGGTACGCGTCCATCGTGTTCTCCACGGAACCTGGACATCGGAAACAGTCCAGATTCGTTCGGGCCCTGTCGCTTCCTGAGCACCGCACCCCGAGTATTGCGGGCTCGAGGTCGGTCAGACCTCGGTCTTCCTTCTCGTGACTGCGCCGCACGCAGGCTGGACGACCCTTGAATATGGCGGGTGCGTTCGTGGAATCGAGGATCTCGACGCCGTCCAATCCAGGCTCCTTCGCGCAAGGACCTGGAGGGCGGAGCACCTCGACGAACTGCGCTCGACCGCGCCGAGACTGTTCAAGTCTGCCTCCGAACTCAACGACGAATTGCGCGCGATCGCAAAGAAATGGCCCATTTCCACGCGAGGCCCAAAGGAATTGCTCCGGCCAGGGGACATGGAAACGAGCGCACACGAGACTGCGGATCTTTCGAAGTCGCTCGAAGCAAGGCTGGCGGTGGTCGATCTCGACATGATGCTTGAGGCGCTGGCGCTTGACTGGCTGGACACTTCCGCTGAGCACTGGTCAGGCAGCTGGATCTGGCAGAGGGCGGCCGCCGGGGCATTTCGTGATCGCGGGATAGGGCTGGCACGCCGGAGAAAAAACGAGGCCGAGCGCCTGCTTCGGAGAGCAGGAGTGTCCAAGACCCAGATCGAACATTACATCGAAGCGATCCCGGATGAGTCAGTGGACGATGAACCGGACTTTCCGCTGAGCCCTCCGGAGCTCTTCGATCCAAAGGGACTTACTCCGGAACTGGCGACGACCGATTTCCTGCTTCGGTGCGAGGTCTACGACCGCGCCGATATGGCCGGATATTTTTCGATGGATCGTAAGGGACTGGCCCTGATCCAACCGGAACGCGTCCTCGACCGAATCCCCTCGATGGAGGTCAAGGGGCTTCACTTCGTCGATGCCATCCTGCGGCGGCAGATTGAGGGCGGCCGCCAGGGCATCGAAAGCTTGAACTACTCCGACGACCCGGCCTGGCGGAATGATTTCCTCCGCGAGCTTTTCAAGAGGGCGCACGAGCACTGCCCTGAGTACGACCGGGAGCGGCTGTGGGGTTCCCTCGCCGGCTCGGGGCCGTTTGAGGATGTCTGCGTCGATGCCGCGCTGGCGGAACTGGAATCCGAAGAAAAGGCAGCTGCGGCGGCGCCGAAGGAAGGGGCCAGTTACTACGCCAAACAACTGCGGAAGAACCTGAAGTCCTTCCTGGCGGCCGCGCGGGCAAGCCGGGACTCGGAGGCCTCGCCGGACATCGACGTGAAGGATCTGCGCGACTGGTTCGCGAAGCACCCGCCCAAGCCGGAGAAGTAAAGCGCCGGATCTGAAACCTTTCGGAGCCAACCCATGCGTCGCCTCGCCCCGCTGGTCCTTCTCGTCCTGGCCGCCCTTTCTTCGCAAACCGCCCGGGCCTGTCTCGCCGAATACCGAAGCGTGGAGTGGATGGCCGAAACATCGCGCCTGGCCTTTGTCGGGCGCATTGAAAAGGTTGACCCCGTCGCCAACGGAGGCGGTGAGTACCAGATCGGGGTCCCGGCCGTCGCGACTGTCCGTATCGTGCGCATGCTCCGTGGCAAGTGGCGGAAAGCGACGATCGAGATCATGAACGGGCCCGTTCCCTCCTGAGCACCGAAAACCATCTATCGTGAATTTCAGGTCGGTCAGACCTGGATTTTCATGGTGAATGACCTGCCGGCGGCGGGTCCTGTCGGGGGCGATCACGCTTACCACCTGATGCCGGCAGACTCCTTCGAACTCGTCGAGGCGAGCCTCGCCCGCGCCGAGTCTTTCCGCAGCACTGAACTGGCCCAGATCTCCGCCACCGACCCTGAATCGATCGAGAAGGCCGGCAAGGTCCGTGAAATTCTCAGAAAACACTCTGCATGGTTGGCCGCAGAGACCGCGGAGGACATTTCAACGCTCTCTGGAGACAAGCTCGCGGCGGAACAGAAGCGCCAGGACGATGCTCGCGAAAAGTTCGGCACAGAGGTGGCAGAGACCATCGCGACGGCGTCCGTCCCGACTGCCAGGGCCTTGCTGGCCCTCACCTGGCTGGAGCCGGAGGACTACGTCTGGCGACAGTCCGAGGATCTCGGTCGAGCCATCGACAAACTGTGCGACTCCCACGCCGGTGAGGTCCACGCGACCTGGGAAAAGCAGGCGATGGCGATCCTGCGCAAGGCGATGGTGTCGGAGGACGACATCGCCCAGTACCTCACAGACCTGAACACACTCGGATCCTCTCCCACGCTCTCCTGCCCCTTCGCCCCACCGGGCCGCTTCGGCAAACTCGGGAAGCTGCAGGGCCGTTCGTTCACCACCGATTTCATCCTTCGCTTCGAGTCCTTCGATCGGGGCGAGATCTTCAGGCAGTACATGATGGATTCCGAGTCCCTCGCAGGCCTGGACACGGATCGGATCAGCGACCTGGTCGCGTCGCTGTGGCACAGCAGGGCGGACAGACTTCGCACTGTTGCATTTCAGATCATCCGGAGGGCTCGCGGCACGAAGTTCGTCGACCTGGTCTGGCGAGACATGATGGATGCTCATCCTTTCGCCTGGCGCGTGTTCGATAAAAACGGAGCGCTGGGGACGGAGTGCGTCCGGAAGCTGGTGGAATTGGGCGACCAGGGTGAGCCCTCATGGGGGAGAGCCGTTTTCTGGACTGCGATGAAGTCCGGGGAGTGCTTCGAGCCCGAAGCCGTGGAGCGCGCAATCGGCTCGCTTCGGGAAGTCGAACGAGGCGAACCGGGCAACGATGAACGTGCTCGCCTGGCTCGCGAACTGCTCTCATTCCTGAAGGCCGCCAGGGAGTCGCGCGGCGACCCCAAGGAAAGCCTGCTGAATGGGGAAGAATTCGAGAGGTGGTTCGGCAAGCGCCGCGAAGGCGGCGGGAAGTAGTCGCTTCGGGGCGGTCAGGCAATCGGAGTGCAAATACGGGGAAAAGTGGCGGCCATGCTCGCCTTCATTTCCCCGCGGGAACGACGACATGCACCTCCGAGGTGATGACCCTCTTCGGATCCCCCCACTTCTCCTGCCGCTTCAGCATCAGCTCGAAATCGACCTCCAGCGTCCCGTTGAAGACCTCCGCGCCATTCAGCTGCACCACGACCGGCTTCGAAAGGTCAACCATATCGGGGCTGACGCGGATGGTGAAGTCTTTCACGGCCTTCGTCGTGACCTTGTAGAGGTTGTCGCCCGCGTACTCCGCTTCGATGCGCGCTGTGTCGCCGCACTCGCCGAACTCGAGCCACCAGGCGCCCTTGAGCGGCGCGGTTTTGGGGAAGGTCTTGTACCAGAGGGCGTCCCAGCACCAGACGATGCGCGTCGGCCAGACGATGCGGCGTTCCTTTTCGACGACGCCGAGGACGACCTTCGCGATCTCGGCCTGGTCCTTGCCGAACCAGGAGTTGTGGTCGCCGCCCTTGTACTCGTGGTACCAGACGGGCGTGCCGAGTTTCTTGAGCCACTCGACGCCTTTGCGGTCGAGGTCCACGGGGACTTCCTTGTCCTCGTCGCCGTGCCAGATCCAGTAGCCGAGTTTCCCGGGCTGCTCGTACGGGCCGCGCTCGCCCCAGTTCGCCGGGGGGCCGCCCGCCATCGGCATCACGGCTGCCCAGAACTCGGGGTAGCGGAGAGAGAACCACCACGAGCCGAACCCGCCTGCGGAAAACCCGCTCAGGTAGATCCGGTCCGGGTCCACGTTGAACTTCGCGCGCCACGAGTCCATGAACGAAAAGAAAAACGACTCCTCGTAATCCAGCGGGTCCGTCGCGCCGTCCACCGGGTGCCAGTACGACTTGTTCGGCGAAACGGGCGCCACGCAGATCATTCCCTTCGACGACGCCCACGTGGACCACGGCTCCGTCCCCGCCGGCCCGTTCGAGCCGTGCAGGTAAATCCACAATGGCGTCGGCTTCGCCGGGTCGTACTTCGGCGGCAGGACCCACGCGTACTCCCGCTCCACCGTCCCCTGCTTGAACTTTTCCTGCCCCCGAAGCACCGGCAGCCCCTTCCCATCCTTCGGCGCCACCCGCACCGGCGCCCATTTGTGGATCAGCTCCAGGTCCTTCTTCACCGCCTCCGACCACGGCGCCCGCTCCCACTTCCCTGCCTCCACCAGCGCCTCTTTCCGCTTCGCCGGGTCCTCCGAAAGGAACTCCTTGATCCGCTTCTGACGGACCGGCGAGTCGGTCTTCAGTTTTTTCGGTGAAGGGTCTTCCGCGAAGGCGGCCAGCGCGATGGCGCAGAGAGCGGCGACGGGGAGGATCCTCATCCGTCAAAGTGTATCAGGGCTGCCTTTTTGCCCTTCCGCACTTTGCGAGCGAGATATCGGCGTGCGAGGAGGTGCGTCCGGCGGCGGGACAGCGCGTGAATGTCCACAATGCTTCAACGACTCGCCGTCGGATGCACCGACGAGCGCGCCGATATCTCGCTCGCAAAGTGGTCGGGGAGGGAATCGAACCCTCACGGCCCTTTCGGGCCACAGGATTTTAAATCCCGTGCGTCTGCCAATTTCGCCACCCAACCCGGAAAGACAATGCCTACCTTAATCGCTCGAACGCGGCCGCGATCGGAAGGTGGTCGGAGGGCATGGCCGTCGACGGGAGGATTGAATCGTCGGCGAGGGGAGGCAGCGGGCGGGGCGTGGCCATGAGGTCCGCAGTATAGAGGATGAAGTCGATTCTTCGGGCGCGGCCGTTGGCGATGCAGGTTGCGGCTTGAGGAATCGTGGCGTAGGCGTCCTTCAGGCCGGCCTTGATGAAGCGCGCGATGACCTCGTCGTCGGACGTCACGTTGAAGTCGCCGCAGATGATCCAGGGGATCCCGGCGGCGCTTCGGCGGAGAAACGCGAGGAGGTCGTCGGTTTCGCGAAGCGCGAACCGTTTCGCGGCGGGGGTGTCGGGCGGGTCCCATTTGAGGTGGGTGGTCGCGACGGCGACCTTCCCGATCCTCGTCGTCAGGAATGCGACGAGGGCGATGTGCCCGGAGCCGTCGGAGTACTTCACGGTTTCGAATCTGTCAGCGCGCACGGATCCGCGAATCCCGATGGCGCATCCGTCCGGCTTCCCGCCCGATTTCGAAGCGAACTCGAATGTCCCGATGCCCTGCGCCTTCACGATCGGCGCTTCGGCCTCCTGCAGGCAGACGACATCGGCATCGAGCGCGCCGATATGTCGCGCCACCTTCCCGGCGCGAAGCTCTGGATCAAGCGCCGCCGGCTCGCAGCCAGGGTACCGGTCGGGCCGGACATAGGCCTGAGCGAGCACGTTCCACGAAGCGAGGGTGAATGCCACGGCCCCATTATCCACAACTCCGCGCCCCGGCCGTCAGCCCCGTCCGTTAGCCCCGGCCGTCAGCCCCGGCCCCTCCCCCTTTCTCTGGATCGAGGTCCACGCAGGCCATAGCCTGCATCTCATGCGCCCCGTCGTCCTCCTCAACATCGTCGGCCTCACACCCCGCCAGGTCGGCGAGCACACCCCGCGGATCCGCGACCTCGCCGCGGCCGGCTCGGGCCCTTCGCCCCTGAAAGGCGTCCTCCCCGCCGTCACCTGCTCCGCGCAGGCCACCCTCCTCACCGGCCTCCTCCCCCAGGACCACGGCGTCGTCGGCAACGGCTGGTTCCACCGCGACACCGGTGAAATCCGCTTCTGGCTCCAGTCCAACCGCCTCATCGCTGGCGAGAAAATCTACGAAGCCGCCCGGAAGAAAAATCCGCGCTTCACGTGCGCCAAGATGTTCTGGTGGTTCAACCAGGGGGCAGAAGTGGACTGGAGCGTCACGCCGAAGCCGCACTACGGCGCGGACGGGTCGAAGGTGTTCGACGTGCAGTCGTGGCCCGGGGAACTGGGCGCGGAGCTGGAGGGCCGGATCGGGAAATTCCCGTTTTTCAGTTTCTGGGGGCCGAAGAGCGGGCTGCCGTCGAGTGAGTGGATCGCGAAGGCGTCGGCGGACGTGATCCGGCAGCACAAGCCCACGCTGACGCTCGTCTACCTGCCGCACCTCGACTACGACCACCAGCGGTTCGGCCCCGGGAACCCGGCGCTTCTCCGCGAAATCGATGCCTGCGCCGGGCTCGTCATTGACGCAGCGCGTCAAATCGGGGCGTCGGTGGCGATCGTTAGCGAGTACGGAATCGCCCCGGTCTCGCGGGCGCTCTTCCCCAACCGCCTGTTGCGGCAGCAGAAGTGGCTGTCGGTGCGGGGGGGGCCGTTCGGGGAAGTGCTGGACCCGTTTGAGTCGAAGGCGTTTGCGGTGGTAGACCACCAGGTGGCGCATGTTTACGTGAGGGACAAGGCGAGCGTGTCGGCGGTGGCGGACCGGCTGCGGGAGATGGGGACGCCGGTCGCGGGGGCGGAGCGGAAGGCGATCGGGCTGGACTGCGAGCGCGCCGGGGACATCGTGCTGCTGGCGCCGCGGGACGCGTGGTTCGCGTACGACTACTGGCTCGACGACCGCCGGGCGCCGGATTTCGCCAGGACGGTGGACATTCACCGCAAGCCGGGGTACGACCCGCGGGAACTGTTCGCGGTCGCAGGGGCGGGGCCGAAAGTCGCCAGGCGGCTGATCCAGAAAAAACTGGGGATGCGCTACCTGATGGACGTGGTGCCGCTGGACGCTTCGATCGTGAAGGGCAGCCACGGCCTCGAGGCGGCGGACAACGCGGACGGGCCGGTCTGGATCTCCTCCGAGCGGAGCCCGAAGCCCGCGGCGATGACCGAAGTGAAAGCCGAAATTCTGAAAATGATGCGCCTCTAACCCGGCCCCCCAGTTTTTTTTCTTTTTTCCTTTTTCCTTTTTCGTTTTCCTTTAACTTCCTTCCAACCTCACCCCCCTCTCGGAGATCACCGACTATGTCTGACCTCCCGAACGCCGCCATCAAGCGCATCCTCCTCGCCAATGGTGTTCCCCGCATCAGCGCCAGCTCGGTCGGCATCGCCGCCGACGCCGCCCAGGACTTCCTCGTCAAGCTCGCGAAGGGCGCCGTCGAGAACATGAACGCCGCCAAGCGCAAGACGGTCATGGACGAGGACATCCAGGCCGCCAAGGCCGCCATCAGCTCCGGCCGGCTCTTCTGAAGCCTGAGCGAGCCGGGAAAGCCAGAGCGACCGCCCTGCACGCCCCCGCCGAACCGCGGGGCGGCCCTTCCCGGCACCCGTCCATGACCTATCGCGAATTCTTTCGCCTCCTCGAACGCCGCTGCTCGGCCCGGGGAAAGGCCCGCGAGGTCATCGACGAGCGCCTGCACGCCGTCGAATCCCCCGCGGCCGTGCTCGTCACCGACTACAAGAACTTCTCCCTCTTCACCGAGCTCTTCGGGATCCTCCATTTCCTCACCCTCATCGCTTCCGCCACCGAAATCCTCAACGAGTTCGCGCGGAAGCACGGAGGCAACGTGCTCAAGTGGGAAGCGGACTCTCTGTTCGCTTCGTTCCCGACATCGAAGCTCGCGATCCAGGCGGCACTGGCGATGAACCGGGCGCTGGCGAAGCGGAATGCAGGGCGGCCCGAGGCGGAGCAGCTGCGGCTGTGTTGCGGGATCGGCTTCGGCCCGATGTACCACGCCGGGCACGAGGTCTTCGGGTCGCAGGTCAACCGCGCCGCGAAACTCGGCGAAGACCTGGCGCAGGAGGAGCAGATCCTCGTGACGCAGGAAGCCGTGGCGGCGGCGGGAAGCGGGCTTCAGTGGAGCGGCCGGCGGCTGGCGCGGTTCGGGGCGGTGAAGGTTCCCTATCGCGAACTCGTTTGGGAATAACTCGCCCGGCCGAGACCTTCACTGACGCCCAACGCCGCATCGCCGTCCTCGGGCTCACCGGCGCGACGTTCTTCTGGGGCGCGACGTTCTTCCTGATGAAGGCCGGGAGCGTCGCGATCGCAAAGCACCTCCCTCCCGGGACCGGCGCGTGGGCCGAGACCGTTTTCCTGATGCTGCGGTTCGCGGTCGCCTCGATCGGGTTCCCGCTGGTGTTTCCGGCCGCGCGGCGCGGCGGCTGGCCGGCGGTGAAATGGGGACTCGTCAGTTCGATCCCCTTCACCGCGGGATTCCTCCTCCAGATCTACGGCCTCGCCGATGTCGATCCGTCCATCTCCGCCCTCCTCACGTCGATGTTCGTCGTCTTCACCCCGTTCCTCATGTTCATGCTCTTCCGCAAGGCCCCGGGATCCAACGTCGCAATCGGGATCGCATTCGCGGTGGGCGGGCTGTGGCTGATCACCGGCGCCAAAGGGGCGCATTTCGGAAGGGGCGAATGGCTGTCGCTGGGGTGCGCGTTCGTTTTCTCGATCCATATTGTCCTGACCGACTTCGCCACCCGGCGCGCCGAGCCGATCGCGATCGCCTGGCACACCTCGACCTTTGCCGCGATCGGATGCGCGTTGCCGCTGCTATTCGTCAGGCCTTCGCCCTTCCCCGCCATCCCCGCGGCGCTCCACGAACGGGCCGCCCTCGTCGGGATCGCCGTCACCGCTATCCTCGCCACGGTCGGCGCCATCGCCCTCATGAACCACTTCCAGCGCCGCGTCTCCCCCAACCGCGCCGCGGTCGTCTACACGCTGGAGCCGGTTTTCGCCGGGATTTTCTCGTGGATCTTTTTCGGCGAATCGTTCGGCGCGCGGAAACTGATCGGCGGGGCGATGGTCGTGCTGGGAAATCTGGCGTGCGGGTTGAGGGGGGAGAAGAAGGAGGAGGAGATGAAGTGAAGTTTGTATCTGCGGCCGTTTCCGCGAGATCGGTCGTTATCTGCGTCCGATGTTTTTCTGGAACGGCGTTTACAAAACAAAAAGAACGACGGACGCGGATAACGACTGGATCACGCTGAAACTCCGCGGATTCGGCCTTTCTTCGCTTTCGCCAGCTCCACCTTCCTCGCCCGCGGCCACCCCTTGATCTCCGCTTCCCTTCTCAGCGCCGCCCCCTGCGTCCTTTTCATCTCCGTCCACATCACCCTGACCGGCCCGCGCCCCCTTGTGTACTTCGCCCCGCGGCCGGCGTTGTGCTGGCCGACGCGGCGGTCTAGATCGCGGGCGATGCCGGTGTAGAGCGACCCGTCGCGACAACGCAGGAGGTAGACGGTCCAAGGCATTCTGAAGAGTCTATCGGCGGGAGGGGGAAGGAGAGTTTGAACTTTCGGGGTTTGCGCCAACCCGCGCCCTCGATCGCCCGTATCATTCTCCTCCCATGAAACTCACCCCATTCCTCCTTTTCCTCGCCCTCGCCGCCGGCTGCGGCCAGGGGTCCGGAACCCCGGGCGAAGGCGCGGGGTCGAAGTGGGGAAAGAAGCCGGGCGGGGCACAGGAAGCAGTCCCGGTCCGCACGGAGAAACTCGGGCGCGGCCCCATCGCGCTTCGGCTTCTCACAACCTCCACGGTGGACGCCGTGCGCCGCGTGGAAGTGGTTTCGAAAGCGGCGGGGATCGTGAAGGAACTCCTGGTCGTGGAGGGCGGCACGGTCGAGGCGGGCCGCGTCATCGCGCGCCTCGACGACGACGAACTCGCCCTCGTGAAAAAGAAGGCGGACGTCAACCTCGCGAAGGCGAAGGACGATTACGAGCATACGAAGACCCTGCTCGCCGAGAAGTACGTCAGCGTGGACGAGTTCCGGAAGACCGAACAGGCGTACCAGACGGCGCAGCTCGAGGTGGAAACCGCGACGCTCGCGCTGGCCAACGCCACGATCAAGGCCTCCATCACGGGGACGGTGACGAGGCTCGACGTGCAGAAGGGCAAGTACCTCGCGATGAACGCGGCGTTCGGCGAAATCACGGACCTGGGCGAGCTCGAATGCGCCATCTTCGTCCCCGAAAGGGATCTCTTCCGCCTCCACACCGACCAGCCGGCCGATGTCGCGAGCGAAACGCTGGGGCTGAAGTTCGAGGGGAAGGTCAAACGCGTGAACGCGGTGATCGACCGTTCCAGCGGCACAGCAAAGGCGTACCTGTCTGTCCAGGACCCGGAAGGCCGGCTGCGGCCGGGGATGTTCGTGGACGTGTCGATCGTGCTCGAGCCGCACGACCAGGCGCTGATCGTGCCCAAGAAGGCGCTCGTCTTCGACGAGGGGCGGCCGGGGATTTTCGTCAAAAAGGGTGAGGAGGCGAAGTGGTCGGAACTGGAGCTGGGATTCCAGGAGAAGGACCGCGCGGAGGTGATGAAAGGCGCGATGGAGGGGGATGAGGTGATTGTTGTCGGGCAGAATGGGCTCAAGGACGGAACAAAGGTCAAGGTCATGGCGGAATGACGGCACAGGACAATTGCAAACCCCAACTCCAAATCCCAACTCCAAATCCCAGCGGCGAGAGACGGACGTTGGACCGCTGCGGGGACGGAAACCCGGCCTGTGATGTTCGTGATTGGTATTTGGAGTTGGGATTTGGGACTTGGAGTTTGTCGTTGACCTTCTCCCGGGTCTCCGTCGCCGCCCCATGAAATCCACCGCCTCCGGCTTCTTTGGTTTCACTGTCTCCCGCCCCGTCGCGGTCTTCATGATCACTCTCTCATTCGCCGTCTTCGGCGCCGTCTCCTACCGCCGCCTCGCGCTCAACCTCATGCCGGACATCTCCTATCCCTCCGTCACCATCCGCACCGAGATGGAGGGCTCAGCCCCTGAGGACGTCGAGCGCGGCGTCACGGAACCCGTCGAGGAGGCCGTCGGCGTCGTCGGCGGCCTTGTCCAGCTCACCAGCACTTCCCGCGCCGGCATGAGCGAAGTCACCCTCGAGTTCGAATGGGGGACAAAGATCGAGAACGCGCTCCAAGAGGTCCGCGAGAAGCTCGACCACCTGCAGCTGCCGCGCGAAGCGAAGCACCCGGTGCTCCTGCGCTATGACCCCAACCTCGACCCGATCATGCGCGTGGGCCTGACCGGCGACCGCGGCCTGGTCGCGCTTCGGCAGCTTGCCGACGAAGAAGCGCGCCGTTCGCTGGAGAGCACGCCGGGGGTCGCGGCGGTAAAGGTTCGCGGCGGGCGGGAGGAAGAAATCCGCGTCGAGCTCCACCGCGCCGCGCTCGCCCAGCTCGGCCTCGACCCGCGCGCCGTCGCCGAACGCCTCGGGCAGGAAAACCTGAACGCCGCTTCCGGCCAGCTCGTCGAGGGCGACATCCAGTATCTCGTCCGCACCCTGAACGAATTCCGGTCGGACGCCGAGATCGGGGAAATCGTCCTCCAGCGCAAGGGCGACGCCGCGGTGAAGCTCAAGGACGTCGCGACGATCCGGCGCGTCTCGAAGGACCCGAAGGTGCTCGCCCGGATCGACGGGCGCGAAGCCGTGCTGCTCGACGTGTACCGCGAAGCCGACGCCAACATCGTCACCGTCGCCGACGCGGTCCGCGCGCGGCTTGAAGGCGCACCCGATCCGTGGTGGAAGAAGTACATGAAAGGCAGCGGAGGTCCGCAGGAAGAACCGGAAGACGACGGCCGCCTCAAGCTCCCGGCCGGCGTCCAGGCGGTCGTCCTCACGGACCAGAGCGGCTTCGTCCGCTCTTCCATCGACGCCGTCTACTCCGCCGCCTGGCAGGGCGCGCTGCTCGCCGTCGTCATCCTTTTCCTCTTCCTCCGAAACCTGCAGGACACGCTGATCATCGGCGTCTCGATTCCGCTCTCGATCATCACGACGTTCGGCGCGATGCACATTTTCGGCATCTCGCTCAACGTCATGTCGCTCGGGGGCCTCGCGCTCGGCGTCGGCATGATGGTGGACGCCTCGATCGTCGTCCTCGACTCGATCGACCGCTGTCGAAGCGAGGGCGACGACCGCGTCGCCGCGGCCATCCGCGGCACCCGCGAGGTCGGCCTCGCTGTCTCCGCTTCCACCCTCACCACCGTCGTCGTCTTCTTCCCGATCGCCTTCGTCGAAGGGATCGCGGGCCAGATCTTCCGCGACCAGGCGCTCACCGTCTGTTTCTCTCTCATGGCCTCCATGGGCGTCTCGCTTTTCTTCGTCCCGATGCTGGCGTCGCGGGAGTGGAAGCGTCCCGATCCCGGGGAGAGGGTGTTCAAGCTGTTCTGCCTCGACTATGTGAAGCGGATCGGGGCGGGGTTCGGGTCGAAGACGATCGGGGGCGTGGTCGATGCGTGCCTGGCGATCCTCATCCTCCCCGTTGCCGTCGTGCTCGAGATCGTCCTCCAGATCCTGGTGTGGACAACGTGGGGTCTGACCTGGGTTCTCCTCTGGCTCTTCCGGATCCTCGGGTTTGCCCTCGGCGCGCTGGTCTGGCCGTTTCTCTGGGTCTTCACGAAGTTCATGGACGCCATGAACGAGCTTTACCCCGCCGTCCTGCGGGTCGCGCTTCGGAGCAAACTCGCGCTCGCGGCGATCTCGGTCGCGGCGGTTTTTGGGACGGTCAAGCTCGTGCCGCGGCTGCAGCAGGAGTTGATCCCGACGATGCACCAGGGGGAGTTCATCCTCGAGGTCAGCCTTCCCGTCGGGACGCCGATCGAGCGGACCGATGCGGAGGTCGCGAAGCTGGACGAAGCGATCCGCAGGGTGCCGGGGGTGGCGCGGGTGGTGACGGCGGTGGGGGTTGAGGACGACGCGAACCGCCGGGAGAGTGAAGGCGAAAACACGGCGCGGCTCCGGGTCGCGCTCAAACCGGCCAAAGATCTCGCGGTCGCGGAGGCCGCGGTGCTCGAGGCGCTTCGCCAGCGCTTCAAGTCGATCCCCGACGTCGCGATCAAGGTGGCGCACCCCGTGCTGTTCTCGTTCCGGACGCCGCTGGAACTGGAAGTGCGCGGGCACGATCTCCCCGCGATCCGGAAGGCGGCGCGGGGGGCGGAGGAAGCGATGGCGGCAATTCCGCAGCTTGCGGACGTGCAGTCCACCGTCGGGCGCGGCAGCCCGGAAATCCGGGTATCGTACAACCGGGCGAAGCTGTCGGAGTACGGGCTCGACATCAACGCGGTGGCGACGATCGTGCAGCACGAGGTGCTCGGGACCGAGGCCACGAAGCTGGCGCAGGCCGAGCGCAAAGTGCCGGTGCGCGTGCAGGGCGCCGAAACCGACGTTGGGGAACTCGCGAAAATCGCGTCCATCGTCGTGAACCCGGGAGGCGCCGTCCCGGTGCGGCTCGGCGCCGTCGCGACGTTCGCGAGGGCGGAAGGGCCGAATGAAATCCGCCGCGTGGCGCACCAGAGGGCGGCGCTGGTCCGCGCGAACGTCAAAGGCTACGACCTGGCGGGGGCGTCGCGGGCCGTCGGCGACGTCGTGGCGCAGCTTCCGCGCGACGCGGACGTGACGTTCGTGGTCGGCGGGCAGAGCCGCGAAATGGCCGCTTCCGGACGGTCGATGATGTTCGCGATCCTGCTCGCCGTGTTCCTCGTCTACGTCGTGATGGCGTCGCAGTTCGAAAGCCTGATGCACCCGTTCCTGATCATGTTCACGGTCCCCATGGCCCTCGCCGGCGTCGTCCTCGCCCTTCTCTGGACCGCCACTCCCGTCTCGGTCGTCGTGGCCATCGGCGTCGTCGTCCTCGCCGGCATCGCCGTGAACAACGGGATCGTCCTCATCGACGCCGCCAACCAGATCCGCCGCGCCGGCGCCGACGCCACCGAGGCCATCATCCGCGCTTCCAAGTCCCGCCTCCGCCCCGTCCTCATGACAAGCCTCACGACCATCCTCGGCCTCATCCCCATGGCCCTCGGGATCGGCGGCGGCGCCGAACTCCAGGCGCCCCTCGCCATCACCGTCCTTGGCGGCATGGTCTCCAGCACTTTCCTCACCCTCGTGCTCATCCCTGCCCTCTGGCACGCCGTCGAATCGCGGAAGCCCGCATGAGCGAACGACGCAGCTGGCTCGCTTCCCTCAGCGTCGATAAACCCGTCACCATGGTGATGGTCACCCTCGCCCTCTTCGCCGTCGGCACCCTCGCCTACCTCCGCCTCCCCGTCCAGCTCCTCCCCTCAGGGTTCACCCCGCCTTTCCTGTTCGTCCGCGTCCCTGTCCGCGACGGCACCCCCCGCGAAGTCGAACGCTTCGTTACCCGCCCTACCGAAGAAGCGCTGGCGACGGTGAAGAACATCGAGTCGATGAATTCGCGAAGCGGCGCGAACGAAGCGCGCGTCTGGCTCGCGTTCCGGAACGGGACCGACATGGACGCGGCGTACGCCGAGGTCCGGGACCGGATGGACCGCGCGATGGGGGAATTCCCCGCGGACGTGGACAAGTACAGCGTGTACAAATTCAACCCGAACTCCGAGCCCGTGATGGAAATTGCCGTCACCGTGCCCGACGACATGGACGACCTCGACCGCGTCGAGAAGAAACTCCGCCGAGAGATCGAGCGCCTTCCCGGCGTCGCCAACCTCGACTTCGAAGGGCTTCTCGACAAGTCGATCCGCATCGAGATCGACCGCGACAAGGCCAAGGCGGCCGGCATCAACCTCTACCAGCTCGTGACCCGCCTCCGCACCGAGGACTTCACCATGGGCTCGGGCACCGTCACCGAGGGCGGCATCAAGCACCAGCTGCGCTCCGTCGCGACGCTCGAAGGCCCCGCGTCCATCGCCGCGCTTCCCGTCCGCCCCGGCGTCGCGCTCGGCGATGTCGCCAACGTCCACCCCGCGCTGTCGCTGCGCGATGTCATCACCCGCATCGACGGCAAGACATCGATCACGATGTCGGTCTACAAGGAAAGCGAAGCCAACACGGTGGACGTCTGCAACGCCGTCCGGCACGTCGTGGAGAAGGAACTCCCGGGCGACCCCGACCTCCCCGGCGTGAACTTCTTCGTCCTCGAGGACGCCGGGATCCTGATCACCGACTCAATCCACACGCTCAAGGATTCCGCCCTGCAGGGAGCGTTCTTCTCGCTCGTCATCATCTTCGTCTTCCTGCTCCGCCTGCGCCTCTCGATCATCATCAACGTCGCCGTCCCCGTCTCGCTGCTCTTCACCCTCATCGTCATGTACTTCACCCACGACTCGTTCAACATCGTCACGCTGATGGGGCTGACGCTTTCCATCGGCATGCTCGTGGACAACTCCGTCGTCGTGTCCGAGAACATCGACCGGTTCCGCCAGCTCGGGTCGCCTCCGCTCGAAGCGGCCGTCAAGGGCGCTTCGGAAGTCGCGATGGCCGTCACGCTCTCGACCGCGACCACCGTCGTCGTCTTTCTCCCGCTCGCCCTCATGTCGGGAAGCGGGATGATGCAGTTCTTCATGGCGCGCCTCGCCATCCCCGTCTGCGTCTCGCTTATCGCCTCCCTGTTCGTCTCGCTCGCCCTCGTCCCCGCCGCGGCCGTCTTCCTCGCCGGCCGGCGCACACCGAAAACCCTCCCGCCGATCCGCTGGGCCGCGTCCGCTTCAGGCGCCATCACCTCCTGGTGCGTCCGCCACCGTCTCGAAACCCTCCTTCTTGCCGCCGGCGCCTGCGCCTCCATCTGGATCCCCGCCCAGCACCTGGAAAAATCCATGGAGCCCCGCGAGCAGAAGAATGACCTCGAGGTCTATTTCCGCTTCACCACCACCGGTTCCCTCTCCGAAAACGACAAGGCCGTCCGCCAGATCGAGGCCGCCGTCGAGCCCCACCGCACCGAACTCCAGGCCGCCAACATCCGCGTCCGTTTCCGCGAGGCCTGGGGACGCATCACCCTCTACCTGGACAAACGCCACCGCACCGACGGAGAACGCGAGAAGCTGATGGACAAGCTGAAAAGCCTGATCCCGGTGCTCCCCGGCGTCGAGGCGTCCACGTCATGGCGCGGCGGCGAGGGACGCGGCGGCCAGGTCGATTTCCAGCTCGTCGGCGACGATTCAGAAGCGCTCGCCGAACTGACGGACGAAATCAAACGACGCCTGAAGGCCCTGCCCGGCGTCGGCGACGTCACCACCGACCTCGAATCGGGGACGGACGAGATCCGGGTCCGCGTAAAACGCGACCGCGCCGCCCGGGCCGGGATCGAATCCTGGGTCGCAAGCGGGACCGTCCAGACCGCGCTTCGCGGCTCCCGCCTCCCCGACCTCCGCGTCGGCGACCGCGAGGTCCCGCTGATCCTCCAGTTCCCCGAGGACGACCGCGAGAACCTCGCCCAGCTCTCCCAGATTTCGCTCTACCCGCCGTCCGGCAGCGGGCCGGTCCCGCTCGGCGCCATTGCGGATTTCGAATTCGCGAAGGGGCTTGCCGCCATCAACCACGAGAACCGCAAGACGTCGATGGGAGTCCACGTGGTGGCGAAAGGCACCGACGTCCTCGGCCTTTCCTCGGCGGTCAAGGCGGAGATGGATCGCTTCGCCTGGCCGCAAGGCACGACATTCGACATGACGTCATGGTCGAAGCGATGGAAGCAGGAAGAGGGGGACTACTCGTTCTCGGCGATCCTGTCGGTGGTGTTCGTGTTCCTGATCATGGGGATCCTGTTCGAATCGTGGGTGCTGCCGTTCTCGGCGCTCGCTTCCATCCCGTTCGCGTTCGTGGGCGTGTACTGGTTCCTGTGGATGACGCACACGACGCTCGACCTGATGGGGATGATCGGGATCGTTGTGCTGATCGGCGTCGTCGTGAACAACGCGATCGTGCTGATCGACCGGATTAACCAGATGCGCGGCGAGGGAATGGGGCGGGAGGCGGCGTGCCGCGAGGCGACGGTCTCGCGTTTCCGTCCGATCTGGATCACGGCGCTGACGACGATTGTTGGGCTGGTGCCGATGGCGTTCGGGGATGCCGGGGTGGGGGGAGTTCCCTACGCCCCGCTGGCAAGGGCGGTCGCGAGTGGACTGCTCGTTTCCACCGTCTGCACGCTGTTCGTCGTCCCCGTTGTTTATTCGATCCTGGACGATATGCGGGAAGGGGCGAGAAGGATGGCTGCGAGATTGAGGTAGGGCGGAACGGCAAACAGAAAACGGAAAACGCAAAACGGAAAGGAAAAAGGAAAAGCGAAAAACGAAAAGGCGAGTGGCGGGAGGGATGCCCGCGTGCACTTTTTGTTTTTCTCTTTTCCTTTTTCCTTTCCGTTTTGCGTTTTCCGTTTGTCGTTTGTCGTTTGCCGTTGTCTTCCCCCCCTATTTCTTCTCCCCCCACTTCTCCTTCACCTTCTTCACAATAGCTTCCCACCTCGGGTCCTTGTGCACGTTGTCGAAATCCGTGTCTTCCTTCTCCATATGCGTGATCTCGCCCG
>JAIOPR010000188.1 GCA_021413805.1 Planctomycetota bacterium
TGTGGAGGAGGCAGTCGAGGCATCCCGCGGGCCGGGGTGGAAGGAGGCGTGACGCTGGGCGGGGAGTCCCTGAAGGAGGGGGCGATCTGTTTCATCCCGCTCGCCGAGACGAAAGGCCCCGCCGCAGCGGCCCCGATCAAGGACGGCCGATATGCCGTCCCCGTGTCGCAGGGGCCGGTGTCCGGGAAATACCAGGTGCGGATCGAAGCGAGTCCCGCGGGCGATCTGATTGCGGGCATCACCGATCCGGAAGCGCTGTCCGCGTACGTCAGGAAGCACGGGCTGCCCCCTGCGCAGGTTCGCGTTCCGGCCCGGTACAACCGGCAATCGATCCTGACGGTCGATGTGCGGGTCGGCGGCGAGAACAAGTTCGATTTCCAGCTCGAGCCCGAAGCCCCCGGCGTGGCCGGTCGGCGATAACCGTTGCAATTTCCTTCTGTGTGTCAGCACGACCGCGCGCGTGAACGCCGCGCGTCTTATCGGAAAGGAGAGCATTTCGATCTCGCAAAAACCAGCGGACGACGTGTAACCTGACGGGCGTGAGCGAAAAACTGTCCCGCTCCACGCGCCATGGAATTCTCAATACATTTCGCAGTCAATCTGCACGAAAGAATATGATGCCTCGAATTCGCTCCTTGTGTTCCGCGGTGATCCTGTCACTGCTCTGGTCTCAGTCCGCATCGGCCCACTTCCTGTGGTTGAAGACCGATACCACCGCCAAACCTTCCAAGGTTCAGGTCTTCTTCGGCGAAGACGCCGAGCCCGATGATCCGGCTTTGCTCGACAAGGTCTTGCAGGCGGAAGCCTGGGTGCTGGGGGGGCGCCGCGGTTCCGAGCCGCAAGTGCTCTCGCTCAAAAAAGGGAACGACTCGCTCGAAGCCGAATTGCCGGCGGATTGGCAAGGCTCGGCGGTCATCCTGCGTCATACCTACGGGGCAATGACGAAAAAAGACGAGTCCTTCCTGCTGAAGTATTACGCCAAAACGTATCCTTCCCCGCTTCCCGGGACATGGCGCGCCGTCAGGGACGTCGAGCGGCTGCCGTTGGAAATTGTCCCCAAGTCCGAAGGTTCGGCGACGGTGCTGAACGTTACGTGGAAGGGGGCGCCCGTGAAGGGGGACGCCGTCACGGTGACCGGCCCCGGTCTCGAGAAGAAGTGGGAAGGCACGACCGACGACAAGGGGGCCTGTCGCGTCGACTTGCCGCAAGCCGGTCTGTATTCCATTCGCGTCCGGCACATCGAAGAGGCCACGGGAGAGCATGAGGGGAAGAAGTATCAGTCGGTGAAGCACTACTCGACCCTCTCGCTGCCGTACGCCCCCGCACGCCTGACCCCCACGTCCGCGGGGCTCGCTCCCTTGCCGGAAGGCGTGACCAGCTTTGGAGGCGCCATTCACGGGGACGTGCTGTATGTGTACGGAGGCAACTACGGGAGCGCGCACGAATACTCGAACGCCGACCAGTCGGGCGATCTGTGGAAGCTCGATCTGAAGCACCCGCTGAAGTGGGAGCAGCTCACCGGCGGCCCGAAGCTGCAAGGGCTGGCGATGGTCGAATACAAGGGGAGCCTCTATCGCATCGGCGGCTTCACGGCCATGAACAAGGACGGCGACCCCGCCGATCTGCGCTCGCAGCCCGGCGTCGCCCGGTTCGACACCCGGAAGCAGGCGTGGGAAGACGTCGCCCCGCTGCCGGAGGGACGCTCTTCGCACGACGCGGCCGTCATCGGTGACACGGTCTACGTCGTCGGCGGGTGGAATCTGCAGGGCCAGAGCAGCACCTCGAAGTGGCACGAGACGGCGCTCGCGCTGAACCTCGCGGCCGAAAAGCCGGAATGGAAACCGATCGCCTCCCCTCCGTTCAAGCGGCGTGCCCTGGCCCTGGGCGCCTGGAACGGGAAGCTGTATTGCATCGGCGGCATGC
>JAIOPR010000031.1 GCA_021413805.1 Planctomycetota bacterium
CTGCGCCGCTTCGACGCCTGGAAGTCCGTGACACCGGGGACTCGTGGGAGGTCACGGGTTGATGTGGCGCGCGATCATGGAAGGGCTCGACCGGCGGCTTGGGTGGCGTGAAGCGCGAGCGCGGGTGATGGCGGACGCGAAGCGGCTGCAGCCGCCGAATGCGGGGTGGGGGGTGACGCTGGGCGTGATGGCGCTCGCGGCGCTGGCGCTGGAGATGCTGAGCGGAGTGGTGCTCGCGTTCCACTACCGGGCGACGCCGGAAGCGGCGCACGCGAGCGTGGCGCAGATCCGGGACCTCGTGCCGCTCGGGTGGCTCTGGCTCTCGATTCACGCGTGGGGGACGCACACGCTCGTCGCGCTCGCGCTGATCCACGCGGCGCGGGTTTTCGTGAAAGGCGGGCACAAGCGGCCGCGCGAACTGACGTGGGTGGCGGGCGCGGTGACACTGTTTGCGGTGCTCGGGCTTTCGATCACGGGGCACCTGCTGCCCTGGACGAACGAGGCGGACTGGGCGACGGTGGTCCGGCTGGGGCATGTGAACGAAGCGCCGTTTATCGGAGGCCTCGCTTCGCGGTTCCTCCGCGGAGGCGAAGAGGTCGGGGCGTCCACGCTGACGCGCTTCTACATTCTGCACGTCGCGATTCTTCCGGCGGTGCTGGCGGCGATTCTGTGTCTTCACCTGCGGTTGGTGAAGCGCCTCGGGCTCGCGCCGGCGGTGGCGACGGACGAAGAGGATGCAAAGGGGCACGCGGCGTGCGCCGAGGGAGGCGAGCCGTGGTTTCCGAATCACCTGCTGCGCGCGGCGGCGGCAGCGACGGTGGCCGCGGGGGTGCTGATCACGGTGGCGGCGATGTTCCCACCGGAGCCGGGGGCGCGCGCCTCGGCCGTGACGCCGCCGGGCCTGCGCCCCGAATGGGTCTTCCTCGCGCTTTTCCAGTACCTGAAATACTGGCCCGCGAAAATCATGGGCCTTTCGGGGCAGACGGTCGGGCAGTTCTTCGCGATGCTCGCGGTGGGCGCGTTCGCGCTGCTTCCCTTCCTCGACCGCTCGCCAGAGCGCCGCGCCGGCCGCCGCAAGGTCGCGATCGCGCTGTTTGCGCTGGCCGCGCTGGTGTGGGGATCCCTCACCTTCCTCGGCGCCGTCTCCGGCCGCAACATCGACGCTTTCGGGAAAACGTGGCGCTTCAATGATCGCGGAGGGCTGAAATGATCCTCCTCCGCATCGCCCTGTTCACGCTCTTCGCCGCCACGGCGGCCCGTGCACAGAATTCCTGCGTCGATTGCCACGAGGCCCAGAAGGCCCCGATGGAGAAATCGGTGCACGCGCTGTCGTGCGTCGAGTGTCACAACGGCGACGACCAAGCGGCGGACCAGGAGGGCGCCCACGCCGTCGCGAAGAACTTCCTCGGGAAACCCGCGCCGCTTCAGCTCGCCGCGATGTGCGGCTCGTGCCACAAAAAGGAAGCCGAAGCGTGGAGGGCGTCGCCGCATTTCGAGGCGCTGGCAAAAGGCGACCCGGCGGGGGCGACATGCGCCTCGTGCCACACCGCCGCCGACGACCGCTCTTCCCACGCGATTCTAAAATGCGGCGGCACGAAAGCGGTGGAAAGCCGCCTGGCCGTCGCCGCGGATTGCGCGCGGTGCCATTCGAACCCCGATCTTATGGGGCGAAGCGGCCTTCGCGTGGACCAGTTCGCGCAGTACGAAAAGAGTGCGCACGGGCACAACATCCTGGTGGAGAAGGGCGGGGACGCGGCGACGTGCTCGGACTGCCACGAGCCGCACGGGGCGTTGCGGGCGTCGAACCCGCAAAGCGAGACGAACGTGAAGAACCAGGCGAAGACCTGCGGCGCGTGCCACGGGGATTCCGCGGTGATGGAGAAACACGAGATCGACACCGACGTGGTGGCGGAGTACGAGTCCTCGCCGCACGGGCGGAATCTCGGGAACGGCGCGCCATCCTGCGCCGGCTGCCACCTGCCGCACGCCGCGCGCGTTCCGCCTGCCGAGGAAATGGCCCAGCTCTGCGGCCGCTGCCACCAGGGCCCGGCGCGCGAACTCGCCGCCGGCCCCCACGGCACGGCCACTCGCGTGGACCCGGAGAGCGGCGTCGCCCTCCCCGTCCACTGCGGCCACTGCCACGAAGCCCATGGCGCCCCCCGCCCCGCCGCGCCTTTCGCGACTTCCACCTGCGCCCCCTGCCACGACGAATCGTCCAAGGGCCTCGCCGCCGGCCGTGCCCTCTCCGACCTCTCCGCCGCCACCCTCGCCGACCTCCGCGAGCTCCACGGCCTCTTCACCAAAGCCCAGCTCCGCGGCCATTTTCAGGGCGAGCGGTGCGAAGCGCTCTCCGCGCTCGACGCCGCTTCCATCGACCAGGCGACGCTCGCCCACGGCGTCTCCGTCGAGAAATGCCGCCGGGCACGCGAGGAATTCACGAAGGACGCGAAGGATCTGAAAGTGCAGCTGACCGGGATGGCGCCCCAGACCCGCCCGCGCGGCTGGCTGACGTGGATGTGGGCCTTCCTGCTGGGCGGCGTGCTGCTGATGTGGGCGAAGAGCCGCAAAACCGGCACGGCTTAAGGCCGGTAGACGTACTCCAGCTTCATCCGGTCCGGGTCCTCGAAGAAAACGCCGTAGTTCGGCGCTTCCATGCCGCCCATTTCCATCGGGCCGCCGTAGAGAACCGTGATCCCTTCCCAGACGAGCCACTCATGGAGCGCATCCACCGCGTCCCTCGAGGCCGCCGAAAACGCGAGGTGGTTCACGCCGACGCCCTTGCGGTGAAACTCCCGGGTCTTCCACTTTTCTTCCACCTGCACGAGCGTGAGGTGGAAATCGCCGTGCGTGAACGACATCCATCCGTCCCCGGATTCCCCCAGCTCGAACCCGAACCGCGGAAGCAGCCGCAGGTAGAAATTCCGCGACTGCTCGAGATTCGAAACATTCATGTCGAGATGGTGAAACGCGCCGCGGCGCCGGTCGGGAACGCGGGCGGGCGGCGGGGCCGGCACGGAAGCCACCGCAGCGGCGGCGGGCGCGGAAAGCTGGTGCGGCAGGAGCGTCGGGGGATCCTCGGATCGTTTTGTCCCGGGCGTGGAAGCGGGCTTCACGGTCGGGGGCGCGGGTTTCGGGAACCGCGCAGTCGAGGCCTTCGCAGTCGCGGCCGGCATTTCGACGGGCGCAACCGCAGGAACCGACGACCCGTTGATTTCGCTCTTCAGTTTCAGCAGCGTCCAACCTTCGCTTGCCCTCGTGATCACCGCTTCCATCACCTGCGCCACCGATTCCGATTCCTCGGCACGCACGCCGCCCGCCCGCAACCGGCCGCCGGGGTTGAGGCGAAGCGCGTAATCGCCGCTGCGCTTGAGGTGAACCTCGGTCGTGACATTCGCGACGATCGTGTCGAAGTTCCCCGGGCATTTCCCGAGCGAGCCCTCGATGAACGTGATCTTGCCGACCCTGTTGGTCTTGACGTTGTTCTGCGCTTCTTCGATCGCGCGACGGTCGATGTCGGAAGCGACGACCTCGGTGGCGCCGAGTTTCACGGCGGCCATCGCGAGCACCCCGGACCCGCAGCCGAGGTCGAGCACCCTGCCGAGCGGCCGGACCTGCGCCATCTGCTGCATCTCAAGGAGCATCAGTCGCGTCGTCGCGTGGTCGCCCGAACCGAAAGCCATTCCCGCGTCGATCAGCAGGTTGATCAGCCCCGGCCGCGGCGGCTCGTGCGAAGGATGGATGCAGAACTTCCCCACCACGATCGCCGGCGCCTTCCGCTTCCACGCCTGCGTCCAGTCCTCTTCTTCGACCCACGTTGCGCTCGAGATCTTCCCGCCCCAGGGCGCAACCACCGCCGCCACCCCCGTCGCCACGTCCTTGTCGAAGTGCGCTTCCAGCCGCGTCGGCTCGCCCTCGTCGATCTTCACGCCGCTGCAACCCAGCACGGCCATCGCCGCCGCGGCGTCTTCAGCCTGGGAGGAGGGAGCGGTCACCTGGATGCGGAACCATTTCATGGGGGGAAGAGGATGCCACAATGTGGCCGGGAAGGGAATGGCGGGGAGAGGAGGGGATGAATGGCCGGAGTTGCCGAGGCCTCGGAGGCGGGGGCTTGACTCGAGGCATGGCCCGGAAAAGACAAACTCAAAACCGCGAAACGCCAAGCCAAACGCCAAAAGCAAAACAGAGAACGAAATTCACGGATGATGCCGCCCGGCAAGCCATTCGACGACGCCACCCGGCTTGTCGTTTGCTGTTTGGCGTTTGCTTGAGGGTTCTCTTTTTTGTCTTTGCTGTTTCCCGTACCGGCCACCCTGCAATTCCGGCCACGTACCCGAGAGGCGGGAGTTCTCGGGCAACAAAAAGGCCCCGCCGAAGCGGGGCCTGGTTTTGTTTTCTCCGAATTCCCGTCTCCGAACTCTTTACCCCAGGATCTTGTGATCCTCGCCCAGGTAAATCCCCTGCAAATTCATCTTCAGCTGCTCCGCGTTCGGCGAGAATGCCAGGCCGACTTTCTTCGTGATCAGCCCCTGGTTGATGAGCGCCACAAGGCTCTGGTTGAAATCCTGCATTCCTTCTTCCGCCCCGCCGCGCACGACATCGCTGATCTTCTTGTCCTCGCGGCCGCTGATCAGCTTCTGCACCGTCGAGTTCACGACGAGCATCTCGACAGCGGGCACCATGCGGACGCCCTCCTTGCACGACGGAAGAAGCTTCTGGCACACGATCGCCTTCAGGTTGAACACGAGCCCCTGGCGGATGAGGTCCTGGCGTTCGGTCGGGAAGAGGTCGAGGACGCGGCCGATGGTCTGGGCTGCGCTGGAGGCGTGAATGGTCCCGAACACAAGGTGGCCCGTCTCGGCGGCCTGAAGCGCCGCGTCGAACGACGCGTGGTCGCGCATTTCGCCGACCAGGATGACGTCGGGGTTCTGTCGCACCACGTGCTTCAGAGCGCTTCCGAAACTCGTCACGTCGATGCCCACTTCGCGTTGGTTGATGAACGACTTCTTGTCCTCGAACAGGTATTCGATCGGGTCCTCGACGGTGATGATGTGCACGCGCCGCGTCTCGTTGACGTAGTTCAGGATCGAGGCCAGCGTCGTCGATTTGCCCGAGCCCGTCGCGCCGGCCACGATCACCAGCCCCTGGTTGAACGTCGGGATCTTCCGGACCCCCGGCGGCAGGTTCAGCATCTCAAAGCTCGGGATGTCCGTGTTCACGCGCCGCACGGCCATCGCCGGGAGACCGCGGTCGTGGAAGATGTTCACGCGGTAGCGCCCTGACCCGGGGATCGAGTACGCGAAGTCGAGGTCCAACTCGCGCTCGTACTGCTCGATCTGCCCTTCACTCAGGATCTCGTAAATCATCCGCCGCACTTCGTCGATCTTCAGCGGCCGGTTGCCGACGTCATGCAGCACGGTCGCAATGCGGAACACCGGGCGCATCCCCGGCTTCAGGTGCAGGTCGCTCGCGCGATTTTTCGTCATCGCGATGAAGAGCTTCTCCATGTCCTTCCACTGCTGCTGCGCCCCCTGGTCTTCAGTCTTCCCCAGGTTCGCCAGATCCTTCAGGTCGTCCATCGGGCTCTCCTTGATCGCGGTGCAGGACAGTGGTCGCAAACGACAAAGCTCTTCCGCATAGGATACCAGTTCTCAGGCGCCGGGAGGAGCGTCTCGTGTCGTGGAATCCGGCGGTTCGCGCCCGTCCCCCTGTCCGGCCTGGGCGGCGAATCCGCGAATCGCCTCATCGGCCTTTTTCACTGAGACGTCGAGACTATCTACGACTCTTTCGAGCTGGTTGCAAACAGCCAGTTCGGAAGGACGACTGAGCGACACAAGTCGAAGCGACTCGCGCAACTCGGTGAGTTCGAGGGAGAGTTGTTCGACCAGGTCCCGGATTGAGGCCAGCCGACCGGTTGACAGCCACGCGCCCAATCCGCGGAAGTCACGCGTCAGGGAGTCTTCGATCGATCGTATGGCGGGACCGTGGAAGCGCCCTGAGGTGGCACCCATCAGGAGTTCGGTGACCAGGCAAGCGTCGCGAAGGGTCTTCTTGAGGAACTCGAGATCCCGGCTCTCTTCTGCGGATGTGGCCATGGCCTCGAGGCGTTCCCGGACTTTGATCGCGGCATCGAGATGTCGAGCGGTGTCGATCAACTGGTCCGACACACGGTCGTGATCCGACATGAGCCGCTCGCGGAGACGCCGGAGGCGCGCCTTTCGTCGATCGATGACTTCCACAGTCCGGGATGCTCCCTCGGAGAGGACACGAATCGAGTTCACGAGGCCGGAAACCGTCGGAACTGCCTGAAACGCACGTACCGACTCGGGACTCGGTTCCGGCAACGGCTTCGCCCGCTCGACCTCTATCCCGGGCAGTCGGACCTGCAATGAAGGGCGGCTCCCGACGCTGAAAACACTGCCGAGACAGGGCGCGTACGGGGGAAGGGCGATCTCAAATTCGATGTCGCCCTCCGACTCCAGGGATTTCCAGACGGCATCATCAAGGATCGAGTCCACGAGATCCTTTACGAATTCCAGGGTCAGCGAATGCTCCGTGACCCTCACGATCTCCGGCCCCACACGCATGGTCAGCGGATTTCCAGTGGCGACCAGCACCTGGCTCGCCCCCGCCGCGAATGCGGCACGCAGGATGCGTTCGATTTCGCGTACCGACGGCGTTATCCGCAATTCCCCGTCCCCGAGTATCGAGGAACCCGTGGACGAAAAGCTGACCTGCCCGGCTACCTCCTCGAGAAGTCCGAGCCGGACAGAGAGCACCAACCCTCGTACGCCGTGAAAGACGTGTGCCCGGGCGGGGCACCAGGGAATCACCGCAAATTCAAACTCCATCTCTCCACCGCCAGCCAAGCGATCCCCCTGCTCCGGCGGAAGAATCTCCCGGAGCCGATCCAGGAGATCCTCCTGGCGCACGGGAGATTTTCCGAGGATCTGCGTCTGCCCCGCGATACGGAACGCAAACCGCGACCCGGCCCGGACACGGATGTTCGTGGCGCCGTGACGGAATGCTGCTTCCAGCAATTTCTCGAACCACCGCATTCCCGCGCCAAGCACACAGCCCCCGCGAACTGCCGGGGGGTCTCCGGGAAGGTCGCTCATGCGGTTGTCCTGGTCGAATGAGGGGGGTGATCAGATCGAGACAACCCGACGGCTGAGGGCTGCAGCCGATTTCCTTACTGCCTGCCATAGTACCCCTCGAACACCCCGCTCTTCATTTCCGTCCATCATCCGGTCCCGGGAGAGGTTTTGCGGCGCGGAGGGCAGGGCGCGGCTTGAACGGCGGGTCTTTCGGGAGAAGCGCGAAGACGCCGGCGGAAGCGGGGCCATCCTCCTCTTCCCACGGGCTGGGAATCGTCCGGCCGCGGACGCGCCCCTGGAGATCGCCGACCCACCTCGGGGCTGCGTTGTCGTCAACCGGGAGGGGCGGCGGGACCGTGGATTCCGGGGGCTCTTCCAGATCCTGGTGAATGACTTCCGGAGCGGGAGGACGTTCGACCGGGAGTCCCGGGAACTGCGCGACGACGGCAGGCTCGCCGCTCGAGAGGAAAACATGAAGCACGCAAAAATCGAAGGGCGGGTACGCGAGATGGACCTCGACGTCCCCTTCCTTGCGCAACTCAAGCTGGTCCTCCGGCAGGAGAAATTCGGCGACGAGTTTCTGGATCTCCGAAGCCCGGAGGGAATCGGTGGAAACGGGAAGGAACTCTTTCCCGACCCTGAAGACCGCGCGCGCCCCCTGTTTCAGGAGCAACTGGCTCGCCTGAAGGCCGAGCCCCGCAGTGAGCAGGCGGTCAATATCCCGGATGGACGGAGTGACAGTGAATTCGTCCGGCACGGGAACTCCCCTTTCTACAACCGGCCCCCATACTGCCTCGCATAGTACTCCCGGTAAGCCCCGCTCTTCACCCTCGTCCACCACTCGCGGTGCTCCAGGTACCACTTCACCGTCGCCTTCAGCCCTTCTTCAAATCCCACATTCGGGCTCCAGCCCAGTTCCTTCTCGATCTTCGAGATGTCGAGCGCGTACCGGCGATCGTGCCCCGGGCGGTCGGCGACGTACTTGATCAGCGTTTCGGGCTTGCCGACTTCGCGCAGAAGCGCCCGGGTGACGACGAGGTTCTCGCGCTCGGACTTCCCGCCGATGTTGTAGACCTCGCCCGAGCGGCCCTTTTTCCCCACGATCTCGATCGCGCGGCAGTTGTCCTCAACGTAGAGCCAGTCGCGGACCTGCATGCCGTCGCCGTAGACGGGGAGAGGCTTGTCCTCGAGCGCGTTCGAAATAAAAAGCGGGATGAGTTTCTCGGGGAACTGGAACGGGCCGTAATTATTGGAAGAGCGCGTGATGACGACGTCGGCGCCGAGCGAGCGGTGGTAGGACAGCACCCAGAGATCCGCCGCGGCTTTCGCTGCGGAGTACGGCGACGACGGCTTGATCGACGTCGTCTCCGTGAAGACCCCGTCTTTGCCGAGCGAGCCGTAGACCTCGTCCGTCGAGACCTGGACGAAGCGCTTCGCACCCGCCTTCAGCGAGGCCTCGAGAAGCGTCGCGGTTCCCGTGACGTTCGTGTCGAGGAACTTTTGTGGCTCGTGAAGCGACCGGTCCACGTGCGATTCCGCGGCGAAATTGTAGACGATGTCGCAGCCGCCCTTGAGCGCCGCGTCGAGCGCCGCGCGATCGCAGATCGATCCGCGCACGAACCGGTACTTCGGGTGCTCTTCGACCGTCGTCAGGTTCTCAAGGTTCCCCGCGTACGTCAGTGCGTCGAAATTCGTGACCTCGGCGTCCGGCCGCTCGCGCAGCAGGAACCGGACGAAATTCGAACCGATGAAACCGCAGCCGCCGGTCACGAAAATGCGCACGAGGTTCTCCTGGTGAGGGACGCGATTCTAGCCCGGCGGCGCCGACAGCAGCCTACTTCTTGTCTCCAACCCGCTGCGCCGCTTCCACGAAATCCTGCGCCTCCTGGAACGCGCGGTACACCGACGCAAACCGGACGTACGCGACCGAATCCAGTTCGCGGAGCTCTTTCATGATGAGCTCGCCGACTTCCATGGACGGAACTTCTTTCTCGAAGCGCTCGTACAGCTCGAGCTCGATGCGCGAAACGATGTCCTCGATCTTCTGCGTTTCGATCGGGCGTTTCTGGCAGGCCTTGCGGATGCCGTCGAGGATCTTGTTGCGATCGAAGGGCTGCCGGGTGCCGTCCTTCTTGATGATGACGAGGGGCTGGGCCTCGGTGCGCTCGTAGGTCGTGAACCGCTTGTTGCAGGCGAGGCATTCGCGGCGACGCCGGATCGAATTCCCGTCGCTGGTGGAGCGGGAATCGATGACTTTGTCGTTATCGGCTTTGCAGAAGGGACAGCGCATGGGGTTGTGGCCGGGCTCGATGGTACCCGCAATGGATAGTGTAAATGGTAATCGGCCGGGTCTCCGAAGTCAAAACTATCCGAGGAAGCGCGTTACGGTTCGGTAACGTGCGCCCGCGGCGTAACCGCTGACCTTCGCGTCTGCGAAATCACGCGCACAAACCCTTCAGCAACAATGACTTGCGGCGTCGGTTTCCAGATCGTCGGCACACCCTTTGCACCCCGCTTCCAACCCATGCGCTTCCTCCTCGGCGTTCTCTTCCTCGCCACCGCCGCCTGCTCCCAGGCCGGCGAGATCGTCACGTCTACCGTCGAGTGGATCACCCTCTCGGGCGATTCCCAGGCTCTCTGGGTCGAGGGAAGCTCTCCTGATGGCCCCATCAAGCTCGAACTTCGCGTGGCCGACGACACCCTCGTTCTCGCTTCCCGCGAGACGATCGCTTCCGCGGGGCGTTTCTCCTCCCTCCTGCGCCCCCACCGACTCCCCAACGCTTCCTACTCCCTCGAAATCGTTTCAGGCCGCACCGCTGCGCGAATCCCGATCCTGTTGGGCACGGAAGAAGAACGCCAGGCCTACGCGCGCCCCGAGGTCCTTTGGATGGGCGGCGCGTACGACCGGATCGTCGCCCTCACGGACGAGTTGCACCGGTTCCGCGAGGAATGCGCTGATTCGCGCGACGTCGAGCGCTGGCGGCTGTGGTCGCCCGGATGGGAGGAACGCCGCGTCTCGCTGTCCCACGAGCTCGACGAGTTCCGCGCCCAGCGCAACGTCCTCGGTCGCGCCCACGAGTTCTACCGCCTCGTCTCCAGCCTCTGCTTCGCCAAAACGCTTCATGCCTTGTACGCCGCCGAGCTGAACTCCCGGGGGGGAGAGCCCGGCGGCGGCGAGGCTTCAGATTGGTCCGCCGCGCTCGCCGAGCAGTTGGACGGATTCCGGGAGTCGAGGACGCCGCCGAGCGAAGCGGAACTTGCCTCCTGGGCGAAGGACCTGTCGGACGAGGACGCCACCGTGCGCGACCGGGCGAGCCGCAGGCTTGCCATAGCCGGTGCGGGCGCACGGGAAGCGCTTATTCGAGCTGCGCGCGGCACTGACCCTGAGGGCGCCGCGAGGGCCCGCGAGTTGCTCGAGCGCATCAAGTAGCGCGAGGTTTATTTCCCGATACAGAATTTACGGAAGACGCGGTCCAGCACGTCTTCCGCGCTGATCTCCCCCGCCGCTTCGCCGAGCGCGTCCATGGCCTCGCGAAGTTCCAGCGCGACGAATTCTTCCGGGCTCCCCTCCCCCGCCGCTCTCCTGGCGCGTCCACAGGCTTCCGCTGCCCGGCGCGCGGCGTCGCTTTCGCGCGCGGAAAGTTCGCTGTCTGCGGTGCCGGATCCGCGGCGGGCCATCATCGCCAGGCGGGCGCGAAGCCGGCCCAGCCCGGCCCCGGTGCGCGCGGAGACGGACAGCCACTGGCGGTGCGGAAGAGTTCGCGCGGGTCCGCCGAGGTCGGACTTGTTCAGGACGAGAATTTCGCGGGCGGGGTCAAGGGGAAGGAACTCGACTGGCCGCGTCCCGTCGCGCACGTGGACGACGAAATCAGCGCGGTCCCGGGCCATCCGGCCGCGTTCCGAAGCGTCCGCGTCGGGACCCGGCGGCCATGCCGCGTCGCCTGGTGAATCGGAAATCCGCACGGTCACGGATCCGAGGAGGACTTCGGCCTCGAGCGAATCCCGCGTAGTGCCTCTGGCGGCAGAGACGAGGGCACGGGCGCCGGTCAGGGCGTTAAAGAGCGATGTCTTGCCCGCGTTGGGCGGGCCGGAGAGAACGAACCGCGGGAGGTCGTCCGACGGCGAGGTCCCCGCGGACGCGCGAGCCAGTTCCGCTTCCAATGACCCCGCTCGAGCCGCGACCTCCGCGGCCCCCACGAACGGCACGTCGTGCTCGATGAAATCGATCGACGCTTCCACGTCCGCCGCCAGCGCCGCCAGGCGTTCGGCCGCTTCGCCCAGCACTCGCCCCCCGCGACCGGCGAGTCTTTCGGTGGCGCGGCGGAGTGAAGCGTCGTCGCGGGCGCGGATGACGGCCATGACGCCCTCGGCCTGGGCGAGGGTTAGGCGGCCGTTCTCGACGGCACGGCGGGTGAACTCGCCCGGCGCCGCTTCGCGCGCGCCGCCGGACAGCGCACGCCGGAGGGCTTCCCGCGAGATCGGCGAGGCGCCTGGCAGGTGGACCTCCGCGACGTCTTCGCGGGTGTAGGATCGGGGTGCGGGCATCGCGAGGAGGGTCGCCGTGGCCGCGGCGCCGCAAGCCGCGAACGATCCCCGCTCGACGGTGCGCGTTGCAGGAACCGGCAACCCGCAAAGTCCCGCGCCGATCTCCAGCGCCCGGGGACCCGAAAGCCGCAGGATCGCCCTTGCAGAAGCCCCCGGCGGCGAAGAAAGCGCGACGATGGTGTCCACCCGCCGCGGTTCTACTTCAGGTAGACGCGCTTGATGAACTGCTGCTCCGCGATGCCCCAAGCCGTGGACACGAGCCAGTACAGCACCAGTCCCGACGGGCTCATGTACATCATGTAGCCGATCACGAGGGGCATCACCATGAACATCTTCTGCTGCGCCGCCATCTGCGGGTCCGGGCTCCGCGGCGCCATGAACGCCTGGATGAACCAGGTCGCCATCATGATGAACGGCAGCACGTTCAGCTCCGGCGTCCCGTGGATCGGGATGTTGAACGGAAGGTCGAGAAGGTGGTCCGGCTGCGACAGGTCCCGGATCCAGGCGAAGAACGGCTGCTGGCGGAGGTGGATGTCCTTGAGAAGCGCGTTGTACAGCCCGAGGAAGATCGGGAGCTGAAGGAACATCGGGAGGCACCCGCCGAGCGGGTTGACTCCTTCTTCTTTCATGATCCGCATCGTCTCGGCGTTGACCTTGGCCGGGTCGCCCTTGAATTTCTCCTGCGCCGCCTTCAGCTTCGGCTGCAGCTTCTGCATGCGGAACATCGAGACCTGGGCCTTCTTTGAGATCGGGAAGATGGCGCAGCGCACGACCAGCACGAGGGCGATGACGGCGAGCCCCCAGTTGCGCAGCACGAAATGCAGGCCGGCGAGGATGTAGAGCAGCAGCTTGCTGATGAACCCGAACCACCCGAAGTCGAGCAGGTCGCCCAGGCGCAGGTCCAGGAAACGCCCCTCGCTCAGCGCGGAATCCTCTTTCGGGCCGACGTACATCAGCCACTCGCTGGATGTCTTCTCGCCCTTCTGCCACGTCCGGTCCTTCACGACCACCGACGTCGCAACCGTGTCCACGGTCCAGTCCTTCAACTCCGCCGCCTTCGGGTCCGAAGCGGAAACCTTCGCGGCCTTGAGCTTTCGCACGACCGCCGAGGGGAACTCGACGGGCCAGGCCTTGTAGCGCGCGACGATGGAGCGGTCGAGCGGGACGAGGACGCAGGCGAAGTACTTGTTCACGGTGCCGATCCAGGAGACGTCCGTCGATTCGACGTCGAGGGACTTCTTCTTGGTCAAGTCCTTGAGCGACTGGTCAGACTCATCGATCGAGTAGGTGCGCCCTTCGCGGAACTTGCCGTAGACGGAGGAAGGATAGATCCCGCCGCTGGCTTCCTGGTTGATCCCGGCTGCGCCGATGACCTCGAAGCCGCGCGCGAGCGGCCCTTCGGAGACGTTTTCGACTTCCAGCTTCATCCGCACGGCGTGTTTCTCAGGGCCGAGCGCGAACGTTTTCACGAAGCGCAGGCCGTCCGGGGTCGTATAGCGGAACTTGACCTCGCCCGCCGGTGCGTCGGGCAGGACCTCCCACACCACCGAGTCCAGCGGGAGGCCGCCGGCCGGGTCGCGAAGCGCGAGGGAGCGGAAGCCGGGGTGGAATTCGTCGAGGACGGCGAGTTCGCGGTGCTGGCCGGACGCGTCCTTCTCGAAGGCATCGCGGTAGGAATTCAGGACGACCCTGGTGACGGAAGCGCCGGTGTTGGTCAATTCGAGGTGAATCGCGCCGTTGTCGAGGGAGCGCAACTCGGGGGCGACGGTCGGGTGCGTGAACGCGGCCGGGACCGGTGTGGGGACAAGGTCCGGCGGTTTCTCGACGGTCGTCCCGGGAGTCTTGTTCCCACCCAGGGGAGCCTGCACGCTTGAAGGCCCGCCCGTCTGCGGCGCTTTTTTCGGCCGGGCATAGACCATCACGTAGATGCCCCAGATCCCGAGGCACAGCGCAATGGCGAGAACCGGCCGCAGCTTTTCCACTACCGCGCCTTAGCCCCGGCACGCTGCCAGGCAAAGCGCTCTCCGCATTTTTCACAGGTGATGGAGTCGGACTCCGGCTCCCACTTGCGCTGCGCCGCGCACTTCGGGCACGGGCGGTCCGCTTCGTCGATCAGCATGTTGGGGATATCGTCGACGACGGCGTACTTGCAGCCGCACGCCGCGTTCGAACACGTGAGTTTTTCCCCCTCGAGGCGGAGGTCTCCCTTGCAGAGCGGGCAGGCCAGGATGTCGAGCAGGTCTTTTGAGATCATGGGTGGGGAATCCTAGGGGGAAG
>JAIOPR010000147.1 GCA_021413805.1 Planctomycetota bacterium
CGGCCGGTCGCACGCGACTTTCCCCGTCGCGACGCCGACGATGTCGTCCTTCAGGTCCCCCAGCTGCTTCAGCGCCTGCGCCGGGTAATCTTCCAGCGTCACTGCCGGCACCACGCAGGTCTTCAACTCCTTGCCATCCCAGTTGTGCAGCCCGAACCACTCCACCAGTCCCTCCCCGTACCACGCCGCCAGGGGCGGCTTGTTGCCCGCCGCCGTCAGCAGGTGGAACTGGTGCGTCGCCTCATGGATCAGCAGCTGCCGCGTGTAGAACGCGCTCGGCTGCACGAACAGGTACGCCGTCTTCGTGCCCGGCCAGTAAAACCCGCCCGCCTCGACATCCCCTACCTTGTCCTTCTTCAGCGCCGCTTCAAAACCCTCTTTCGTCGCGGCAATCTCCACCCGCAGCCGCCCTTTCGGCGAGCCGCCGAAATACTTCGCGAGCTGCTCCCACAGCGCTTCCAGGATCGCCCCCGCTTCCTTCGCGTCCATTCCCTCGGCGTGAACGTCGTAGTGCTTCGTCGCGACGTCCGGTTCCGCGGCGGCGCAAAGCGCACTGGCAAGCAGGACGGCGGCGCAGAGGGTGAATTTCATCGAAGCGCTTCTCCCAGCAGGGTGTGGAACTGGTGCACGCCCGTTTCCCACTTCGGCGAATACCGCCCGCGCTGGTAGAGCCGCGACCGGATCCCTTTCTGGACCTCTTCGACGATGGCCTCATCCTCCCGCTCCACGCGATCGAGCCCGGCGCCAGCGCCCGAGTTGAGCCGCGAGCGGTCCCAGACCCAGGTCTGGTAGGAGACGCGGGTGCGGTCCGGGGCGAGGGGGACGACGACGTTGGCGGAGAGCCCCCATGGGTAGAAATTGAGCATGGTGTTGGGGAAGAGCCAGTAGTAGTAAGCGGCGACGTGGCGGCCGTGGTCGGGGGAGGAGGGCGGCAGGCGGAAAGCGTCGCCCGGGGAGGAGGCGATGCCGAGTTGCAAGTTGCCGCGCGGGAAGAGCTCTGTCGTGTAGTCGTCGGGGTTGAGGGTGGCGGCGAGCGAGGCGTGGACGAACGGGACGTGGAACCCCTCGAGGTAATTCTCGACGTAGAGCGCCCAGTGGGCGGCAACGAGGTAGTCGCGGGAAAGCGAAGGTTCGAAAGTGAAATCCTGGAGCGGGAGCCACGCGAGGCGTTGGGTCATGACGCCCGCGAAGTCCTCGAAGGAGCAGGGCGGGACGATCGAGGCGAAGAGAAATTGCGACCACGACGCGCTCGGGATTTCCGGCAGGTTGTCGGCCTTGGAGGGGAAATCCTTTGCGCCCTCGAATCCGGGCGAGGAGAGCAGATGCCCGTCGAGCGCGAATTTGCGGCCGTGATAGCGGCAGCGCAGCTGGGAGCCGTGCGCATCGCCTTCGCAGAGCAGGTTGCCACGGTGGGTGCAGACGTTGGAAAGCAGGTGGACGCGGTCCTGCGAATCGCGCGAAAGCAGGGCCGGCTCCGAGAGGCAGCCGTCGAGAATGGTGAGCGGGGAAGCGGAGCCGGGGGTCTTGACGCGCCCGGTGTCGCCGAGGAACTGCCACGAGCGGGCGAAGATTTTCTCGCGGGAGGCGGTGAACCACGCGGGGTCGCGGTAGAAGTCGGCGTGGAGAGTCTGGGAGACATGGATGTCGGGCGAGGTGGGGAAGGGGAGCATGGGGAAAGGCAAACAGAAAAGGGAAAAAGGAAAACGAAAAAGAAAAAGGAAAAAGGAAAAAGGGTAAGGACGCGCCGGCTCGCCGGGGACGAATAGAATGGCGGGATGAAGGCGGCACTGGGGCTCACGATCCTCCACGTGGACATGGACGCGTTTTACGCGGCCGTGGAGGTCCTTGACGACCCTTCGCTCCAGGGCAAGCCCGTGATCGTCGGCGGACCGGCGAACTCGCGGAGCGTGGTGTCGAGCGCGACGTACGAAGCCCGGAAGTTCGGCGTGCGGTCGGCGATGCCTTCGGCGCAGGCGGCGCGGCTTTGCCCGCAGGGAATCTTCCTCCCGGGGCGGATGCACCGTTACGTCGAGATCTCGGGGGAGGTCATGCGCATCTTCCGCTCGTTCACCCCGCTCGTCGAACCGCTTTCTCTCGACGAAGCCTTTCTCGACGTTGCAGGCGCAGAGCGGCTTTTCGGCGACGGTCCTTCCGCGGGCCGCCTCGTGAAGGAGAAGATCCGCAAGGAACTCGGGCTGGTCGCCTCGGTGGGCGTTTCCTTCAACAAGTTCCTGGCGAAGCTCGCCAGCGACCTCGAAAAGCCCGATGGGTTCGTCGTGATCGCCCCCGGCGACGTGGATCGCCGCCTTCCTCCGCTTCCCGTCAGCCGCCTCTGGGGCGTCGGGCCGAAGACGCAGACGCGGCTCGAAGCGCTCGGCCTCCGGACCATCGGCGACGTGCGCGCCGCCGGCGAAAAACGCGTTGTCGCGGAACTCGGGGATTTCGGCTCCCACATCTCGCGGCTGGCGCGCGGCGAAGACGACCGAAGCGTCGAGCCTTCCTGGGACGCCCGTTCCATCGGCGCCGAACGCACTTTCGAGCGCGACCTCGCTTCCGTCGCCGCGATGGAGCGCGAACTGCTCGAACTCTCCGAGGAAGTCGGCACTCGCCTCCGCTCGGACGCCGTCGCCGCCCGCACGATCCAGATCAAGGTGCGCTTCCCCGATTTCCGCACCATCACCCGGTCACGGACGCTGGAGCGCCCCACGGACATCACCACGGAAATCTATGAGACGGCCCGCGCTCTGCTGAGGGACAAGGCGGGCGTGAAAGGCTCCCGGGTTCGCCTGCTCGGGGTCCAGGCGCAGAACCTCGCCGCTCCCGGCGCCGGGCAGGGGACCCTCTTCGGCGAGAAGGAACGCGCGAAAGAGCGGCGGCTCGACCGCACGATTGACGCGCTGCGTCAAAAACTCGGCGAAGATGCGATCGTCAGGGCGCGCACGCGGGAGAACGGACGGTAGCCTGTTCAGCGCCTGGCGGGAGGCTGTTGCGACGGGAAGAGCGGTTTCGCTTCCCCCTCGACGGAAGCGCCCGAAACCAGCCATCCGTTCGGCCCGCGAACGAGCCCCAGCTGCACCTTGCGGTCCTTGCCGTCGCGGCCTTTCAGCGTCGCTTTCGCGGCGGCGAGCCAGGTGGCCATGAAGAGCTGAGTGTCGATGGAATCGATGTGCGCCGTCCCTGCCCAGATCTCGGGGCGCTTCGCGAGGATTTCCTCGAGCGCCTTCGCCGCGTTGACGGTGCAATCGGCTCGGGCGGCGGCGAGGTCGCCGCGCGACATGGCGTCGAGGAACCGCGCTGCCGGGGGTTCGAGGACGTCGCGGGGCGGCGCGTCGCCGGGGCTGCCGCGGAGGGCGAACATCGGGTAGCCGATGCCGAGGCCGACGACCAGGAGCACGCCGAAAATAACGGCGAGGATGGAGCCGTTCGGGATGCCGGTCGGCTGCGGCGCGGGGGCGGTTTCTGTCATGCGGGACGCATTCTAGCCTGTCCGGCGTCCCGCAACGCCGCCACCGGCGGTGGGACCGGAAAAGGCACGAAAAAACCCCGGCGATGGCGCGCCGGGGTCAATGGGTCTCGCTGCTATTTCTTCGCGTCGCCGCCGGCGGCCGGCGGGTCGAGCTTGATTCCGGCTTTCTTCAGAAGCGCCGCGGCCGCGTCGCCTTCCTTCGTGCCCGCATGGTTCATGGCGAGAACCTTGTACGTCTCGATCGCCTCTTTCTTCTTGCCGAGCTTCGTCTGGGCGTCGGCCTTGGCGGACAGATTCTCGCGCTCGGTCGTCTTCGTGATCTCGTCCCACGCGGCCTTGAAGTCGGGATTGCCCTCGCTCTGCTTCACCGCGTCCACGGCGCGCTTTCCCATCTCGCTCGCCGGGAACCAGGTCACCAGGACCGCGAGATTGGTTGCCATCGCCTTGCCGTCCTGCGGCTTCGCGTTCTGCGCGTTCACGTAGGCATTCCAGAACTCATTCGTCCAGCTCGTCGTGAACTGGTCGGGCGTCTCCAGCCCCCCCTCGATGCGCTTCAGCGTCTCCCCGTTCGGTTTGATCATGACCAGCGTCGGGTAGGCATTGACCGCGAAATCCTTGGCGAGCTTGACGCTGTCCTTGCCCGCATTGCAGTCCACCTTCATCACGAGGATGGGCTCGAGGAATTTCTTCACGGAGTCGGCAGGGAAGGAATTCTTGTCCATCGCGACGCAGTGCGGGCAGGTCTGCGTGTAGAAATCGACGAACATCAGCTTGCCCTGCTCGGCGGCCTTCAGGCGCGCGGCCTCGTAACTCGTCTCCCAGTTGTAGCCTTCGGGGAGCTTGGAGCCGCCCTTGCCTTTGTCGCCGGCGTACGAAGAGACCACAAGAGCGCCGAGGACGGCGGGTACGGCGAGGAGGGCGAACCGCTTCATGGAGGACTCCTTTGGAGAACCGGGGAAAGGAATGCTGGCCCCGATTATACGTGTGATGAACACGATATATTCCATCGGAAGAAGCGATATATAGGGCGGCGGCTGCCTCCGGGTTCTTCGATACCCGACCGATTTACTCGTGATCCCGCTGCTGCGAATCCGGATTTCATACAGTACGGCCTATGCGAGCGGGAGACTGGAAGCGCTGGTACGCGGCCGAGCGGGCGGCGCTGGGTGAGCCCGGGCTGGCGCGGCTGCTCGATGCAGCGCCAACGGTCGCGTTTCCGCCGCACGGCGCGCTCGTGTTTCCCCATGCCCGGCTCGCCGCCTGCGGTACTCACGTCGCCGCCGTGGCGAAGGCCGTCGTCGCCAGCGGAACTTCCACCGTCGTCGCCCTCGGCGTGCTTCATGGCGGTCGCGCCGCCGATGCCGCGGATGTCGCTGCCGCAAAAGCCGGAGAGCCGGCCGCGGTCGAGCGGCTGCGGCGATGCCACGGGCCCGGTGCCCCGTGCGATGCGGGCTGCTGGACCGAGGAATTCTCCCTCGATAATTTCAAGGCGCTTCTCGATCTCGCCGCCCGCCGGGCGGGGAAGCCTTCACCGCAGGTCATCGAGAGGTATCCGGTCCTCGTCGGAGCCACACCGGGATCGCTTCCCGGCCTCGAGGATCTCCGCATTCCCGGCGCCGTCCTGGTCGCCACGACCGATCCTGCCCACCACGGCCACGGCTACGGGACGCCGCCCGCCGAAATCATGGACGACGCCGCGCCCTCTACCGCGGGCCGCGTCCTGTCGGCGCTCGCCCGCACTTTCGGGCACCTCGCCCGCCGCGAATACCACGCGTTCCTGAAGCAGTGCGAAGAACAACGAAGCGATTTTCGCGACGTCGGCCCTGCGATGCGGGAACTCATCGACACCCCTTGCACGTCCCGCATCCTGGACCTGCGGCTCGTGGACTACTCGGACGTCCTGGAGACGCCTCGGCCGACCTGGGTTGCCGCGGCGCTCGCCGTTTTCGGGAACTTCCCCGGCCAGCCTGCGTCCAACCCCGCGTAGCCCACTTCTCGCCCGCCCCAGGAGATTCCCGCATGAAGTCGCTTTCGAAGATCGTCGCCTCCGCCGCGCTCGCCGCCCTCCTTCTCGCCCGGCCCGTGATGGCCGAACAACCCGCGGAAGACCCGGTCGCAAAACCGATGGCGAAGGGCCTGGCCGCGCTCGGGACGCTTCAGGAGAAGGACGGACACTTTGGCGGCAAGTTCCCGGTGGCCGTCACATCGATTGCCGCTCTCGCAATTCTCGCCGCCGATGAGAAGCCCTTCGAGAACGAGCGCCTCTGGAGCGCCTACGACTGGTTGATGACGCAGCAGAAGGACGGGGATTTCAAGGGCGAGGGGCACACGTGGCTGCACAGCCAGGGGTTCGCGACGCTGTTTTTCGCGGAGTTGTACGGGAAGTGCCTGTTCGAGAAGGAGCCGCCGAAGAAGATCAAGATGGACGAGCTGAAGACGATGGTGACGAACGCGGCGGAGCTGATCGCGAGGGCGCAGACGGAGGACGGCGGGTGGTTCTACCAGAAGAATCCCGGCAACGACCACGAGGGCTCGACGACGGTGTGCGCGGTGCAGGCGCTGAAGGCGGCGAAGAATTTCGGGATCAAGGTGTCGAAGCAGACGCTGGACAAGGGGTTCGCGTACCTTAAATCGACGCAGCTGGCGGACGGCGGGTTTGAGTACAAGAAGGGGACGGGGACCTCGATGGTCGCAGGGACGTCCGGCGCGCTGGCGACGCTGGTGCTGATGTCGCGCCTCGACGAGAAGGTCATGATCGACGCGATGGGATTCCTCGGGAAACAGAAGGTCGAAGGGCTCGCGACGGATCGCTTCCCCGACTACGCGCTGTTCTACGCGATGATGGCGATGATCGTGATCGACGAGGAGTATGGCGACCACAAGCCCGAGGCGAAGGCGTGGATCCCGCAGATCCGGGATTACATCCTGAAGTCGCAGGGCGCCGACGGGATCTGGAAGAACATCGGGTGGATGGGCAGCGAGGAATCGAGCGCGGCGTACGCGACCGGGTACTACGTGCTGACGCTGGCGGCGACGAAGGGCAAGCTGAGCATTTTCCACCGCGACCCGCCGGAACTTCCGGAGGCCAAGTAATGAAGCGGCTGATGCGTTCCGGCGTCCTGGCTCTGTTCGCGGCAGCGGCGCCCTGGGCGGCGGCGGACTCCAGCAACCCGGTGCAGTGGTGGCGGCTGGATGCCTGCGACCTGAGGCACCCGGGGAAGGGCGATGCCGCGATCGCCTGCAGGACGCTGGAAGAGGCGAAAGCGATGATCCTCGTCGGCGACGCGAAGAAGGCCGCGCCCCCGGACTGGGTTGAGAAGGTCGATTTCGACGCGTGGATGCTCATCGTGGTCCCGTGCTCGGGCAACGCCGACGCACAATTCGACGTCGAGAAGGTCACGGACGAGGATGGAAAGATCTTTGTCTGGTGCGTTCGAGAAAACACCCCGGAGGGGAAAGAGAAGCCCCACGACACAGCCATGGCGGTCCTCGTGAAGAAGACCGACGGCAACGTCAAGGCCGTCTGGACCGACGACACAATGAAAGCTCTCCGCGTGCGCCGGGATTGTGCCGGCGGGCATGGCGACAAGGACATGGAAGGAGGCGCGTGCACCAACTGCAGGAAAGCCGGAACTTCTTCCCCGAAAAACAAGTTGTGCGGGAAGTGCCAGGCGGAGCTCCAACAGTGTGGATTCTGTTTCAAGCGCGTGCCGGGAGATTCCCCTCTCAAGAAGTAGAAAAGTTTCCTCCGCGTCTCGCAGCGCTTCGCGCATAGAATCCGCCCCGTGAAAACCGCCACGCTGACGAGGGAGGACCGCGCGCTGATCCTTGCCGCGCGGAAGGCGCTTCGCAACGACCTCAATCCGCGCCGCCACTCGGTGGGTTGCGCGGTGAGGGCCGCTTCCGGAAAGGTCTACGCCGGGGTGAACGTGGAAGCGTGCGGCTACGGCCCCTGCGCCGAGCCGATCGCGATCGGCTGCGCGATTGCGGCGGGGGAGCGGCGGTTCACGGATGTGGTGGCGGTCCTGGCGCGCGGCCGGGGGGCCGAAGTGCTCTCCCCATGCGGCAATTGCCGGCAGCTTCTCCTCGACTACGCGCCCGACGCGTGGGTGATCGTGAAGGATGGCAAGCGCGTCTTCAAGGCGCGGGCGAAGGACCTGCTGCCCGCGGCGTACAAGAGCGGGTTTGCGGTGAGGGAGAGGAGAAAGGCGGGGGCGGCGCGCCGGAAGTGACGCTTTTGCGAGTCTGGCCAATTTAACGAGTGGCGTTAAGATGGCCAGATCTGGCTTGGCCAATGGAACGTCAGTCGTTAAGATGGCCAGGATGCGATTCCGCTCCCTGGCGCAGGCGATCGAAGACCTCGCCTTCTCCAATCACAAGATCGCGCTGGTATCAGGACCCCGGCAGTGCGGGAAAACGACGCTGGCAAAACTGCTGCTGGAGCGCCGCAAAACTGCCGTCTACCGGAACTGGGATCAACTTCCTTTCCGCCGCGAGTGGGCCTTGAATCCTTCCGCCGTCGTTCCCCGCCACGAGGGGAAGGACATCCCGCTTGTCGTCCTCGACGAGATTCACAAGGAACGTCGCTGGAAGCGGAATCTCAAGGGCGTCTACGACACGCTCGAATCCCCCTGCGACTTTCTGGTCACGGGAAGCGCCCGCCTGAACGTCTACCGCAAGGGGAGCGACAGCCTCATGGGCAGGCACTTCGCGTTCCGCATGCATCCCTTTTCCCTGAGGGAGATGGAACGCCCCGATGTGCTGGAGCCTGAGGCGATGCTGGACGCGCTCTTCGCCCGCGACACTCAAAGATCTAAAAATGCGGAAGACGGACTCTCGGCGCTCCTGGCCTTCGGACCGTTTCCCGAGCCTCTCCTCGACCAGAACTCCCGCAGGGCGAACCTCTGGCGGCGAGGCCGCGAACAGCTCGTGATTCGCGAGGACCTGCGCGACCTCAGCCGGATCCCGGAACTGGCGCGGATCGAGATGATGACCGCGCTGCTGCCCGGCCGCGTCGGGTCCCTTTTCAGCATGTCCTCGCTCGGGCGCGACCTGGAAGCCAGCGTGCCGAGCATCAAGCGCTGGACCGACTACATGAAGGACCTCTTTTACCTCTTCGAGATCAAGCCCTGGAGCCGGCGGATCGTTCGTTCGCTGCGGCGCGAAGGAAAGGTCTACCTGTGGGACTACGGCGCCGTTCCCGACGAGGCAGCGCGATTCGAGAACCTCGTCGCGCACCACCTTCTCAAGACCTGCCAGTTCTGGACCGACACGGGCGAAGGGGAATTTGACGTCTTCTTTCTGCGCGACAAGGAAAAGCACGAGATCGATTTCCTCATCGTGAAGAACGGCGAGCCCTGGCTGCCGGTCGAGGTCAAATTGTCGGACACGTCCCCTTCTCCCAATTGGCGGAGGTTTGCACCGATGCTGGGGTGCAAACGCGGGCTTCAGGTCGTGCGGCAGGAAGCCTGGAACGTCCACACCGAGAATGGATTCCAGGTGCTGGTTGCCGGGGCAGCCGAGGCGCTCGGATATTTCGCCTGAAGTCGACTATCATTCCCCCCATGCCCGATCCCGCCGCCGAATTCATTGCCGAGGTTGACCGCGCGCCAGCTGCGCAACGCCCGCCGAACTGGGAGCGGGTGAAGGCGCTGATGGGGCGAAGAGCGCCGGCGGTGGGCGGAGTGGCGCCGGACTTCGAGCTCGCGACGCAGGACGGGAAATCCCGGATCCGCCGTTCGACGTTCCAGGCCGGGAAGCCCCTCGTCCTCAACTTCGGCAGCTTCACCTGACCCCCTTTCCGCCGCAACGCCGACACGATGGAGCGGCTCCACCGGGAGTGGAAAGAGCGGGTCGGGTTCCTGATGGTCTACATTTCTGAAGCGCACCCTTCCGACGAGTGGCAGATGCCGTCAAACGTGGAGCAGGGCGTGGTCTTCGAGCAGCCACGAAGCGACTCGGCGCGCCAGGACGCGGCGGGCGCGTGCTGCTCGCGGCTGAAGGTCGCGATGCCGTGCGTCGTGGACTCGCTCGACAACGCGGTGGACGAAGCGTACGCGGCCTGGCCGGAGCGGCTGTTCGTCGTGGACGCGGCCGGTCGGATCGCCTTCGCGACTGAGCAGGGCCCGTGGGGGTACCGGCCGGAACTGCTCGAAAGGTGGTTGGTGGATCACTCGGCGCGCTTCACCTAGGATGACCGCCTCATGCCCGTTCCCGACGACGCCATCGGCATCCTCGCGGTCCGTCTCCGGCTGATCTCGCCGGGGCGGTGGCAGGCCGCGCAGGAATCGTGGCGCGCCGGCCCGCCGTCGGAGCTCGGCGCGTTTCTCGTCGCGCGCGGCGACCTTTCGGAACAATCCGCCGCGGCCTTGCGCGTCCTCGCCGCGGAGATCCCCGACGAGGAATCGTCCGGACCCAACACCGTCGTCTCACCCTCTTCCGGCCGCAGCTCGGTGCCCGAACGGCTTCCCTCCATCGCCGGGAAGTTCACCCTGGGCGAAGAACTCGGGCGTGGAGGAATCGGGCGGGTGATGGAAGCGCGGGATGCGGATTTCGGGCGGCCGGTGGCGCTGAAGCTGCTGCTCGAATCGGCGGACGCGACGGCGATGGAGCGGTTCCGGCGCGAGGCGAGGCTGACGGGATTTCTCGAGCATCCGAATATCGTCCCCGTGCATGAGATGGGAGTGCTGCCGGGGACGAAGCAGTGGTACTACGCGATGAAACGGATCATGGGGCGCGACCTGTCGCGCGTGATCCGGCAGGCGCGGGCGGCGGCGGGGGACAAGGCGGCGACGAAATCGCTCAAGTGGTCGCTGCGGCGCATGGTCGAGGCGTTCCGCGACGTCTGCCGGGCGGTGGCGTACGCGCATTCCAAGGGCGTGATTCACCGCGACATCAAGCCGGCGAACATCATGCTGGGGGAATTCGGGGAAGTGCTGGTCGTGGACTGGGGGCTCGCCAGGGAAATAACGGAGCGCGTGCCGGTCACGCAGGTTTTCAAACCGGTCGACGAGGAGCCGGCCCTCTCGGATCGCGAATCTTCTTCGTCGCCCGGCGTCACCACCGCGGGCGAAATCATCGGCACGCCGGCCTACATGTCGCCGGAGCAGGCGCTCGGCCGCCACCACGAGGTGGACGCGAGAAGCGACGTCTGGTCGCTCGGCGCGACGCTGTACGAAATTCTCACCGGGCGCCCGCCCTTCGAGGCCCCGTCGCCGCGCGAACTGGCGCGGAAAATCGTCAAGGAAACGCCCGTGCCGCCGCGGACACGCGACGCCACGATCTCCCCCGACCTCGAGGCCATCTGCCTCCGCGCCCTTTCCCGCGATCCCGCCGCCCGCTACGCCGACGCCGGCGAAATGGCCGACGACGTCGAATCGTGGCTCGACGGCGCCCGCGAACAGGAGCGCCGCGACCTCCTCGCCGTCGAACTCCTCGCGCGCGGCCGCGACGCCGCCGCAAAGTTCTTCCGCCTCCGCGCCGAGGCCGCGGCCGCCCGCCAGGAAGACGAGCGCGTCAGCATCAAGACCGAAACCTGGGCTCCCCTCGAGAAACGCCGGCTCGTCTGGGACCTCGATGACCGCGCTTCGATGCTCGAACGTGGAAGCGCGGAAGCGTTCGCCGAAGCGGATGAAACGCTCGCTTCGGCGCTTTCAAACTCCCCGGACAACACGGAGGCCCGGCAACTTCGCGCGAAACTCCACTGGGAACGTTTCCTGGAAGCCGAGGCCGCGGGGAACACGGCGGACATGGTGCTTCACCGGCGGATCGTGGAGTCGCACCACGACCGGTCGCTGGCGGCGGAGTTGCGGGGCGAAGGTGAAGTGTCGATCGCGACGCGGGTGTACCGGTGCCGGTGTCTGCTCGACGGGCGGGAGGTGCGTCCGGAGGAACTGGCCGTGCGTGGGCTGCACCCGTGGTCGGGACGGGAGCTGAATGGGAAGCAACCGCCGCTGTGGCCCGCGGGGGAGCCGGCCGCGCCGATGCGGCTCCGGGTCCACGCGGCAACTTGCGCCCCCGAGCCGCTGGAAGGCGCCGGCGTCTGGGCGTTCCGCTGCGTCCCGATGGACCGCGTGCTCGTCCCCGTCACTCCCGGCGGCGCGCCGCGGATGGGGAGTGCCGTCCCGGCCGAGGCGCTCGACGCGCTGTTCCCCAACCCGGCGTACCGCCCGCGCGGCCCCGGGCTTTACCTCGGGCGCACCCCGGTGCTCGATGTGCGCCTCCAGATGGGCTCGTGGCTGCTCGTCGTCGTGGCCGATGGCCGCGCCGCGGCGCGCGTGCCGCTCGTGGTCGGCCGGCAGGAAACACAGCGGATCGCGGTCACGCTCTTCGAGCCCGCCGAAATCCCTGAAGGGTTTGTCCACTTGGCGGGCGGGACTTTCATCATGCAGGGCGACAAGTACGAGGGCGTCGAGAGCAACCCGTACCGCCGCGATGTGGACGACGTCTTCGTCGCGCGCTTTCCGGTTACCTGCCGCGAGTGGGTCGAATTCGTCAACGCCGCGGGCGAGGACCCGCCGCGGCTGCCGCGAAACATGAGCACCGGCAAACCGTACTGGCCCGCGCTCCCCGGCGGCCGCACCGTTCTCCCCGACGCCGCATTCCGTGCCGAGCAGCCCGAAGCCTTCGCCTCCCTACAGCGCTTCGAAAACGATCCCGGCCCGTGGCAGGGCGACTGGCCCGTCCTCGCCCTCTCCTGGCTCGACGGCACCGCGTTCGCGAAATGGCGCTCCGCCCGCGACGGCCGCCTCCTCCACCTTCTGCACGAGGACGAATGGGAAAAAGCGGCCCGCGGCGTGGACCGCCGCCCCTACCCCTGGGGCCCCACCCTCGACCCCGTCTTCGCCAACGTCCAGGGC
>JAIOPR010000148.1 GCA_021413805.1 Planctomycetota bacterium
ATCCTCTTCGAACTGGGTTTCTGGACGGTCGTTTTGTTTCCTCGCCGGGCGTGGATCTACGCCGTGGTCGGGCTGACGTTCCACACCACGATCCTCTTTACGATGAACATCAATTTCCTTCACCACCACGGCTATACCTACCTGCTCTTCCTCTTCTGGCCCGGGAGAGCCAAACCTGTCGCGGCGCCGCCGGCCACCGAGCCTGGTTTTCCCCGCGTTCGCGCCGTTTCGACTGCGGAGAAGATTTTCGTCTACGGCATGATTGTCCTCTTCCTTGGAATCGACTTCGGACGCGTGGAGTCCTGGCCCTTTTCGGATTTCCGCGTGTTCGAGGCGCGCACTCGCCCCGAATGGGCGCGCTGTTTCCGGGTCGCGGGGATCGATATCGAAGGAAGGAAGACCTGGATCCCGAGGGCGGACCTGCCGCGTTCAGAAACGACCCTGAACGCCGAATTCGTCCGGTTGTTCGCCCGGAAGGACGCCGACCGCGCGAAAGCCTACCTGGCAGAAATTGCCGCCTCCATTCCGCCTTCGAAGCTCACGCCCTACACGGCGGTGGGCTTGTTCGAGCGGAGGATGAGCGTCGCACCGGACGGGACCATGACCCCGGTGGACACCCTGATTATCTCAATCCCCGTTTCGCCGCCGCCATCACGGTAGGCAGGGCCATCGCCGCATCGGGCCCGCGTATCCCCCATGCCGGTCGACTCTTGCGTCGTTTCCGGATTTCCGATTTCGGTTGCAGCACCCCGCCCGCCCGGCCAGTAGAGTCTCCAGAATGACCGCAGAGCGCGACCTCGCGCAGATGGCCAGGACCGGCGACCGCAATGCCCTCGACGCCCTCGCGCGCCGCTGGGACGGCCCGGTCTTCGCCGTCTGCCTCCGGTTCCTCGGCCGCCCTGACGAAGCGCGCGACGCGGTCCAGGAGACGTTCAAACGCATGATCACCAGCATCGCGACGTTCGACCCCGCGCGGGATTTCGGCCCGTGGGTCCTTTCGATCGCCCGGAACTGCTCGCGCGATCTCCTACAGAAGCGCGGTAGGTCGCCGGCGGCGCTGGACGAAACGCCCGAGCCCGCGGCGCTGCCTCCCGTGACGCCGAACCCGGACGTGGAAACGCTGCGGGCGCTTCTGCCGAAACTCCCCGCGATGGAACGAGCCGTGCTCGAGTTGCGCCTGCGGCACGACCTGTCGCTCGAGGACATCGCCCGCGAACTGCAGATGCCGGCGGGGACGGTGAGGTCGCACGCGAGCCGCGCGATCGGCCGGCTCCGCGCGTGGATGAAGGAGGAAGCGCGATGAATCACCCGAGGAAGGAGACGATGACGCTGCTGGCGTACGGTTTTCTCACGGCTTCCGAAGAAGCGGCGGCGCGGGAGCACCTGGCTCAGTGCGCGGCCTGCAAGGCGGAGTGGACGGCGGCGCGCGGCGAAGCGACCGCGGTGAAGGCGGCGTTCGAGCCGGCGCCGGTTGCGCGGCCGCGGCTGGTCGCGTGGTGGCCGGCGGCGGCGGGGTTTGCGGCGGCGCTCCTGGGTGGGATGCTCATTCACGCGTTCTCAGGGGGAGGGAAGGCTTCGGAGACTTCGCCGCGCCCCGTGAGCGAGCGGCGGGCCGGTACATTGGCGAACCGCGTGCCATCCGACGGGCTGGAGCTGCGCTATCGCGGAGAAGGGACCACCTACACCGTCCGTGGGCCCGCCGACTGGCGGCTCGAGGACGGCATCATTCTCGTGGAAAATCTCGGCCCGGCGCGCGCCAAGGTAGAAACCCCGGTCGCCGAAGTCTTCCTCGAAGTCGGGGCCCGGGCGTGGGTCCGGTCCAATCCGGGCGAAACGAGCGTGCTGCTTTACACGGGCTATGCCCAGGCGATCGCCGCGGGAGAGACCGTGAACCTGAAATCGGGCGACGCCATCGCGGTAGTCCCCGGCCAGGCACCCGTGCTGCTCCGCGAATCCGACGATTCCGCCGCCCGCCTCTCCGCTCTTCGCGACCGCATCGCTGCCCTGGAACACTCCGTCGCGGCGCTTCGCAATAACGCCGCAGACCCCGAATCCCCCGAGGCCGTCGGCAACTGGCTCGCGAAACAGGCGGCGCAGGGACGCATGATGGGCGTGGACCAGAAGGTCGGCGAAGAGCTCGGCAGGCTGTGGTCGCGGGTGATTCGCGAATCGGGAGTGACCCCGGCAGAACTCGAAGCAGGGACCGCTCGCGAAAAGCTGATCGCCGGCTACCTCGAGGGACGCGGATGCCCGCTGTCGCCGGAGAAACGGCACGTGTGGGACGTTGAAATCGCCTCGCACGATCAGGCCGCCCAGCAGTACCTCCAGTCGCGCCAGGAACTTTCCGGCCTGGAGAAGGCCCTGGCGCTGGCCCGCGTCGCCGCCGGCCGCGGCCCGCGCTACGCGGCGCTTCTCGACGACGCGCAGAAGAAGGCCCTCGCCGAACTGGATCCCGCTTTCCGCGACTGGCGCCAGGGCTTCGCGTCGGTGTTCAAGGTGGTCGTCGGGGTCGAAGGGCCGGACAAGGCGCTCGAGCAGGTGGGAATGATGAGCGGCGGGATGTCCGACGTTGCGAAGGAAATCGAACGCTCCCTGCTCGACGGCTGCCTCGCGCTCCACCGCGACGCCGATCCGACCGACCCCGCTGCGGAGCAGGTCGCGCTTCTCGAGCTTCTCGTGAAGACGCGCGATCGCCTCGTGAAGGATGCCGGACTTGCCCCGGCGCGCGCCAACGGCCTCCTGGTGAACTTCGTCGAAGGAGCAAAAAAATGAACCCGAATTTCTGGGGAAGGGCGTTCCTCGGCCTGGCATGCGGGGCCATCCTGGTCGGGGTCGTGAGATGGCGGATGCGTGAAGGCCCCTCGGCCGTTGGCGGGCGCGTGGAAATTGTGGACGGCCAGCCGCTTCCCTCCCCGGCGACTCCCCGCGTGGATATTTCCCGCGCCGACGCCGCAATGGAGATCGCGCGGCTCGAGGCGAAGGTGAAGGACCTGGAGGCGAAGCTGGCGGTCGATCCGCGGAAGCAGCGCGGGGTGCAGCTCGCGAAGGCGCTGGGCGCGGCGGCGAAGGCGGGCTGGGATTCGGAAGAAGCCATAAAGGCCGACGCCGCGCTCGCGGATTTCCTCGCGGGGCTGGCTCGCGACGCGGAAGTGGACGAATTCGAGTTCGCGCTGAACCCGGCGCGCGACGCGCTGTTCGCGGCGTTCCTCGAAGGATTCGGGCTGCCGCTCGACGAATCGCAGGCGGCGAGGCTGGCCGAACTGCTCAAGCTCGAGGGCGACCGGTGGGCGCTTCGCCTCGAAGAGCGCAAGAACCAGACGCTGATCGAGCGTCTCGCCTCGGTCTACAACGACGCGGCTGACCTCGAGCCGCGCGCCGCCGCGATCCTGACCGCCGACCAGTCAGCCGCGCTGGCGTATCGCTTCCAGATCCGCTACCACAGCCGCAACCCGCAGCCTTGGGCCGACCACAACAATGCGTTGGGGCCGCGCGAAGCGCCGCACCGGCAGCTGGTGGCGGAGGACAAGACGAGCAACTGCTACTGGTACTGGTATCACGATTTCCTCGCGCCCGGCAGCCCGGACTCCGAGCTCGTCAAGTTCTACGCCGACTGGTACCAGCGCGAGCTGCTCGGCCTCGAGAAGCCCGCCGACCTGAGCGGCGACAAGACCGTCCCGCCAGCCTACCGCGCGAAACAGGCCGCGCTCCAGGCGGAGGTGCAGAAGAAAATGCTCGAGGACGCGCGCTTCGGCGAAGACGACAAGAAACGGATCCGCGAGTGGGGCAGGCTGTACGACCCGCGGGAGTAGCCTCCTACGGCCTCGGCGTCACGCCAAACACCCGGTCCACTTTCTCGCGGAACTTCACGACGGAGTCAAGCCGGACCTGCCTCCGCTTCGAGTTTTGAATGGTGGCGACCGGGTTGCCCGAGGCAAGCCGGTACACCTTGCCTGCCTGAAGCGCCTGGTCCACGTGCTTCGATCGCGGGCGGGAACGCAAACCTTCCCAGAACGGGCCCGGGTGAAATTGCCACGGTCCCGGCACACCCAGCCGGATCAGCATTTCCTGCTTGGGGGCGCTTCCGTAGGGCAGCGACTCGTCGAATTGTTCCTCGCTGTTTCGCGCGAAGAAAACCTGCGGTTCGGACTGGCCCTCTGCCTCGTCGCGATCGACCGGGGTGGGCTGAAGGGCCTCTTCGTTGGTGAGCAGGCGCACCATGGGGACGAGCCACGCGGGACATTCGGGAACTTCTGCCACGGCAAGGCGGATGTCCTGCCAGCCGGGTTCCGGCATGAAGATCTGGCCGTCGAACGGGAGGACGTAGTCGGCGAGAGCGACGCCCAGCTTCAACGCGAAGTTCCGGCCGGGGTTGTTGTTGGTGAGGTAGTTGCTGCGGTGCTGCGGGTCGGCCAGGCCCCGGTAGACGTCGCGCTCGAAAGGGATTTCGTCCACCGGATGGCCTGCGGCCGCGAGCAGCCCGCGCAGCGCCTTGACCCGGTCGGGGTCGATGATCCGGTTGAGGATGAACCGCTTGGAGCAATTTTCCAGGGGCGGTTCGTTCTTGAGGATGAACTGGAGGTTGTCGAGCGTCTGCGAAAGGCTGTGGATCGGCGGCATGTCGTTGCCGAGGATCCGGTAGAGCACGAACGTCGGGCTGGCGAGTTTGCTCACGCCCACATCTTAGTGCTCGACGCGAGATCGTCGATCTTCCATCCCACTCTTCATAAACAAGACCGCCCGGCCTTGGGAGCGCCGGGCGGGCCTGGAATTACTGCGTCACTGTCATCTCGAACGACTGCGTCACCGCGAGCCCATCGGGCCCTTGCGCCGTCACTCGCACGACCTGGTCTGTCACAAGGCGCGCGTTGACGGAAGCACTCAACTGGTAGTTCGCAACACAGTGGTTGTCCTTCGAGTTCGTGTCCTTCTCGGTGACTTCCACGCCATAGGGAAGATTCTCGAAATGGACCGACACGTCCGCATTGATGTTTTCCTTCCAGATCTTGATCTCCACCGTGTTCGTCGCCCCGCGTCCCAGTGTCTGGTTCGACGGCTTGTTCATGGTGATCTTCGCGGCGCCCGTGCTGGACGTGGATGTCGAGGCGCAGCCGAGGAAGGCAACGATGCAGGGAAGCGCGAGCCCGGCGAGAAGCAGGTACGGTTTCATCAGAAGTCTCCGAGTGAGAGAAAGCGAATCAGGTCGTTTCCGGCCCTTGAAGCAATCGCAAGCCCTGTGCCGGGCGGCGGAGTCTCGCGGAGTGCCGAAGCGCCCTGAATCGACCCCCGGAGAGCTCGCCGCCGCGAACGGGTTACACGACCCGGCAATTTTCGGTGCGTAACGGACAAGTCGATCAATCTCGAAGCTGGAGAGAACTTCCGGAAACCGCGGGCGTCCAAGGGGGAATGAGAATCTCCACTCCTGCCGTTCTCGCGTCGATCACCTGTGCGGTCGCGCTCATCCTCGTTCGGGATTCCTCGGCGCCGCGGGCTGAGGACAACCCCGATCCGGCGATCGTTCGGCGGTGGACCGAAGCGCTGGCCGCAGGGGATGCGGCCTCTCTTCGAGACAGCCTCCCGAACGACCGCGATCGCGGGAGAATCCTGAATGTCCTCATGGCCAGTCCCGACCCGCGCGTCCGGAAAGGAGCCATCGATTTCGCGTGGAGCCTGAAAGACCTCGGCGAGGTTGTCCCGGGCCTGACGCTTCTTCTCCGCGACGCCGACCTCGGCAACCGCTGGACCGCCGCGCACCTGCTCGGAAAGACCGGTGCCGCTGCCGGCAACGGCGCGACCGCCGAACTCCTCCGATGCATGCTCGAACCGTCCTCCCGCACCCAGGTCCCGGCGACCCACTCCATCGGCCAGCTCGGCGACGTCTCCCGCGATGCCCTCGTCCAGACGCTTCGCGAACCCTCCGTCCTCCTCGCCGCCCGCGCCTTCGACAAACTTTCCGGCCCCGGAATCGTCATCCAGGGCGGCGACAATGCCGCTGTCAACGCCCTCGTCCATGCTCTTCATTCGAGCCCGGACGCGCCGATCCGCCGGCAGGCCGCCCGCGTCATGAAACGCCTTCTCCTCCTCGGCCCGAAAGAAGAAGCCGAACTCCTGCGCGCTGCTCTCGATGACGACACCCCGGATGTGCGCATCGCCGCCTCGACGGCACTCGCCGAAACCCCCGCCGAGCGCCACGCCGACATCCTTCGCGCGCTCCGCGAGGGCCGACACGATCCGGACCCGGCAGCGCGTGTTGCCATTGTAGAAGCGCTCCGGAAGCTGGGCGCGAGCGAGGAGGAGCTCAAGTGAAGCGCTTCGCCACGATGGCCCTGGTGATGGCTCTGTCGGCCTGCGACCGCGGGCCTGGGAAGGGGACTGCCGGCGCCGGACCCGGGCCGAGCATTCCGCCGCCGACCCCCCGTGTGCAGGAGAGAAGCATCGAGGACCGGCTCATGGACCTCGATTCACCCGACGCGAATCGCCGCAGGGAAGCCCAGGAGATCCTGCGGCAGTTGCAGGACAACGTGATCCCCATGCTGATCGCCGGGCTCGCCGATCCGGACGAAGGGAAGCGCCGCGCCGCCATCGAGGCGATCGGCCCGCTGGGCGCCGCCGCGGCACCTGCGGCCCCGGCTCTCGCGAGGGCCGCGATGGACGGCTCGCAGGAGACCGCGTGGTTGATCACGCCGATCCTCGTCCGAAATCTGGGCGAGGCCGGGGAAACCGCGCTCATCGAGGCTTTGCGAGAGCCGGACACGACCAAGGTGCTTCTCCTGTTTTCCTCGATCGACAACACCGACCGCACGGGCACACAGGATTTCGCCGTCTGGATCCTGGAACGCGCGCTTCGCACGCACGCCGTCCCCGAGGTCAGGCGGCAGGCGGTCGCAGTGCTCTCCAGGCTCGTGCGCGACCGGTCGCTCGCCGTGGCCGCCGTCATCCGCGCCCTCCTCGAGGACGCCGACCCCGGCGTCCGCGCCGCCTGCGCACGGCTCCTCGGCACTCTTTCGTCCGACGACGACGACGTCCGCGAGATGGCGCTTCCCGTCCTCCGGGAAGCCACGAAGGATCGCGACGCGAAGGTGGCGCGATCGGCGGAACTCGGGCTGAAGCGGGCCGATCCGGCGTTGCGAGCGGCCGCGCGGAATGAGGAAATCAGGATGGAAGAGGAGGTCGCGATTCTTGCGAAGCAGGGCGAGACGGAGAAGGCGGCGGCGGGTTACGCGCGGCTGCTGGAGGAATTTCCGGACTCGGAGCATGCGGAGCAGTGGCGTCAGGTGTTGAAACAGAAATAAAAGAGGGGAGGCCGGTTGGCCTCCCCTCGTGTCGAGATCTTCCGTTTCGTCCGTTAGTCGCAGACCCAAACCCGCTTGCACTGGGTCTCGTAGTGGCCGGGGACGCAGACGGTCCGGGGCACCCGCTTGCACTCGCCTTCGACCCAGACCTTGATCGTCTTCGTGCAGGTCACGGCCGGGATCTCGCGGGTCGTCCAGTACCCGCACTTGACCATGATCCTGATTTCCGCCCCGCAGCGGTCGCGTTCGATCCTGTAGACCGGCTGGATGTAGATCTTCTCGCAGCGGGCCGGGGTGACGATTTCGGTGACCTGGCGGAACTCGAAGTGACCGGCCTCGCGGACCTCGACGAACTCGACCTTTTCGTAACCGGCGACCCACTCCTGGACCTCGACCGTTTCGTAGTGACCGCGGCGGGAATCGCGGGCGACGTCCCTGAGAATCTCGACGTGACGCTCGTGGGCGGATTCCATCATGTCCACATGGCGTTCGTGGGCGTTGCGGACGGCGCGGTTGATTTTCTTGAAGAAGTTCTCGGCGTGGGCTTCGCTGCTTCCGATTCCGGACATGAGGGCGATGGCGCTGACGGCGGCGATGAGAGCTTTCATTTGAGTCTCCTCCGATGGCTGGCGTTGGTGTTTTCGTTTGGCTGGGACGGAAGAGGAGTATCGCAAGGCCCGTGCCATGGCTGGTGAATTGGTAACCGCTGTGTGGATAAGGACTTGTGGATTTCGCGTTTTGGGCGCACTGTCCTTGATACAGGACGATTTTCTGTCCGCGGGGGGGACGGCCGCTCCTCGACATGCCGAAGGGCCGGACGCAGATAACGGCCGATGGCGCGGAAACAGCCGCGGATACGACAGGTCCAAACAACCTACCTGGTCAGTTCCCGCGCGATGACGAGCTTCTGTATCTCGCTCGTCCCTTCGTAAATCCTCAGCGCCCGCACATCCCGGTACAGGCGCTCGACGACCGATCCTTTGGTCACGCCGAGGCCGCCGTGAATCTGCACCGCGCGGTCGATGACCGCATGCGCGTGGTCCGTCGCGAACAGCTTCGACATCGCCGCGGAAATTTTCAGCCCCGCCCCGGCACGGTCCGCTTCCCACGCCGCGCGGCCGACCAGCAATTCCCCGGCCGCGAGTTCCGTCGCCATGTCGGCGAGCATGAACTGGATTCCCTGGAACGCCGCGATCGGCTTGCCGAACTGAGCGCGGGCCCTCGACCTCGACACCGATTCCTCCAGCGCCCGCCGGGCCATCCCGCACGCCGCCGCGCCGACGGTGGCACGGAACCGGTCCAGCGTGCCGAGCGCGATCTTCAGCCCTTCGCCCTCCCGGCCCAGCATGTCCGTCGCTTTCACGTCCACGCTGTCGAACGTCAGCCGCCCGATCGGGTGAGGCGAGATCACCTCGATCGGCGTCGCCTTCATCCGCTTGTTCCCGCTTCGCACGATGAACGCGCTGAACGCGTCCTTGTCGCCCGGTGCGGTCCGCGCAAAAACCACCGTCACGTCCGCGATCCCGGCGTTCGAGATGAACGTCTTCTCGCCGTCCAGCCGGTAGAAATCGTCCACCTTCGTCGCCTTCAGCTGCATCCCCGCGGGATCGCTTCCCGCCCCGTCCTCCGTCAACGCAAACGCCCCGATCGACCCCTCGTCGATGCGCGTCAGCCACATCCTCTTCTGCTCTTCGTTCCCCGCCAGCAGGATCGGGATCGCCCCCAGCCCCTGCATCGCAAACATCGCGTCCGCCAGCGCCGACGCCCTCGCCAGGTGGTACCGGATCAGCGAACACGCCCGGATCTCCCCACGCACCGCGTACTGCAGCCATCGCCCGTTCGCCAGCCGCAGCACGTACTCCCGCGCGTTGTCCTCCGTCGCCCGCTCGTCCTGCTCCGCCAGCGGCGCTATCTCCCGCTTCACGAACTCCTCCACCGCCCCTGCCAGCTGTCGGTGGCCGTCGTCGAAAAATGGAAGCGCGTCCCACGGCCCGCCGAC
>JAIOPR010000149.1 GCA_021413805.1 Planctomycetota bacterium
CGGCCCGGTGCTCGATGGGAGAGGTCGAGTCGTGGGAATCGCGGCCGCGAAGATCGTGGGGACGCAGACCGCGTTCGCGATCCCTCCCGAAGAAGTGAACGATCTTCTCAAAGGCCGTGGCACGTCGTTGTCGGTGCGTGCGGCGGAGGGCTCCACGGGCGGAGTGGACATCTTCGTCGATGCCGGCGTGGCAGACGCGTTCGGCCTGATCAGGACGATCGACGCGCGGTGGATCCGCAAGTCGGCGCTGGCGACGGCATCCAAGCCGGGAGAAGGCGGCATCTGGGCGGAAGCTTCCGCAGACATGGCAATTGTGGCCCTGAAGCTGGCGGCGGACCGGCAGATGGCTTCGGGTCAGTTCAATTTCAAGAAGGACGTCGGCGATCCGGACCCGCTGCGAATCACACTCCAGCTCCGGTGGCAGCGCTCCACGGAGGAACGATGGTCCCGACCCTTTGAGATCGAACTGACCTTCAGCCCCAAGCCCGTGGCACGTGTGGTCGATGAAGATCCGCTCACGCGGCCACCAGGGCCCGGCCCCGGCCCTGGACCCAAGCCGCCGGACAGGCCTTCAACGGAACTCGTACCCATGCTCGTCCCCGATGCGTTCAGTGAGCCGCGAATGGTGAAAGTCGGGGGATCGATCCAGGATTTCTTCGCCTCTCCCGACGGCGAATGGCTCTTCGCGCTCGATGTGTTCTCGTGCCGGGTATTGAAGATCCACGCGGAAACCATGGAACTGACCGCGGCGTACGACGCTGGGGCACACGCAACGGCTCTGGCATCGTCCCCCTCCGGCGATCGACTTTACGTGGTCTCCCGTGTTTCGCCGCGAGCGCCTTCGGAGCCTCCGAAATGGCGTGGAAGGCTCGTTGTGCTGGACCCGAGGGAACTGAAACCCCTGTCGGAAGTGGTTTTCGATGGGGACCCCTGGGATCTCGCGGTATCGCCGGAAGGCATGCTCGTGGTCGCACAGCAGCCTCCCATGGCAGGCGTGCTGTTTGTCAACCCGGAGACCGGAGCGGTTTCCCCAGTGGCTGGGGTCAGCGAGTCCGGGGCAGACAACCTCCGGATTCATCCGGACGGCGCTCGAATTTACGCCACCAACGGGCAGGGCGGGTCGCACTGGGTTTGTTTCTCGAGCGCCGCGCCTGCCCGCGCCGGGTTCGCAACTGTCAACTCCTCCACCTACAATGTCTTTGCCTTCGAGATCACCCCGGACGGTCGTTTCAGCCTCGCTTCCAACGGCGCCTGCCTGCGCCACAATGAAACCGCTCCCGCGGGGAGGGACCTGGCACCCTGGGCCCTGGAGGGAGCGAGCGTCACCGGGACAATCGACCCATGGACGTCCGTCGCGTTCGCCCCCGGCATTGAGACGTTCTTTTCCGCCCACTCGAGCGGCATCGTCAAGGCTCGGTCGCTCAAGGATTTCAGCCTGGTGAAATCCGTCGCTGTGCGGCGAATCTGCTACCGACTCCTCCTCGACGCGAAGCGCAAGATCCTCTTCGCGGCCGCGGCGGAGTTGCCCAAGGAGGGAACCGCCCCGGCGCCGCCCTCGATGCAGGCGCAGGACCTTTACGCATGGCCACTCGAAAAATGACGGCCCCCCGGTTCCTCGTCCTTGTGATGGCGGCTCTCGCGGCGGCGCCAGCGCGCACGGAAGAACCGGCGACGCAATTGCGCGTGCAACTCGTCGATGGCACCCTCCTTGTGGGGACTCCCGATGTCGCGACAGTCCGCGTCAAGTCCTCGGTTGGAGAACTCGACATCGCGTTCGAAAAACTTTCATCGATCACGCGGGCCGATGGCGGGATCGAGGTAAATCTGGCGGATGGAAACACGCTCCATGGGACCCTGGTCACGGAGTCTTTCCAGCTCAAGACGAAGTTCGGCTCGATCAAGATCGAGCGCGACAAGATCCGCTCCGTCGAACGCGCCGCGGGGGCGCCTCAGCCGCCTCCCGCGGACCCCGCGCTTCCGGCGGAGGGCGTCGGCGGCAGTGCGCCTTCTGACGGGCTCCCGCTTCGGCCCGCCGCAAGCCTTCGCATGCAATCCCGACTGGCCGTTGGGCGCCTCTCCCCCGATGGCGGCACTTTCTGGATCGTCCCCCGCCCAGGGCGCATCCTCGCCCTCGACGCAGCATCCCTGGACATCCGTCTCGACGTGCGGCCCGAGGGAGGAGCCTCCCTCATCTCACTCGCCCCGGGAGGGAAGACCGTGGCCGCCGCGGGGTCGTCGGCGATCTGGAGTCTGGATGCGTCGAGCGGGAAGGCGCTGGCGCAGGTCGCGCTCGACAAGCCGCCGTCGGGGCTCTTCGCATGGACGGACGACCTGGCGATCATCGCGACAGAGACGGAGTATCAGATCGTGTCTTTCGAAAAGCGCAACATCGTGCGGAGAATCGCGGCTAAATCGCGCGCGGTGAGCGCGTGCGAAGGGGGGCGGCGGCTGCTCGCGCCGGGTGGGGAGTTGCTCGTTGCGGAAGGAGCCGCCGACCCGGAGAGGCTGGGCTGGATGCCGTACGGGAACATGCCGATGGACCCCGGTATCTTCTTTTCGCCGGATGGACGCTGGTCTCTGGGCGAAGACGGCACGGCCTGGCGTGTCGGACGCAGCTATCGCAACCCCAGGCTGCAGGCAGGCAAACTTCCGTGCCGCGTTTCCGCCGTAGCGTGGCGCTCTACGATCGGGACGGTCCTGACCTTTGAAGAGTCAGGACGCATGAGGGAAACCGACCTCGGTTCCCTCGAAGAGCTGCAGTCCGTCGATTTCGGGCTTCGCGTCGTCTCGGCCGTTTTCGACTCCGCCTCCGGTTCGCTCTGGGTCATCGGGCGGCGGCCGACGACTTCCCGCGGTCCACCCGACAACATGGACCTGTTCCGCTTCACGTTGAAATAACTACTTCGGAAGTGCGAACCGGAACCAGTTGCCGACCCCGGTCCGGCGCGGTGCGGCGGACCAGGCGGAGGCGAACACGGACATGGTTCCGGCTTCCTCGTCCACGAACGCCCACTCGACGCGCACATTGAGCGGGGTGGTGGATTTTGTTTCAAGGGTGAGGGAATCGATCACCTTGACCGAGCCATCGTCGCTGAAGAGGAGCACCTGGTGGGTCTTCGTCAGGCCCGAGGCGCACGAGTTGTGATCGACCAACCCGGCCTTGAGGAAGTCCGCCACGTAGCTCCGGGCACGTCTCAGCACCTGGCCGTCGGCGGTCACTGCGATTCGGCCATCGGGCGTGAGACCGGTCAATTCTCCCGCGGTTGATCTAGTCTTCGGGCTGAAGGCGACATCCATGGCGGAGGGGTCGGTGCCGGGCGCCGGGAGCTTGATGAACCCGGTACTGAGGAGGATGCGATCGGGCCGGGAATCGTCGAGGACGCGTCCGCCGGGCCCGGGAACACGGCGCACCACGCCTTGTTTCGCAATGTCGACAACGGAAATCTCCCCGGCCGTGAGGACCAGGGCCGTGTGGGCGTCCGTCGCCAGGACATCGGTCGCAGCCAGTTCGATGTCAAACGTCGAAGTCAGCGTTCCCGACGCGAGGTCAACGACCGCGAACTTCCGGGACCCGGCAACGAACGCGGTCGTCCCGTCGGGTGAAATCGCGAGGGCTGACGAACCCGGCGGGACCTCGCACTGGCCGCGCACCTTGAAGCCTGCCCAGTCGATCAGGACCAGCTTGAGGTCCGACAGGTTGATGGCGCACAGCGTTTTCCCGTCAGGCGTTCGAAGAGGCCTCCCGGCCACCGAAGCCTGGAACTCGATGGTCCCCAACGGCGTCATCTGCGGCTTCAGTTCCACGGCGGGACGCGGCCCGGGATTCGGCGGCGGTGGATTCACGGGTGGCTTCCGGTCGCGGTTGCCGGTTCCCGGCGGCGCGCCGCCGCCCCGGCCGATCACCGAAAGCGCCTTCAGGTCGGCGACCTTCAGCGCCAGATCCCCCGCCGCGCAATGGACCCGGATCTCCGCGGGCGCCAGACGACCACGGAGAGTTGAGCCGTCCGAGGTCTTGACCACGACTTCCTCGCCATTCGTCGTGATCGAAACCAGGTTTCCAAGGATCACCTTGAGTGTCCCCAGGCTCCCCTCGACCGTGAACGAATCCGACAGCAGCGAGCCTTTCACCAGGCTCCCGTCCTTCATCGAAGCCTCGACCTCCACGGACTCCGCCCAGGCGTTTCCCGCAAGCAGGACCAGGAGGATGATGGAAGCGCGCTTCATTTCTTCTCCAGCGACCATGCAACGATGTCCGTAAGCAAGATCGGCACTCCCAGCGTGCCGTGTTGGGGTGGGACCCAGTCGCCAATGTGCCCAGCGCTTGCGTAAAGTCGTTTCTTCGCCGGGTCAAGCGCGAGCCGCGAGCACAGTGCCCCGCTGGGCAGGGTTTTGACCGGCGCGATGCGAGAGATCGAGTATTGCTGGATGGAGCCGTCGGCCGTAGCGAAAAAGATAGTGTCGCAGCCGGGGGCCACCGCCGCGCTCGCCCACCGGTCGGTTCGGCCGGCCACCTCCAGATCGGCGTCCGCAGTTGCGGCAAGCCTCAGCACGACGCCGCCGCTTCCGAACAAGAACCGCCCATCCGGCGAGATCACGAGATTCCCGCCGAGGGGTTGATCGTTTCCGTAACGGGATTCCCACAACGGGAACGTGCCCGGCTTGGTCGGGTCGCGAGTCAGGGAGAGCCCGCGGAACTTCAGGTCGCCCGCATAGATGCGTACCTGGTCGGGGTGCCGGCAAAGGTACGGACTCCCCTGGGTTGGCGAGACGGGCGACGACGATTTCACCGCCGGGTCGAGGACGACGATCCCTACGGACGAATTCCCCGGCGCGCTCCCGGAGACGACCACCAGCCCGCTGTTTGTCGCCTCGACGTCCATCGGGTCGATGTCCACATCGCATACCTGTTTCGCTTCCAGCGCCGTTGTGTACTGGTGCACCCGGCCGCGGGCCGTGCCCTTTTCGATGAAGCGTGCGACCACGAACAGGGAATCTCCGCGCGCGTTCAGGGCCATGGCACTTGCGTCGTCCGGCACCGGAGCCTCTGCTTCCACGGACAGATCCGACGCCTTCAGCTTCAGGATCCTGCCGCCGGTCAGGTCGAGCGCGAACAGCGATGCTCCATCCTTCGAAAGGAAGAGGTCCACGACTGCGGACGAGAGTCGAAGCCTGCTGACTTCCACTAATTCGTCCCCGGTCTCGAGCGCGGGTCCTGCGGCGGGTACCGCTTCGGCGACGGCCGAGGTCGGGCTCGACCCGTCGCGTTTCGGGTCCAGATCGAACCAGAACAGTCCGTCCTCTGTCCTCACCAGCACGCGACGTCCTTCGGGATGCGGCAGAAGTTCCCGGGTCATTCGCGCCTGAATCCCGGGCACGACGTACTCGGCCTGCTTTGTGCCCTTCGCATCGCAAACGATCAGGTTGCGGGAGCTGTTCTGCGCATACAACCTTCCCGTGCCCTTCTCCCACGCAACCGCTGCGGCGAACCCGCCGAAATCCACTGTCGACACGGGTGTTCCCAGGTCACCGATCCGGAACAGATCCGTGGCGTAGGGCGTCACCCCCGCCCTGTTCTTCGTCGCCGCCGTCGCGCCAGCCGGAAGCGCCACGAATCGGGAGTCCGCACTGATCTCAATGCGTTGGGAGCCGCCGATGCGCTCTCCGCTCTCCTCGTAAGCCAGGTTCACGCCGCTGACGCGGATGCGGTGGAGTGCTTCGTTGCCAACGCAGAACAGGTACTTTCCGTCCGGCGAGAGGGCAAGCGACTGTGCCTGGTTGAGCCAGGTGTTCTTGGGGCGTTTTACCTTGGCTCCCGCCGCTTTCTCCAAGTCGGCCAAGGTGACTTCCTTGAGGACCTTCCCGGATTTCAGGTCCAGAATCGCGAGTTGTCTCTCGTCCCGCGTAAAGATTGCCTGGGAGAGGGAAGGGCAACAGGCGAGATGGCTGGCGCGAATGTCCGTCGCGACCGCTTTGCGGGCGAGCGTTTTCGAATCCAGGACCCAGATTTCCCTCGCCTCCTGGAGCTCGACGACGACTCCCTCCTTGGAAACTGAAACCCCTGCCACGGCCTTCCCGATCTCGAAACGGGCCTCTTCGCGGAATTCGGGGACCGAGAAGCGTCTCGCGAGCCCGCCGCGCGTAACGAGGACGAGAGCGCCGTC
>JAIOPR010000150.1 GCA_021413805.1 Planctomycetota bacterium
TCATGGGGGGATAGGCAACCATAAAGAGGGCTGAGTGTTGAGAGTTCGGTTCAGGGGTTGAGGAGTTGAGGGGTTGGGAAAGGCGAGCTCCGGATGCTTGTCAAGCGACGAAACGGGAACTCAACCCCTCAACCTCTCAACCCCTCAACGCCCTATAATGTGCCCATGACCCGCCAGGCCTTCGAACAGATCGTCGAAGAAGCGCTCGCCGCGCTTCCATCAGAATTCCAGGAGCACATGGAAAACGTGCTCGTGATGGTCGAGGACCGGGCGAGCTGCAAGCAGCGGGAAGCGGTCGGGCTGGAGAAGGACGAGGACCTTTTCGGGCTGTATGAAGGCGTGGCGATCACGCGCCGGAGTGTGAACGAGACCGACATTCCCCGCCCGGCGCGGATCTGGATCTTTCAGGAACCGATCGAGCGGCACTGTTCTTCGCGCAAGGAAATGATCCGCGAGATCCAGGACACGGTCGTCCATGAAATCGGCCACCACTTTGGCCTCGACGAGGACGAGATCGGCGCGATCGAGGACGAATACGAGTACGATGACGAGTAGCCCATGAACGACGACCAGTTCGGTTACCTGCTCGAACAAGTCCTTCGCGACCTGCCGCCGAAGGCCGAGCCATTTGTGAAAGGTGTGGCGTTCGTGGTTGAGGACCGACCGACATCGGGACCTCCACGACTGGCGGACTGGACAAGGGACCGGACGGCCGCCAAGCAATACGCGGAGTACTGGGCGATGTACCAGGACTCCACGACCACGGAACCCCAGGGGCGCATAACGCTCTACCGCGAGTCGATCCTCGAGGCCGGAACTGATGCCACGGCCATGATTCGCGAGGCGGTCCTTCGCGCGATTGAGGCGAAACTGGGTGTCAACCCGGGCGCCCTGGAGCGTGATGTCGCCACCGACGAGCCCGGCTGGAAACCCGATGACGAAGAAGGAACGGACAACTCCGTCCCGGATCCTCCGGAGCCGGCGGATTCCCTCGTGGAACTTGCCGAATGCGAACTCGAGGTCCTCCCTGTCGCAGCCCGCGACTGGTTCGACGACATCGAAATCGCCGCCGTCGCACAGCCCGAGGCTGAGGGCGATCCCGCGAGGCTCGCGGACTACCCCGAGCCGGACGACGACCCCAAAGCCCTCGTCCTGTATTCGAAAAACATCCTCGCCCTTCCCGACCCGCCCGCGGAAACGGTCCGCGAAATCCTGAGGGAAGCGGCCCGCCGTGCGGGCGTCACGACGTAAGGCCATCTTCACCGGAGCCACCATGCGATTCGTCGTCACGGCCGTCCTCGCCTTATTCCTCTTCCCAATCTCGCTCCGCGCCGAGGACGCCCACGCCGACTGGCTCAAACAGTTCGCGTACACGCCGGCGAAGTTCGATGCGCAGGTTGAAGACCGCGCGGACCGCGACGACTGGAAACAGGTGCTCGTGAAATTTCCTTCTCCCGTCACCACGAAAGTCACCGAGAACAACACGGTCCACGCGCACATTTTCCGGCCGAAGAAGGCGGGGGGCGCGGGGGTGATCATCCTGCCGATCTGGAAGGGGCACGGGCTGGACCTGGAGTTCATGATCGCGGGGCGGCTGGCGAAAGAGGGGATCACGGCGCTCGTGATGCCGCTTCCCTACCAGTTCGAACGCGCGCCCGAAGGACACGGCAGCGGGGACATGACGGTGTCGGCGGACCTGGAGCGGACGCGGGAAGCGGTGATCCAGGCGGTGATCGACGTGAAGCGGTGTGCGCAGTGGCTGGTGGAGTCGGAGGGTTGCGCGCGGGAGCGGCTGGGGGTGATGGGGACGAGCCTGGGCGGGCACGTGGCGGCGCTGGTGTGGGCGACGGACCCGGAATTCAAAGCGGGGGCGACGGTGCTGGCCGGCGGAAACATCCACGAGCTGTTCTGGAACGAATCGAACGAGACGAAAGACATCAAGGCGGAGCTGCTGAAGCGCGGGATGACGCTGGACGAGCTGGCGAAACAGCTGAAGCCCTATGACGCGATCACCTACGCGATGCCGTCGCGGAAGCCGGGGCTGCTGATGATTGCGGCAAAGGACGACACGGTGGTGCCGATCGCCAACGTGCGGGCGCTTCGGGACGCGTTTGACCACCCGAAGCTGATCATCTATCCCGGCACGCACTACACGGTGGGGATCCGGATCACGGACATCCTCAGCGACCTCGCGGGGCATTTCGGGCGCGAGCTTGCGGCGAAGTAGTCTCGCGTCCTCTCCGCGTTCCTTGCCGCCCTCCCGCCGTCAGGCTACCCTTCCGCCGCGATGACCCTCGACCAGACATTCCACGACATCCTTGAAGGCCGGGCCACCCCGGGAATGGCGGGGCTCGCCGCCCTCCTCGGTTTCATCGTTGCGTTCGCCGCCGCCGCCTTCGTGATCCGCCCGCTCGTCCGCCTGCTGTCATCGCACGACCCCGAGAAGATCGCGGAGGCACGCCGTCGCCGCATCCGGTTCGGGGCCAACGGAAGCGCCCTCGCCCTCGCTGCGCTGGTTTTCTTCCACGCCCACACCGCGCCGGAACTGCGATTCAAGACACTTCCCTTCCAGGTCAGCCTGCTGGCCCTCGTGGTCATGACCGGCTTTCTCGGCCTCGAGCTCCTGCTCGCGCTCTTCGCCGATTTCCTCCCGCACCGCCAGGGTCGCCCGCCGCACTCGCAGTTTTTCAAGGACGTCATCCGGACGATCGTGATCCTGGCGCTGGTGATGGTGGGGGCGAAGAGCGCGTTCCCGGGGACGGACATCGGGCAGCTCGTGACGACGTCGGCGATCCTGTCGCTCGTCATCGGCCTTGCGCTGCAGGAATCGCTGTCGAATGTTTTCAGCGGGCTCATGCTGACGATTGATGAGCCGTACAAGCCCGGCGACTGGATCGAGATCGACGGGAAGGAAGGCAAGGTCCTCGACTCGAACTGGCGCTCGGTCCGCGTCCTGACGCGCGACGACGACGTGATCTACGTCCCGAACAGCAACATGGCCAAGCACAACGTGGTGAATTTCACGGCTCCCACGCCGCTGCACCTGGTCAAGCGCAAGATCGGGGTCGAATACGGCGCCCCGCCGAACAAGGTCAAGCAGGTCCTTATCTCCCTGATGCAGCACACCGAGGGCGTGCTCAAGGAGCCGCCTCCCGATGTCTACATCGCCGACTACGCGGATTTCTCCATCACTTACGAAATGCGGTTCTGGATCGACGTGTACGCTTCGCGGACAAGGATCGAAAGCGAGGTCATGCGCGGCGTGTGGTACCACCTGAAACGCAACCGCATCTCGATCCCGTTCCCGATCCAGGATGTGTACCTGAAGCGCGAGAAGCCGGAGGTCCGGCCCGAGGAGATCGTGGCGCTTCTGCGCCGCGTGGACATCCTGGCCGCACTCAAGGACGACGAGCAGCGGATGCTCGCCGACGACCTCACCTCGCAGCTCTTCGCCAAGAACGAAATCATCTGCCGCCAGGGCGACGAGGGCTCGACGTTCTACATCATCAAGAGCGGCAAGGTGTCGGTGCGGGTGAAGCAGATGGACAGCGCGGAGACGGAAGTTGCGCAGCTCGGGCCGGGAGCGTTTTTCGGCGAAATGTCGCTGCTCACGGGCGAACCGCGCAGCTCGACGGTGCGTGCCGCCGAGGACTGCGAACTCCTCTGCCTCGATCGCGAAAGCTTCGCCGTGCTCCTGAAGGACAACCCGCCGATCGCGCAGACGATGAGCGAGATCATCGCGGAGCGGCAGGCCGCGAAGGACAGGCACCTGAAGGAACGCGACACGAAGATGGTCGGCAAGCTCGACGTGGACGAGCGGAAGAGCCGGATCTTCGAGTCGATCAAGATGATTTTCCGCTTCAGGTAGAGAGCGGGCGCTGTCTGGCTATAATCCGGGGATGCGCCCAGGTAACCTTGTCGTCCTTGCGATGCTGCTCGCCCCGCTTCCCTCCCTCGCCGACGACATCCACCTGAAATCCGGCGGGACCGTGGTCGGGATTGTCATCGACGACGGCGACCCGGTGGTCGTCAAGACCGTCGGCGGTGGAACGATCAAGATCGCCCGGGACAAGATCGACTCCATCGAGAAAAAGGCGCTTCCCGTCCCGATGAACCCGGATGCGCCGCCGCGGGAGAAGAAGGTCGGGGCTTCGCCGCGGTACGTGGACATCCTCAACGGGTTCGCGGTGCGGCCGCCGCCGGCGTGGAAGAAGATCGCGACGTCGAAGAATTCGAAGGTCACGTTCGCTTCGCAGGACCCGACGGCGGTGTTCAAGCTGGATGTGTGGCTCATCAAGAGCGACGGGGACCTCGCGGGGCTGTACGAGACGTTCACGAAGACGTACCGCACGGCGTTCAAGGACTACGTCGTGAAATTCGAGAAGGGCGCGGTGCTCGGGAAACTCGCTGCGAAGTCGTTCGCGGGGACGTTCACGGGCGAAAAGGGCGACAAGATGGGGCACGTCCACGCGCTCGGCGGCTCCAAGGGGATGTACTACATGGTGTTCTTCACCGGCGCCGCCGAAAAACTCGATGCGTTTCTGCCGGAATTCGAAGCGACCTTCGCGTCGTTCGACGTCATCCCGAAGCCCGAGCTGAGCGACGCGGACATGAAGAAATTCATGGAGGCGTACGCAAAGGGCGTCGAGATGGTGCACGGGGGGCAGGAACTGGAGGCGGTCGGGCAGTTCGACATCTGCGCCGAGATCCTGCCGAAGCACGCCGACACTCACCAGAACCTCGCGATCCTGACGGCGAAGCTCGGCCTGACCAAGCGCGCGATCGAGGAGTACACGACGCTGGCCAACCTCCGCCCTGACGACGCCCAGCCCCTGTACGACCTCGGCACCGTCCTCTTCAAGAACAACCGCTACCCCGACGCCATCGCCGCGTTCGAAAAGGCCCTCGCGCTTCAGCCCGATTACGTCGAGGCCTGGATCAACATCGGCGCCGTGCGCTCCCAGACCGCCGAATACGAAAAAGCCGTCGAGGCTTTCAAGACCGCGATCCAGATCGACCCCAAGGCCACCCCCGCCTGGTTCAACCTCGGCCAGATTGAGCACCTGCGGAACAATTTCACCGAGGCCAAAGCGGCGTTTGAAGCAGTGCTGAAGCTCGAGCCGGACCATTCGGGCGCGAAGGACGAGTTGAAGAAGATGAAACAAGAAGGGCATTAGGCGCGAGGGCGAAGGGGCATTGAATTCCAGACCTTCGAGCTCGCAAGTCCGGAAAAAGAGAGCAATAACGGCTGGCGGAGGACAAC
>JAIOPR010000141.1 GCA_021413805.1 Planctomycetota bacterium
CTCCAGTTCGCAGCAGGACGGAATCGCAGCCGTTACTCCGAACTCCCGACTCCCATCTCCGAACTGCCGTCCCCCTCCCCTACTTGCCCCGCCCCGCCGACCACTTCGCCCAGGCCTCCGGCTCGCGCCCGAATTTCTGACCAGTGATTCCCTGCAGCGCCTCGACGGCGAGCATCTGGACACCGGCATCGCGATCCGCGAGTGCGGCCAGGAGCGGGTCGATAACGGCGTCGCCTTTCAGCCGGCCGAGCGCCACCGCGGCCGCGCGGCGCACCGTGACTTCCGGGTCGTCCTTCAACCGTCCCGCGATCGGCGCCATCGACGGGGTCAGGCCGAGGTGACCGCACGCCGCCACAGCATCGCGGCGGACGATCGGGCTCGGGTCGCCGATCGCGGTCATCAGCGCATCGGACTGCGCGGCGCCGGCGGGCATATCTCCCAGGGCGGTCGCGGCCCGGCCGCGCACCATTTCGTCTTCTTTCTGGTCGGCCAGGATCGCGCCGAGTCGGGGCACGTTGTCCGGGTCGCCGGCGAGGTCGTCCACATCCCACCGGTGCTGGTCCGCCGGCGAAGGATCCTTCCTCGTGCAACCTCCCGCCACAACGCAAGCCACCAGCGCCGCGCCAAGGAGCCTACTTCCGGCTCTGCGCGAGCACCGCGTCCGCCACCGCCACTGCCAGCCGCTTGCGATAACTTTCCTCCCTGAGGTTCCGCTCGCCCGCCGGGTTCGACACAAACTCGAGCTCGACCAGCGTCGCCGCGCACGGCGCATTCTTGATGACGTAGAAACCCGCTTCCTTCACGCCCCGGTCCGGTGTGTCGAAGCGGTCCGCAAACGTCTTGCGGATCGACTCGGCTACCTTGCGGCCCGTCTCCCGCTCCGAGGCGCTTCCCTCCGAGCCGGCGCGAGGATAATAGACTTCGAACCCCTGCGCACCTTTGTTTTCCGCCCAGTTGACGTGGATGGAGAGGAAGAAGTCGGGCTTGGTGCGCTCGGTGAGCTCGACGCGCTTGCGGAGATCTTCGCGGACTTCGGGGGAAAGGTTGCGGTCGGTGTCGCGGGTCATGATGACCTTGATGCCCTGTTCGGCGAGGATATCGCGGACCTGGAGGGCGACGTCGAGCGTGATGTCCTTCTCCATCGTCCCCTTGGCGCCCTTGCCGCCGGTGTGCACGCCGCCGTGGCCGGGGTCGATGACGATGGTCTTGAAGCGGCCGGGTTTCTTCTCGACGGTCGGGGTCTGCTTGACGATCGGCGTCTTCCGCGGGCCGGGTGCGGGGCCGGGTTCCGGCGTGGGGGGCGGTTCGTAGGGGGGCGGCTGCCGCTCCCCGCCTTCGTGGATGCAGCTCGCCAGCTTGGAGGCGTCCTCGGCGCTCATGACCGTGCGCCCGTTCTCGACGCGGATTTCCTCGGAAAGAGCCACGGCTCGCCCGTCCACCAGCGCGATCGACATCCCCGGCGCCAGCACCACGGTCGATCCGCCCTTGAGGATATCGCGGCCGGAAGCCGCATCCCGCGAAGTGGCAAGGCCGTGGCTGCGTGCGAAATCCGCGACGCAGACCGGCTCCGCGAATGCCTGGGCCGTAAAGAGCGCGAACGCGAGGAGGAGGACGGGACGCATGTGGACCGTCTCCGATGGATGGAGGAGGGGCGGACTAGAAAACTATCGGCAGCCGGGAGTTCCCGGGTTGAGGGAGAAAGGGGGTTAGTTGCGAACCGCGGGACCACGGTTTAACCTCCCGGCATGCCCATCCGCGAATTCGACCTCATCCGCTGGATCCGCCGCTCCGCGCCGAAAGGCCGCGGTGTGCAGGTCGGCATCGGCGACGACTGCGCCGTGCTCGACGCGCCGGGCGGCAAACTCCTCGCCACGAGCGACGTCATCGTCTCCGGCGTCGATTTCGTCCCTTCCGAAAAGGCCGCCCTCATCGGCCGCAAAGCCGCGAACGTCAATTTCTCCGACATCGCCGCCATGGGCGGCCGCCCCGACTACCTCCTCACGACCCTCATGCTCCCTCCCGGCATGCCCGCGTCCTGGGCGAAGGGCGTCCTCAGCGGCGTCATCGCCGCCTGCCGCGACGCCGGCGCTTCCCTCGTCGGCGGCGACCTCTCCGCCACCAGCGGACCCGCTTCCATCGGCGGCACCGCCCTCGGCTTCGCGAAAAAACCGGTCCTCCGCTCCGGCGCACGCCCCGGCGACGCCATCGGCGTGACCGGCCCCTGCGGCGGCTCCATTCTCGGTCGCCACCTCCGCTTCAAGCCCCGCATCGCCCACGGCCTTAAACTCGCCACGATCGCCACCGCCATGGTGGACATCAGCGACGGCCTCACCGCCGACCTAGCCCATATCCTCGACGCCAGCGGCACCGGCGCCTCCCTCGACAGCGCTTCCATCCCCATCCACCCCGACGCCCGCCGCCTCGCCGCCCACTCCGACCGCTCCCCCCTCGACCACGCCCTCTCCGACGGCGAAGACTTCGAACTCCTCTTCACGTGCCCCGAACGCCGCTTCCCGAAATGGGCCCGCCGCATCGGCACCATCGAACGCGGAAAAGGCCTGCGCCTCGACGGCAAACCGATCAAGCCCCGCGGCTACGAGCACGTGCTCGGATGAAGCGCCTGACGCGGAGCGCGGAGGAAACCCGGGCGTTCGCGGCGGAACTGGCGCGCGGCCTCAAGCCCGGGGCGGTGCTGCTGCTCGTCGGCGAATTCGGAAGCGGCAAGACGACGTTCGTGCAGGGACTCGCCGAGGGGCTCGCGGTCCCGGACCTGCGCGTCGTCTGCTCCCCCACCTACATCATGATGAACGTCTACCGCGGCGGCCGGCTCCCGATTTTCCACATGGACGCCACCCGGTTCGACGACCCGCGCGAGGTTTTCGGGCTGGGGTGGGAAGAGGCGGACAAGGGAGTGACAGTCGTCGAGTGGGGAGAGAAGGTGGAAGGGGTGGTGGGGCCGGCGGGGATGCGGATCGAGTTCGAAGTGGCGGGGGAAGATCTGCGGGAAATAAAAACTTCGGACGCGCGCTGATCACACCGGCGAGGTTCCCGGAGGATCCTTGCGGCTCATCAACAGCGCAGGCAGGGTGGTCATCAGAATGCTGAACAAGATGAACCCGGCCTCGCTCCCGATCTCCCGGCATCCCGCGGAGAACCCATGTCGACAAACGGTGACGATGCACCAGGTCACCGACCAAATCACAGCGACCGCGAGCCAGACCGAGGACAGCCGCCTGACGGTCGAGGGATTCAGGAACGGCCGGGGTGGAGGCGCAACCCGACGCCCAACGACCGCGTCCACAATTCGCTGGGCCTCTGCGAACGAGAGCCCCTGTTGCTGAAGTCCAGCGACGATCGCGTTGGGGATATCGCCGCGATTGAGCTGCTCTTCAACAGCTTCCCGCCAGCGGTCGGCCAGCGGGTCGGCAGTCTTTGAGAGTTCCGGGATCATTGGTCTCAAAAGTTTGCGGGCGTGCTGTATTGTACTCCGGCCCACCTGGAGACAGCCCTCCGCGCTTCGCTGGGGCGGTCCGGGACACCCCGCCGACGGCGGCCTTCACCCAATCATTGACGCAACCACAACGCTTCCAATAAGTTAGGTCAACATCAGCCCCTTGGAATCCACGGCCCACCCCTTGCTAAGTACCCCTTCATACCGACGAACTTCCCTGCGCAAGGGCCCGAGGGACACTTCAGATGGGGCATTCCGCCACTGTCCGCCCCACTTTTTTTCCAAAACGGTCGAACCACGGCCCGGCGGCTCCGTTTTCAACGGCGCCGAGGCCCCAAGCTTCGGTGGCTGTTCCGACCTTGGGCATCTCGCTCGGACTCGCCCGACTGGGGCACCGAAATGGCGGCTCGATGACTGAAATCACCGATGCCGACCTGATGCTGAAAGTGAAGGTCGGGGACATCAAGTCCTTTGAAATCCTGGTCGGAAAGCACCAGCGCCCCCTGATCAACTATTTCTTCCGCGTGACGTGGGACCGGCAGGCCGCGGAGGACATGGCGCAGGAGGTCTTCATCCGCATTTACAACCATGCGAAGGATTACGAACCGCAGGCGAAGTTCACGACCTACATGTACCGCGTGGCGCGGAACCTGTGGATCGACAAGATGAGGCACGAAGGGCACGCGCCCAAGACAGTGAGCCTCGACGCTCCCGTTGACTCGGAAGGCGACACCTTCCATGACGTCGTGAGCGCCGAAGCCCCCTCCCCGGATGCACGGATGGACACGAACGAACGGGCCGCGATCGTCAGGATGGCGATCGAGACCCTCCCTGAGGAACAGAAGCAGGTCCTGCTCCTCGCGGAGTCGAAAGGGATGAAGTACCAGGAGGTGGCGGAGGTGCTGGGGATTCCGATCGGGACGGTGAAGAGCCGGATGCATGCGGCGATGTTGAAGTTGAAAGACGTGTTGTCGGCGAAACTGGGAGACCTGCAATGACGCACATCGACGACCTGGTCGCATTCGTTCGCGGAGAACTCGGCGCTGCCGAGCTCGCGAGCGCGCGCGAGCATGTCGCGGCGTGCGCGGAGTGCGCGGCCGAGGTGAAGGCGCTGGAGGGTGTGTTCGGCGTGCTGGCGAAGACCGAGATCGAGCCTTCGCCGAACTTCGTCCACGTCACGGCGCGCCTCGCGGCGAAGACGGTGACGGTCCAGCGCGGCGGATGGGACAAGGTGGCGTACATCGTCACGCGGCCGATCTTCGGGTACCCGGCGTGGGCGGTCAGCGCCGCGGTTCACTTGCTTGCGCTCGGCGTCCTGACCTTCGTCGCGGTGGACCAGTCGAAAAAGCGCACGGGCGGCGAGGACACGCTCGCGGTGGTCGAGAACCGGCCGAAGAATTTTGCGCGGCCAGACGATTCCTCCGAACGTCCTTTCATCTTGCCCCCCACGGGCGAGTTCGCGCTCTTCCTCGGGAATCGCGGCGATGCCGCGGCGCGGGCGGCGCTTCTCAAGAAGAATGGTGGCGAGGAGACGGCGCGTGCGGTGGACGGCGCACTCGGCTGGCTCGCTTCGAAACAGGACAAGGACGGTTCGTGGGCCCCGGACGGCGGGCAGCCCGCGTATCGCACGGCGGCGACGGCGCTCGCGACGCTGGCGTTCCTCGGCCACGGCGATTCGCATCTGAAGGGCGATCACCAGCAGAATGTCGGCGCGGCGCTGGCCTGGCTGCGCACGCAGCAGGGCACGACGGGCCGGATCGGCCCCGACCAGGGCGCGGTTCTGCCGCAGCACGCGATCGCGACGGCCGCACTGGCCGAGGCATTCGCGATGACCGGCGATACTTCCCTTCGCGATCCGCTCTCCAACGCCGTCAGTTACCTGGCGGGCTCGAAGTCGCCTCGCGGCGGCTGGGGCTCCGCGATGGGCACGGAGCCGGACGCCGTGACGACCTCGTGGGCGATGACGGCTCTTCGCATCGCCGACGCCTCGGGGATCGAGACGGCGCGCGCACCGCTCGGCGCCGCGGTCGCCTACCTTGATTCGCTCACCACGCCGGACGGCCTCACCGGCCTCCGCGATGCCGGGAAGTTCCCGAACGGGTCCGCCACTCCGACCGCGGCGGCGCTCTTCGCCCGCCGCTGGACCGGCCTCGAGAGTGCGGATGTCGCAAAACGTTCCAGCGCGCTGACGGCGCCGGACGGCACGGACTACACGTCGGCACAGTTCACGGCGCTGGCGGCGATCGGCACGCCGGCCTGGGAAGCGACGAACGCCGCGATGAAGCAGGGGCTGTTGCCCCGCCAGAACGCCGACGGGTCGTTCCGGGCGGACAAGTGGTCGGGGTACGGCGGCTCGGTCTGCGCGACGGCGATGGCCACGCTCGCGCTCGAGACGTACTACCGCTACCCGGCCTAAGAAGGCTCTCGCGGCCGCCGTTTGGCGCGCTTCCCAAAGTTTTCCTTTCACACTCCCCTCTGGCATTCCAGAATGACCGGTCCGGTCTGCCGGTTCCTCACGTCCAACCCTTTCTTCGCGGGATTCACTGCCATGAGCGTCACAGCCAAAGGTCTTGAAGGCGTCGTCGCCGGCTCTTCGCAGATCTGCTACATCGACGGGGACGCGGGGGTGCTTCGGTATTACGGCTACCCCATCCAGGAGCTGGCGGAGAAATCGACGTTCGAAGAGACGGCGTACCTGCTGTGGCACGGGCAGTTGCCGAAGAAGCACGAACTGGAGGGGTTCCGCGGGGAGATTGCGAACGCGGGGGGGATCCCGGAGCCGATCGTGCGGCTGATCCTGTCGTTCCCGAAGGACGCGAACACGATGACGTGCCTGCGGACCGCCGTGAGCGCGCTGGCGCTTTACGACCGGCAGAGCGAGGACATGTCGGACTCGGCGAACCGCCGCAAGGCCGTGCGCATCCAGCACCAGATCAACGCCCTGGCGCCGGCGATCGACCGGGCGCGGAAGGGCCTCCCGATCCTGCAGCCGCGGACGGACCTGTCGCTCGCGGAGAATTTCCTCTACATGCTGCGCGGCGAAACGCCGAAGCCGGAAGAAGCGCGGGCGATGGACATGTGCTTTATCCTGCACGCGGACCACGAGCTGAACGCCTCGACGTTCGCGTGCCGCGTGATCGGCGCGACCCTGTCGGACATGCACGGCGCGATCACCGGGGCGATCGCGGCGCTGAAAGGCCCGCTGCATGGCGGCGCGAACACGGATGTGATGAAGATGCTGCTGTCGGTCGGCGACGTCTCCAATTCGGAAGCGTGGATCAAGGACGCGCTCGCGAAAAAGCAGCGGATCATGGGCTTCGGCCACCGCGTCTACAAGACGCTCGACCCGCGGGCCGGCGTGCTGAAGAAGATGAGCGAGAAGCTGTGCAAGGCGACGGGCGTGACGAAGTGGTACGACATCTCGAGCAAGATTGAGTCGTTCGTGAAAACGGAAAAGCAGCTGAACGCGAACGTCGATTTCTACAGCGCGAGCGTCTACTACTCGCTCGGCATCCCGCTCGACGTGAACACGCCGATCTTCGCGATCAGCCGCACTTCGGGCTGGCTCGCCCACCTGCTCGAGCAGTATGCGGACAACCGGCTCATCCGGCCGCGCGCGGAATACATCGGCCCCGCGGAACGGCACTGGGAACCGTTCGAGAAGCGATGATCCGCCGATTCATGAGCCTGCTGGCCGCCGCCGCCTTGTCGGTGGCGTGTCTGTCGGCTCGCGCCGGGATGATTTCGACGCCGAAGGTCCCCGATGACGGGCTCGAGAAAGCCCTTCGCGAAGCGTTCCCTGGCCCGCTGGACCGGTACAACGAACTGCTCGGGATGGACCACGCGCACGCCGCAGGACTGAGCCCTTTCCTCATCCAGCTCATCATCTACGGCGGAATCGTCGCGATCGTCATGCTCGTCGGGGTCATCGCGATCATCGGGTACGGTCTTTCCAAGAAAAACAAAGACGACGACCGCTTCATGCCCCGGTAAGGGTCGTCTCCGGCGCTTTATTGGCTCCCCCGGCCCCCACTGCGGCCTATAATCGGGGCTCACGATGAAGCTCTTCCGCCACGCACTCTTCGTTTCCCTCCTCGCACTCGCGGCGCTGTCGCCGCTTCGCATTTCCGCCGACACGCTGATTTTCAAGGACGGGCGGAAGCTGGAGGGCGCGATCCTCGAAGAGGACGCGGACACGGTCACGTTCAAGATGAAGTCGATCGTGACGAAGTTCAAGAAGGACGACATCGAGAAGATAGTGCGCGGCCCGGCGCCGGACGTCGCGAAGGACGATTCGGACGCCACGATTCGGGCTGCACGCGTGGCGGCGGTCGGGAACGCAAAGATCGACGCGCTTCGGGCGGAAGCCGGGAAGGCGCTCGACGGGGTTGCCGAAAAGCGCAAGGCGCTCGCCGCCGCGGCGAAGAAAATCGAATCGCAGACGAAGGCGTACGAGTCGGAGCTGCGAAAGGTCCAGGCGGCCGAAGCGGATCTGCGCAAGGCGAAGGAACGCCTGGCGGAAGCCGAGGCGAAGCAGAAAAAGGCGGAAGAGGCGCTTCGCAGCGCCAAGGAACAGACCGGGCGCGAGCCGGGGCCCCTGAAACAGGAATTGCAGGCCGCGACGGACCGGGTCGAGTCGATCCGGGCGACGGCGGGTGTGGCGCAGCACACGGTGGACGTGGAGAAGAAGAAACTCGACGACGAGACGGATCATTTCCAGATGGCCGCCGACACTCTCCGGCCCCCGGTCGCCGCGCTTTCGGCCGCGTACGAAACACTCGACGGCGCGTGGGCGGCACTGGCGGCTGAGGAGAAGCGCCAGTCGGCGGAGGCGCCGTGGTGGCCCGCAATGGCCGAGGCGGCGAGGGTGCGGATGGAAGGGCGGGTTGTGAAATGCGAGAAGGGCTCGCTGGTGGTGAAGGTGGGGATCGACGCGGACCCGTCGCAGTGGAGTGAAGAAGTCACGCTCGCGACGCCCCCGGGGTTTGACGCGAAGCCGGGCGAGACATGGTTGATCGGCGCGCGACGGGACAAGTCGGGATGGGTTCTCGAGGAGGCTCGCCGATGAGCGCCCAGCCGCCGAAAAAAGGAGGAGGCCCGCCGCAGCCCCCGCCGAAGGACCGTTGGAAACAGCAGCAGCCCGCGCCGAAACCGCAGCCCAAACCGCAGCCGAAGCCCCAGCCGCAAAAAGCAAAGGCCCCGGCCAAACCCGCGGCGCCGCTTCAGCTCGCCGCCCCCAAAGGCTCGAAAGAAATTCACTTCGCGTGTCCCGCCTGCGGCCGGCCGTTCGCGATGCCCGGGCGACGGGTTGGGCGCAAGGCGCGGTGTTCGTGCGGGGCGCGGATGATCATCCCGACCCCGGGGGGCGTTCCGCGCCCGCTGTGGATGCCACCGGAAGAAGTCCGGAAGAAGGCGGCGCAGCAATGGCAGACCAGCGATTCCGAAGGCAAGAACGCGACGGAGATCGCGCTGGAGACCAGCCCGACGAAGATGGCGATGTATGCCGGCGTCGTGGTCGCTGCGGTCGTCGGGTATTTCATCTGGAAGAACAAGCAGGACGCCATCCACCTGCCGACCGGGCCGTCGACACCGATCACCACGGGCACGCCCGACGCGCCGAAGGACCTCGCGCCGGGCGAACTGGCGGGCGTGTGCCGGCAGTCGGTTTTCTCGGTCGAAGCGCTGGACGCGTCCGGCGTCGTGATGAGCAAGGGCCCGGGATACCTCGCGACCCCGGGTGTCGTCGCAACTTCGCTCTCAAACGTCCTCGGCGCTTCCACCGTCCGGTTTCGCAGCGCCGACGGCGCCGTCTGGCAGGCGCCGTCACTCGTCGGGACCGACGACGCCCTCGACCTTGCGCTTTTCGAAGTCCAGGGAATCGGCCGCTCGCCGATCAATCCGGACGAAGCGGCGATCACGGACCCCGGCACGGCCGCGTGGGTCGGATGGTCGGGCAAGGATCCTGCGGCGATGGCGTTCGCGAAGTCCCCCGGCCTCCCCGCCGTGCTCCGCCTCTCGAAGTCGTTCCCCGCCGGGACACCGGTCTTGAGCGCGAAGGGAAAGATCCTGGCGATGGCGATCGCCACGCCCGGGGGCCAAGCGGACGCCGTTCCCGCGAAGACGATCGCGGCGATGGCAGAAAAGAAACCCGGGCAGCCGATTGCGGAGGGGCTTTCGACCGCGCCCGGCGGGCCTCACCGCGGCGACGAGCGTTTGATTGGCCGCCTGGTCGCTGCCGGACGTTCGGCGCTTGCCATCCGCATGCTGGAAGCCATGGTCGCAGGCGGCGGCGCGGGAGACGCCCTTCTTTGGCTCGGCGACGCGCTACTCGCA
>JAIOPR010000142.1 GCA_021413805.1 Planctomycetota bacterium
TCACGATGATCGTCGCCCTCGACCAGTTCCTGTGGCGGCCGGTCGTCGTGCTCGCGCAACGGTTCCGGGTGGAGGATTCGGGCGCCACGGAAGAAGCGACATCGTGGTTCCTGAATCTGTTGAAGCGTTCCCGGGTCGTCGGGTTCGTGCGCGGCGTCGCCGGGTTGCTCGCACCGCGCCGCGGGTCGCCGAAGAGCCCGAAGGAGGTTGCGAAGAGCGGAAAGATCGCGGCCGTCGTCTCAACCGCGTTCTTCGTGATTCTCCTCGCCGTTCTGGCCACCGGCGCGTGGAAGCTCGTGGTTCTCCTGCACCACGTGCCCTTCGCCCAGTGGCGCCGCATTTCCTGGGATTCGTTGCTCACCCTCGCCCGCGTCCTGGCCGCCCTCGCCCTCGGCACGCTGTGGGCCGTTCCCGCCGGCCTCGCCATCGGCCTCTCGCCGCGCCTCTCGCGCTTCCTCCAGCCTGTCGTCCAGGTCGCGGCTTCGTTTCCCGCACCGATGCTATTCCCGGTCGCGATTCTCGTGATGAAGGCCGCGGGAATTTCGCTGGGGTTCGGGAGCGTGGTGCTGATGCTGCTGGGGACGCAGTGGTACATCCTGTTCAACGTGATTGCCGGCGCGATGGCGATTCCCGCCGATCTCCGCGAGGTCGCCCGCTCGTACCGGTTCGGCGCGTGGCAGCGTTTCCGCCGCCTCTACCTTCCCGCCGTCTTCCCGCACCTTGTCACCGGCTGGGTCACCGCCGGCGGCGGCGCGTGGAACGCCAGCATCGTCGCCGAGTACGTCACATTCCGCGGCGAGGTCAACGCCGCCGAGGGAATCGGCTCGCGGATCAGCGAAGCGGCTGCCCGCGCGGATTTCGGCTCGCTCGCGGCGAGCATCCTCGTGATGTCGACCGTCGTCGTGCTCTTCAACCGCGCCGTGTGGCGCCGGTGCTATCACTTCGCGGAAACTCGCTACTCACTCGGGAAATAAAATGGCCGACGCCAACCTCGCCGAGCTCAGGCACGTGACGCAGGAGTTCAAGCGCCCCGACGGGAAGCCGTTCCGGGCCATCGAGGACATTTCGCTCGAGATCCGTCCGCGCGAGGTCATCGCGCTTCTCGGCCCCTCGGGCTGCGGCAAATCCACGATTCTCCGCGCGATCGCCGGGCTCGTGCCGGCGACTTCGGGCGAAGTGCTCTACCACGGCGAGGCGCTTCGCGGCCTGAACCCGGGCGTCGCGATCGTCTTCCAGGGTTTCGCGCTCTACCCGTGGCTCACCGTTGAGCAGAACATCCGCTGCGTGCTCACCGCGGCTGGGATTGCGCCGGAAGCGGCGCGGGCGAAGGTCACCGAGGTGATCGGAAAGGTCGGGTTGAAAGGTTTCGAGGAAGCATTCCCGCGCGAACTCTCCGGCGGCATGAAGCAGCGCGTCGGGATCGCCCGGGCGCTCTCGCTCGACCCCGAGATCCTGCTCATGGACGAGCCTTTCTCACAAGTTGACGCCCTCACCGCCGAGTCCCTCCGCGCCGAGGTCATCGACCTCTGGTCCAACACCGCCAGGAACCCCGTCTCCGTCCTCATGGTCAGCCACGACATCAACGAAGTCGTCTTCATGGCCGACCGCATCGTCCTCCTCTCCGCCAACCCCGGTCGCGTCCAATTACCGCAGCCCCGAATTCCTCGCACTCGTGAACAGCCTCCACGACACCATCACCGGCCACGAGATGCCCGAGGTCGCCAGGGCCACCGCCCCGCCCTCCGAGGTCGAAGCGCTTCCCCACGTCCCCCTCAGCGAACTCATCGGCCTCCTCGAATACCTCGACGCCCGTGGCGGCCAGGCCGACGTCTTCCACCTCGCCCACGAAACCCGCCGCGAATTCGGCAAGGCGATTGCCGTCGTCAACGCGGCCGAAATCCTCGGCTTCGTCACCACCCCCGGCCGCAACGTCGCCCTCGACGCCGAGGGAAAACGATTCCTCAAGGCCGCCCCCGCCGAGCGCGGCGCAATCTGGCGCGAGCACCTGATGAAATTCCGCATCTTCCGCGAGGTCGATGCGCTTCTCACCAAATCCGGCGACCGCCCGATCGAGCGCGACCTCCTCCTGACGCAGTTCGCGCTGTGGTTGCCGCAGGAGAACCCGCGAAAGGTGCTGGAGACGGTCGTGCGGTGGGGAAGGTTCGCGGGGTTGCTGGCGTACGACGCGGGGAAGGGGACGGTGTTCCGAAAGTGATGCGCGGAGAGCCCGCGCTTCGCGCTATCCTGACGGAATGAGTCGAGCGTTGCTCTGGCCCGTGATCGCCGTGGCCGCCTGGGTACTGGCGAAGGTGCTGACCGTGTCCCCCGCCGTGCCCGCGCCGGACCGTTTCGTGGAAGCGCCGCTCCCCGTGATGCCGGCGAGCGTCGAGAACCAGGCGCAAGAAGCGGTTGGCGCGGTCGCGCCGCACAACTTCAGCCGCGACCCGAAATTCGGGCTCCAGGACGCGGACTTCCTCCGCGTGGAGGGCCGTGAACGCGTGGCCCGCTTTCTCGGCGTGCTGGGACGGCTCATCGAAGCGTCGTGCTGGCGCGAGGCGTCGCAGGTGGCGACCCTGATCGAGGGAGTTACCGGCGAGCCTGCGTGGGAGCGATTCGACTGGCTGCACGCAGATCTCTGCTTCCTCGATCTCAATTCCGGCTGCGTCGAGCGTGGGGATCGTTCCCAGACAGAGTCCGAGTGCCGGTTCGCTCTCATAAACTGCCGTGACCGGACTCCCGACACCGTGGCGCTTGAATTTGGAAAACTCCCGGGGGCGCGCTGGGAAGCTCTCGAGTCGAAAATCACGCAAATCGAAACCGAGGCCCTGGGCCCCCGGGAAGAGCCCGAGTGCGCCCAGATTCGCGAGAAGTTAATGACCGCGACCCTGGACTTCGACTTCACCGAGTCCTCCCTCTACGACCAGGTGGATTTCATCCAGGAGTTCGCGAAGGTCAACATCGTCATTGCCGCGGACGTCCGGAAGAGCGGGATTCCTGACCTGAAAGCCAGCGTGCGGATGGACGGGGCAACGGCCGGCGAAGTGCTGAAAAAGCTGCTCGAAACCTGGGGGCTGACATCGCGCTTCCAGAACCGTGTCCTCCTCATCTGCGCGCCGTCCGGATCGCCGGCGTACGGAGCCGAGTGCATCGACGTCGCCGACGTCCTGAGCGGGCTGCACACGGACGAGGGCGCGGCCGACCCGGCCGGTGAGGAAGATCCCGCCGCACTTCGCACCGCCCAACTCGTCCGCCTCGTGAAAAAGGACGTCGCCCCTTCAACCTGGACGCTCGCGGGCGTCGAGTGTTTCGTTCGCGGCGGCCAGCTGATCGTGGCGCACGTCCCGGCTGCCCGGGAAGAAGTGAGGGCGTGCATCGAGAAGATGCGGAAGGCGGGAGCAGAAGGGAAGTAGGGCCGTCGCGGAGTTAGGATGAGGGGGTGCCCGCAACCGTGGATGTCGAGATGAAGATCCCCCTCCACTGCCGGCGATTGCTGATCCTGGTGCTCGTGCTCTTCGCCAGTTGCCGTCCGTCGAGGGGCAAGGAAGTTCCGGCGCCACCTCCTTCAACGAAGAATGCCTCCCGCGACCTTGCGACGGGCATCGGCGGACTGCGCAGCCAAATCCCGGTCTCGGGAAACGACGCGATCCATGATCTCAAGGACCCCGTGTCCTGGGTTGATCGCGGCCGGCGGCGCAAGTTGGAAAAGGATTACGAAGGAGCGATTGCGGATTGCGACAGGGCTCTTGAGCTGAACCCGGGGAATGCCGGCGCCTGGATCTACCGAGCCATCGTCCACGTCAAACGCCGCGAGTTCGAGGCGGCGCTTTCGGACTGCAACAAGGCCATCGAAGTCGATCCGAAAGAAGGCGAGGCGTGGTACTGGCGTGGGCTCGTGAAGTACATGACCGGAGATTCGGCCGCTGCCGAAGCGGATTTCCTGCAGGCCCTCCAGGCCGGCGGCTCCCAATCGCTCGAGTACATCCGGCTCGCACGCTGGGTCGCGCGACTCAAGATTGGAGACAAGATTCCCAAGGGAACCGAGCTGGGCGCGACGTTCAACTCCCAACCCGAATCGGAGGAGGATGTCTGGAAGCACGCGCTGCTCGCCTTCAGCCATGGAAGCATGACCCGCGAAGATCTCATCGCCCGCGCCGAAGCAGCGCAAGGGCCGGATCGCTCGGGGCGAATCTGCGAAGCGCACTACTACGCGGGGGCGGCGGCGCTCAGCGAAGGCCGCGAGGCCGAGGCGATTGCGGATTTCGAAGAGTCCGTGGCGACAGGCCTGATTCCCTACACCGAATACGATCTGGCGCAGTACGAGCTCGAGCGACTGAAGAAGCCGCATTAAGCAATCATGGCGAGGGGCCTGCCTGCCCGGTCAACGGCAAACCCCATTGACTTCCCCCCGCTTTCCCCGGCAACATTCCGCGCTTGATCACAAGCCTCCTGGCCGCCGAAACCGCCCCCTCCACCGTCGGCTCCGGCGCGGAAGAAATCGCGTTCCGGCTACTCGTGCAGCTCGTCGTCATCCTGGCCGCGACGCGGCTGGTCACGATGATCGTCCGGCGCCTCGGCCAGACCGACGTGTCCGGCGAAATCCTGGCCGGCATCCTCCTCGGCCCGAGCTGCCTCATGGCGCTCGCGCCGCACACGATGCACGCGATTTTCCACCCCTCCACGTCCACGATCTTCGTCGGCGTCTCGCAGGTCGGGCTCGTCCTCCTCATGTTCCAGATCGGCCTCGAGTTTGAATTCCACGCGAACCTTGCCGGGGCGCGGAAGAGCATTTTCGCGATCAGCCTGACGGGGATCGCGCTGCCGTTCGCGATGGGGTTCCTGGCGGCGCCGTGGTTCTACGCGCAGCTCGAAGAACCGCGCCCGGCTCTTCTCGGGTTCAAGTTGTTCTTCGCAATCGCGATGTCCATCACCGCCATTCCCGTCCTGGGGCGTATCTTCATGGAGCTCGGCCTCGCCCACACCCGCACCGCCTCGCTCGTGATCGGCTCCGCCGCCGTGGACGACATCGCGGGGTGGCTACTCCTCGGCGGCATCTCGCTCGTCATCGCGAACAAGTTCACGGCGTCCTGGGCGCCCCTTCACGTCCTCGGTATCGCCGCCTATCTGGCGGGCGTCTTCCTGGTTGCCCGGCCGCTTCTCAAGAAGTGGCTCGCGCGCCACCTCGACCGTTTCGGCCAGCTCCGCCCCTGGGCCGTCTCCATCATGCTCGTCATCCTCTTCTGCTCCGCGGCCCTCACGAGCTGGCTTGGCGTCTTTGCCATCATCGGCGGCTTCGCCATCGGCCTCGCCCTCCACGACGACCGCCGCTTCCACGCCGCCTGGAAATACCGCGTCTCCCCGCTCGTCAATACGCTCTTCCTCCCCGTCTTTTTCGCCGCGACCGGGCTCCGCACCGACCTGGGATCGCTTCCCGGCGCCCGCGGCGCCCTCATCCTGGCCGCGGTCTGCGCGATCGCGTTCACGAGCAAATTTGGCGGGGCCTGGGTCGCGGCGCGGGCGGTCGGCGAGACTCCCCGGAGCGCCCTCACGATCGGCGTCGCGATGAACACGCGCGGCCTCATGGAGCTGATCGTGCTCAACATCGGCTACGACCTGGGCGTGCTGCCGAAGAGCATGTTCACGATGCTGGTGATCATGGCGATGATCAGCACGTTCCTGGCGACGCCGCTGATCCGCATGCTGATGAAGGGCCAGGAGCGGGAAGAGGCGGGGGAAGTGGACGAGAAGAAGTGGCTGCTGACGGAGACGACCGGGGGGAAGGGCCGGGGCTGACGGCCGGGGTTTGGGGCCGGAGCGTGCACGAATGCACTCGGCGCGCGGCGAAACGCGTGGAAATCGCTGAATCACGCCGCTCGCCGATGGCCCGCGCCTTGCGATGAGAACCGAGAACATTCCCAGAGGTTCCCATGCGCCGCTTCACCAACGCCCACCTTGCTCTCGCCGCCCTGGAGGCGTTCGTCGCGTTCCAGGCCGTGCGCTATCTCCACGGTCTGCCCGCGAAGGCTGCTTCGCATTTCGACCTGGCTGGCCACCCGAATGGCTGGATGTCGCGGGAAATGTTCGTGGCGGTGTTTGCGGGGACGACGATGTTCCTGGCCGCGATGCCGTGGTGCGTGGACGCGTTGGTGAGGGGACTGCCGGTCGGCATGGTGAATCTCCCGAACCGCGAGTTCTGGCTGGCGCCGGGGAGGCGGGAAGAAGCATTCCGGAAGCTGGGCGGGAGCCTGGCGATGTTCATGCTGGGGACGGTGGGGCTGCTGGTGGCGATGACGGAGCTGGCGTACCGCGCGAACTTTCCCGGCGGGACCTTCAACTCGTCGATGGCCTGGATGTTGATGGGCGCCTACGCTGTCGTGACGGCCGCGTGGCTCGTGTCGCTGTTTCGCTCATTTGAGGTCCCGCATGCCCCGGCTCCTGGCCCCGGTCGTTAGCCCCGGCTTTCCGCCCCGGCCCTAAGCCCCGGCAGGAGGCCCCGGCCGTCAGCCCCCCCCCGCTCCCATCCTCGAAAGCTCTTCCTTGGTCATCCCGCATTGCCCTCGTATGCTTTACAACATGACGCGCAAACCGATGACGCTCACCCAGAAAGTCCTCGCGGCGCACGCGATCGGCCTGACGCGGCCGTGGGTCGAAACCGGGGACATCCTGCAGGTGAAGGTGGACTGGACGATCGCGAGCGAGCTCGCGTGGAACGGGATGGACCGGACGTACGAGATGCTCGGCCGCCCGCCGGTCTACGACAAGGACCGGTTCTTCCTCGCGGTCGATCACACCGTGGACCCCGTCACGCTCGCGACCGACAAGCGCGCCCAGAAACTCACGCAGCTTTCGCGCGACTTCGCGAAGGAAGCCGGAATCACGCACTTCTACGACGCCAACGAAACGATTCTCCACACGAAGTTCTACCGTGACCTTGTGCAGCCCGGCGAGATCGTGCTCGGCGCCGATTCGCACACCTCGTCGCACGGCGGGATGGGCGCGTTTGCGATCGGCCTCGGCGGCGCGGACATCACGGCGGCGATGGTGCTCGGCACGAGCTGGATCGAAGTCCCCGAAGCCATCGAGGTCGTCTACACCGGCAAGCCCCAGTTCGGGATCGGCGGAAAGGACATCATCCTCCGCACCCTCGGCGACCTCGGCCGCAACACCGTCGCCATGGAACGCTCCGTCGAGTACCGCGGCGAGGGCGTGAAGGAACTCACCACCGACGCACGCTTCACCATCGCCAACATGACCGCTGAATTCGGCGGCCTCAACGGGATCTTCGAGCCGGACGCCCAGGTCGCTGCGTGGCTTGCGAAGCGCAAATCGCACCGGGCGGAAGCGCAGTTCTTCCGCGCCGACGAGGGCGCGCCGTACGTCGCCCGTTTCCCGATCGACCTCTCGAAAATCGTCCCGCTCGTGGCGAAGCCCTTCAGCCCCGACAACGTTTTCACCGCCGAGCAGCACGCCGGCATGGAGCTGCAGGGCGCGTTCATCGGGGCGTGCACGACGACGGAGGAAGAGCTGGTGCTGGCGGCTCTGGTGCTGGAGCAGGTGATGAAGGACCAGAAGCCGGTCGTTTCGAACAAGCGCATCGTCGTGCCGGGCGACCTCTCGATCCAGCGCAACCTCCAGAACGCGGGGCTCTGGAAAATCTACGAGCAGGCCGGTTTCCGCGTCTCCGTCCCGGGGTGCTCGATGTGCCTCGGCGTCGCGAGCGAAAAGGCCGGCAAGGGGGAGACGTGGCTTTCCTCGCAGAACCGCAATTTCCCCAACCGCATGGGCGAAGGGTCGCTCGCGTGGCTCGCTTCGGGCGCGACCGTCGCCGCTTCCGCCGTCTCGATGAAAGTCGCCGACCCGCGGCCGTTCCTCGCGAAGATCGACCGCGAGCGCTTTGAAAAACTTCTCGGCCGCGACCGCCGCGCGCCGCTCCCGAACGTCGTCACGACCGAGCCCGCGCTCGACGTCGTCCCGCCGCAAACCTCCACCGCCGCCGCCGGCGTGGACCAGCCGTGGACCGTCCGCGGCCGGGCGCAGAAGTTCGCCGACAACATCGACACCGACGCGATCATTCCCGGCGAGTTCTGCCACCTCGTGAAACTCGACGAGCTCGGCGAAAAATGCTTCCACTTTGCCAAGCCCGGTTTCGCGGCCCTCGTCCGCAAGGGCCAGAACATCATCGTGGCCGGCAAAGGATGGGGAAGCGGCTCGTCGCGCGAGCAGGCCGTCTGGGCGCTTCAGGGCGCCGGGATCAAGCTCGTCATCGCGAGGAGCTACGCGTTCATCCACAAGCGCAACCTGGTGAATGAAGCGCTTCCGTTCCTTGTCGTGAGCGACGACGCGTTCTACGCCGCCGTGAACGACGACACGGAGCTGTCCGTGAACGTCAACACGGGCGAAATCGTGCTCCCCGCGACGGGGAAGAAATTCCGCGCCGAGGCGCTGACGCCGATCGTCAAGTCGCTGATGCGCGAGCAGGGGCTCGTCCCGGCGATCAAGCGGCACGGCGCGGCGGTGTTCGAGCTGCTCGCGGCGGGCGTCTAGGGCCCCCGCGGTGCGACTCCTCCTCGCCGCCGCGATCTTCACTCTCGCCACAGCCCCCGCGGCAGCGCTTCCCCCCGACTGGGATCGCAAAACCGTCTCGCCGGCGTGCCCGTTCTGCGGCACAACGCTCGCCTGGGGAAACTCGAGCTGCTACTCCTGCCAGGCCCAGGTGGACTGGACGCTTCCCACCGCACCGAAAACCACCGAAGAAGCCTGGAGGTTCGTGGCGACGGCCGTCGCGCGCAAGGACCGGGATTTCATCAAGACGCTGATCGAGGGCGATCCCGCCGAGAACGAACGCACGTTGGCGATCGCCCCGCTCACCGCCTTCGTCTCGTCGTCCCCCATCGACGGAGGCGAGCGCGTCGTTGCCCTTACCACCGACAAGGCCACCGCCCTCGTCCTCACCTGGTCCAACGGGCGCTTTCTCGCGAAACGCGAAGCCTTCCGCCCGTTCCGCAACCAGGTGGACGCCGTGAAGGCGCTTCGCGAAGCGGTCGAAGCCGAGAAGAAGATCCGGGAAGGCGACCTCGACGGCAATGGCGCGAAAGACTGGTGGACGGCGGACTGGTCGGGACTGGCGCGGCTGGTGGACGGGGAAGGGAAGCCGCTCGCGCTGATCGCGCCGGAGCTGGGCGCCGCGGACCTGCGGCCGCTGCCGGCGTCGGCAAAGCTGGCACCCGCTTCGCCCCAAGCCCCCTGGCACGGCTACCGGTTCGCGGCGATTGCGGCCGACGGGTTCGCGTTCATCGCTTCACCCGCCGAGCGCGGCGTGACGGGCTGGATGACGCTGGTCGTCTCAGAGGACGGCGCGGTGTGGGGCAAGGACCTGGGCGAAGCGACCGGCAAGGATGCCGTGACGGCGCCGCCGACCGCGGAGGAAACGGCCGGGATCGCCGCTGCGATCCGGGATCTCGATGCGGAGGCGCTGGCGGTGCGCGAAGGGGCGGACGCGAAGCTGCGGGGATTTGGGCGGAAGGCGAAGGTGGCGATGCAGGAGGCGCTGACGGGTGCAGGCGCCGAGCCGCGCCGAAGGCTGCGGGATCTCTTGCACGACCTGGAGGAGACTGCGCCGGATCTGCGGAAGTGGCCGGGGGAGACGAAGGATTTGCTGGATGCGGGGTGGGAGCGGCTCTAGCCGTCCCCGAAGCTTCTTAGTACTCGGGTTGAGCTCTGGGCCGCTGTTTGCCAGTCAAGTCGTCAATCCTGCCGTCGTCCTGCCGTTGTCCTCCGCCAGCCGTTGTTTCTCTTTTTCGTCGTTTCGGACTCGCGAATGGAAAAAAAGGGCTACACCGGCTGGCGGAGGACAACTGCAGGACAAAGGCAGGACGGACGTGCCGGACGGCCGGGAAGGGAAGGAGTTCGACTCACCGTCGGACCTGCACTCAGTGCTTATCCCCTCCCCCCAGCATCTTCTCGTACCGGTCCGCCATCTCCCCGATGTACTGCAGCGACGCCAGCAGGTGCGCCGGCGTCGTCTCCGCAACCATCAGTGTCTCCTGCATGATCAGGTCCTCGCCTTCCACGACCAGCGACCCGAACGTCAGGTTCGCGTTCATCTTCAACGCCGCCGTCGGCCGCTCGCCCGCCAGCGCCTTCGCCGGCGCGATCTTCGACTTCAGCCTCCCGAACTCGTGCCCGCCCTCGCTGAACGTGGACAGCGTCACGGTCTGCTTCCGCCCGCCTTTCAGGTCGAGCGAAATGATCCAGCTCCCGCCCGACTCGCGCAGGTTGATCCACTTCCCCTGATCGACCGTCTTCTTCAGCAGCTCGCGGATGTCCATGGGGTCCTCGTCGTTGTGTGGGGGTGGGAAGTATAGCGCGAGGGGTGCGGGGTGGGCGAGGAGGTGAAACGGCGTGCTTGAAGTAAGCTTGGGAGGCGGACCGTTGGGAGGCGAGCGCGCGCCGACTGGTTATAACTCTTCTCCATACCGTAGCTGCCGCATTCCCGTTCACGAGGCGAACCGATGGCACGCCCAAAGGCCCTGCTGTCCTGGTCCAGCGGCAAGGACAGCGCCTGGGCTCTTCACGCACTGCGCGCCGAGGGTCGTGTGGACGTCGTCGGTCTCTTCACGACCCTGAACGCAACCCACGGGCGGGTCGCCATGCACGCCGTCCGGGAGCGGCTGCTGGACATGCAGGCGGCGGCCGCGGGGTTGCCGGTCTGGAAAGTGCGCCTGCCGTGGCCTTGCCCGAACGGCACTTATGAGGACCTGGTGGCGGGGGTCATGGCGCGGGCGAAGGGCGAGGGCATCGAAGCGATCTCTTACGGCGACCTGTTCCTGGAGGACGTGCGGGCTTACCGGCTGGAGCGGCACGAGGGGACGGGACTTGAGGCGCTCTTCCCGCTCTGGGGCCGCCCTACCGCCGAGCTGGCCCGGGAGATGATCGCGGGCGGGCTTAAAGCGATCCTGACATGCGTCGATCCGAAGCGACTTGACGCGGCGTTCGCGAGCCGGGAATTCGACGCGGCGCTGCTCCGGGACCTGCCGGCGGGTGTTGACCCGTGCGGCGAGCAGGGAGAGTTCCACACCTTCGCGTGGGCGGGGCCGATGTTTGAGCGGGCGGTGCCGGTGACGCGGGGCGAAATCGTGACGCGGGACGGATTCGTTTTCGCGGACCTTTTGCCGGCGGAGTGACCTCGCGGCCGGGCGAAAGGTATCCTTGCGCCCCATGACAGAGCCGCGCTACACGCTCGGAAAAGAGATCGGCCACGGCGGCCTCGGGCGGGTCGTTGCCGCGCGCGACGGCGTCCTTCGGCGCGACGTCGCGATCAAGCTCGTGCTCGACGGGCTTCCGCCGGAATTGCGCGACCGGTTTGTGCGGGAAGCGGCGCTGACGGCGCAGCTCGAGCACCCGAACATCGTCCCCGTGCACGACCTGGCGGAGCTGCCCGGGCCGGATGGGCATTCGCGGCTGGCGCTCACGATGAAGCGCGTGCTGGGGCGGGACCTGGGGAAGCTGCTCGTGGAACTGGCGAAGGGCGACCCGGCGACCGTCGAGACGTATTCGCGCGGCCGGCTGCTGTCGATCGTCCAGGACATCTGTCTCGGGGTGGCCTTCGCGCATTCGAAAGGGATCATCCACCGCGATCTCAAGCCCGCGAACGTGATGATCGGCGATTACGGTGAAACCCTGATCGTGGACTGGGGGCTCGCCAAGGAAAAGTCTGAAGCGGGGCACCTGGAGGCGGATGGTGCGGCACTTCCGATAGCCGCAAACGATCCCGCGGCGACGATGCTGCTGCTGCGCACGTCCGGATCTTCCCTGCAAACGCTCGAGGGATCCGTGGTCGGGACGCCCGGCTACATGTCGCCCGAGCAGGCAGCAGGGCATCAGTCGGAAGTCGACGAGCGCAGCGACATCTGGGCGCTCGGCGCCATTCTCTTCGAAGTCCTCACGCTTCATCCGCCATTCGAAGCGGATTCGATCGCCGAGCTGCTCGACAAGGCGCGCTTCGGCATCGTGCCCGCCCCGTCCTCGGTCGCGCCGGCCATCCCGCACGATCTCGACGCCATCTGCCGCAGGGCGATGGCGCCTCGAAAGGACCAGCGGTTCCCGTCCGCCCTCGCGCTTCACCGCGAAATCCAGCAGTTTCTCGAAGGCGTGAAGGAACGCGAGCGGGAAGAGAAGGAAGCGCGTGAGCGGGTGGAGAAAGGCCAGGGGCATCTCCGCCGATACCGGGAGCTGGCGGGCGAGATCGAGCGGCAGGCGAAGACCGTGAAGGAGTGGTCGGGAAGGATCAAGCCGCACCAGCCGGCGGAGGAGAAGCGGCCGTTGTGGGACGCGGAGGCGCAACACCGCAGGCTGGAGGAAGAACGGATCCGGGCCTTCGCTTCGGCCAGCGCCGAGTTCGGGCAGGCGCTGACGGTCAAGGGGGACTGCGTGGAAGCGCGGGACGGGCTGTGCGATCTCTCGCTGGACCGTTTCCTGGAGGCGGAGCGCCGGCGCGACCGGAAGGAGATGCTGATCCACCGGAGCACGCTGGAGATCCACGATCGAGCGCAGCGGTACCGCGAAATGCTGGAGGCGCCGGGAGAGCTTTCGCTCCGGACGTTTGCCTACGGGTGCAAGTGCCTGGAGCCGATCTGCCATCCCGGGTGGAGGGTCGAGATCGGGGAAAGCAGCACGATCCCGTGGCGCGACGGACGCGCCCGGCCGGATTCGCCGTTGACCGACAGGGACGTGCCGGTCCCGATCGTGAAGACGCAGCCCGAAGGCGTGCGGTGGGGCCACACGGCGGGTTGCCCGCGCCAGGAAGTGCGGGGGGCGGAAGTGTGGATCGCGCGCTACGAAGAACGCGACAAGCGGCTCCAGCTGGGCGAGCTGAAATTACTCGGGAGGACCCCGCTCGCGGGCACAAAGTTGCCGCAGGGTTCCTACCGCTGCACGCTGAAGGCGGCCGGCTTCGCGGAGACGCTTCTTCCCGTCCGGATTGATCGCGGCGCGATGTGGGCCCAGGACGTGAATCTCTACCGCGCTTCGGAGATTCCACCCGGCGCCTGCTACGTCCCCGGCGGGCCGTACATTTTCGGGGGCCAGCACGCAGGCGGCGGGCCGGAGGCGACGAAAGTGACGGAGGACTTCTTCGTCGCGAAATGGCCCCTCACGGCGGGTGAGTACCTCGAGTTCCTGAACGACCTCTGCGCCGCCGGGCTGAAAGAGGAGGCGCGCAAGCACCAGCCGCGGGAAGGGGATACCCGCTATTTCGGCGAAACCCCCTCGGGATTTGCGCTTCTGCCGGCCGACGACGCGAAGACTTTGATAAAGGCGCCGGATTACGCGGTCTTCGGGATCTCCTGGTTCGACGCGGTGGCGTATGTGAGCTGGCGCACCAAATGCGACGGCCTGCCTGCCACGCTGATGCACGAGGAAGAATGGGAAAAGGCCGCGCGCGGGGTGGACGCCCGCGCCTACCCCTACGGCGACGAGTTCGACGGCTCGTACGCCCACACGAACAACTCCGTGCCCGGCGGGCTGAGGCCGTTGCCGATGGGCACATTTGCGGCGGACGAGTCACCGTACGGGATCCGTGACCTGGGCGGGGGAGTGCAGACCTGGCTCCTGAACGCCCCGGAAGTTCCCTACCGCGACTGGTTCTGCATGCGCGGGGGCACATGGTCCCAAGGGGCGCAAATCTCCTCCGCGGCGTATCGCCAGGCGACTCATCCCAGGCACGTCCACTGGAGCAGCGGTGTCAGGCTTGCGTGGAGACCCTGGGCGTGAATACGTGATTCAAGACAGCCGCGCTATTTCCGCGGCTCTTCCCCGAACAGGGACCTCTGAAGCGCCTTCGCGGCGCTCGCCTGCCGGGCGAATTTCGGGCGGTCCATCACTTCCAGCTCCTGCGCTTCCAATTTCTTCAGGATTTCCCCGGCGCGATCGATCACGGCTTTTGGCAGCCCGGCGAGTTGCGCGACGTGGACGCCGTAGGACTTGTCGGTGGCGCCGACCGCGATGCGGTGGGTAAAGACGACCTGTCCCTTGAACTCGCGGACCTGGACGTGGAGATTGCGGAGGCCGGGGAGAATTTTCGCGAGCTCGGTGAGTTCGTGATAGTGGGTGGCGAAGAGCGTCCGGGCGCCGATGCGGTCGTGGAGGAATTCGGTGACGGCCCAGGCGATCGACAGCCCGTCGAAAGTGGACGTCCCGCGGCCGATCTCGTCGAGGATGACGAGCGACCGCGCCGTCGCGTTGTGCAGGATCGCCGCGGTCTCATTCATCTCGACCATGAACGTCGAGTTCCCGCGCGTCAGTTCGTCGCCGGACCCGACGCGCGTGAAAATCCGGTCGACGACACCGATCCGCGCCGCCGCCGCCGGGACGAAACTCCCCGCCTGTGCCATCAACGCGATCAGCGCCACCTGGCGGATGTACGTCGATTTCCCCGCCATGTTCGGGCCCGTGATCAGGTCGATCCTCCCGCCGTCCGCGTCGACGGCGGTGTCGTTCGGGACGAAGCGGTCCGTCGTGAAGCGCTCGAGCACCGGGTGGCGTCCTTCGCGGATCTCGATCACCCCCGTCTCGTCTACAACGGGCCGCACGTACCGGTGCTCGACCGCCACCTGCGCCAGCCCTGCCACCACGTCCAGCTCCGCGATCGCCCGCGCCGTCCGCTGCAACGCCGGCACCCCCGCCGCCGTCCGCTCCCTCAACTCGAGAAACACCTCGTACTCGCGCTTCTTCGCCGCCGTGTCCGCGTTCAAAACCTCCGTCTCCCGCTCCTTCAGCCCGGGCGTGATGTACCGCTCCGCATTCTTCGTCGTCTGCTTCCGGATGTACTCCGGCGGCACCGCGCCCTTCCCGGCCTGCGCATGCGTGATCTCGATGTAGTACCCGAACACCTGGTTGAACGCGACCTTCACCGCGATCCCCGTCCTCTTCTGCTCTTCCGCCTGGAACTGCGCGATCCAGGACTGGCCGTCTTTCTGAAGCGCCCGGAGCCGGTCGAGTTCGGGGTCGAAGGCTTCGCGGATGAGGCCGCCGTCCTTGAGGACGAGCGGCGGGTCGTCGGCGATGGCGCGGGTCAGCGTGTCGGCGAGCGCGGCCTGCGGGTCGAGCGCCGCGGCGACTTCCCGAGCGAGCGCCGATTTCGCCGTCGAGAGCGCTTCCACCATTTCCGGAATCTGCGAGAGGGTTGAACCCACGCCGACGAGGTCGCGGGCGTTCGCGCGGCCGCTGCCGAGGCGCGCCGCGAGCCGCTCGAGGTCGCCCATCCGGCGCATCAGGGCCTGCAATTCCTGGCGGAAGAGGTGCTGCTCGGCGAGTTCCTGCACGGCGTCGTGGCGGCGGCGGATGGCGGCGACGTCGCGAAG